>NZ_JBIVNX010000005.1:133278-249980 GCF_044753805.1 Streptomyces sp. NPDC093225
TCGCCGCCCGCCCGGCCCTGCCGTGCACCCACCGAATGGCCGCGTGCCCGCAGGCCCCGCCCCCCACCCCCCCCGGGCCGGACCCGCGGCGATCGGGCGGGAGCGGCGGTGGGCGGCCGTCGGGGGGCGGCCGCCCACCGCGCAACCCCTCATTCGCCCCGGGCCGCGTGCCCCCGGCCCCTCGGGCCGGGCCCGCGGTCCGGCCACGCCGGAGTTCCATCCCGGAGAGGACAGCGACACCCATGCGCATCCGAAGAACCGTTTCCGCTCCGTCCGCCGCCTCCACGGGCCCCGTCCGCGGCGGGAGCGTCCTCCCGACGCCCGGACCGTCCCTGACCGTGGTCGTGGCGCTGTTCCTCGCCCTGATCCTCGGGGCCGGTCCCGCGCACGCCCACGGCGACACCCTGAAGATCACGCTCACCGGTCAGCGCCAGGGCCACGTGACCACCACCGTCACGTGGGAGAACGACGGCGACGCCCTCGACGAGGAGGTGGCCGCCACCGTGTTCGCCACCAGCCCCGACGGCTCGCGCACCGCGGGCCCCTGGAAGCTGGTCCGCGACGCGGGCACGCCCGCCGGCTGGACCACCGCCGAGACGCTGCCGCCCGGCACGTGGCAGGTCACGGTCGAGGCGGGATTCCCGGCCCTCGGCCGCGCGGCCGGTCGGGTCGACGTCCCGGTCGTCGACACGACCGCGGTGACCCGCCCTTCGGCGGGCGCGACCGCCGCCGCATCCGCCGGTGCTTCCGCGGGCACGTCGACCGGCGCCGCCGGCGGCCCGGGCGTGCCGCCCGCGACGGGCTCCGCGGCCTCGCCCGCCGCGTCCACGCCGCAGGTGCCCGCCACCGCGGCCCGCACCTCGCGGACCGGTGCCGACACGGACGCCGACGCCGAGGCCGACTCCGGCCGGGGCGCCGCCTGGTGGACCACCGCGGGGGTGGTCGTCGCCGCCCTGATCGGTGCCGCCGCGGGCGCCGCCTGGCGCCGGCGCCGGGGTGACCGGGCCGCCCGCGGCTGATTCCCGGCGCCGCTCGCACGCGGGCCCCGAACCCGGGGCCGCCCCGGGCACCCCACCACGTGCCAACCCGTCCCGCCCCTGCGGCCACGAGCCGTTCGGAGGCGGGACTGGCGTTTTCCGGGGGCGGACGACGGAGCCGAACGGGGCGCCCCTCCCGCACGGGGAAACGCACCCCCGCACGACGGGTCACGCACGCCGTGCGACGGCCAACGCACCCCGCGCGACCGGCGGTTAATCCGCCCCGATGCCCACCTTAAGCCAGCCTCAAGATCCCGGCCGGTGCAGCTGTACGACCGTTTTGCCGGATTCCGCGCCGCTAGCGTGCTGCTCCTGTCCCCACCACCGCACCGCAGCAGAGGCAGGCACTCATGGCTCCGAACTCACACCGCCGCAAGGCGAGCGGCAAGGCCAAGGCGGCCGGCGCCCTCGCGGTCGTGGCCGCCGTCGGCGGCACCGCGATCGTCCTCACGGGCACCGCGAACGCCGCCTCGGTCGGCGCGACCTTCACCCGGTCCAGCAGCTGGACCACCGGCTACACCGGCCAGTACGCCGTCACCAACAACGGCGACAAGCCGCTGAAGGACTGGACCCTGGAGTTCGACCTGCCCGCCGGCACCTCCCTGGCCTCCCTCTGGAACGGGGAGCAGACCGTCAGCGGCCGCCACGTCACCGTCCGGCCGCCCCGCTGGGACACGGCGGGACTGGCCCCCGGCGCCACCGCCACGGTCGGCTTCGTCACCTCGGCCGCGAGCGGCCCCGGCAACCCGACGGGGTGCCTCATCAACAAGGAGCGCTGCTCGGCCGATTCGGGCACCACCCCGCAGCCCACCGGCCGCCCGACCACCCGGCCCACCGCCAAGCCCACCCCGACGGCGACCACGCGCCCCACCGGCAAGCCGACGGCCACCGCCAAGCCCACCGCCACCCCGCGGCCCACCTCCACCTCGACCGTGCCGCCCGGCGGCGGCACGAACGCCGCCTTCGCGCCGTACGTGGACACCTCCCTCTACCCGGCCTTCGACCTGGTCGGCACCGCGGCGGCGACCGGCGTCAAGGAGTTCAACCTCGCCTTCGTCACCTCCGGCGGCGGCTGCAACCCGCTGTGGGGCGGCGTCAGCGCCCTCGGCGACGACCGCGTGGCCTCCCAGATACCGGCCCTGCGCGCCAAGGGCGGCGACGTGCGCGTCTCGTTCGGCGGCGCGGCCGGCTCCGAACTGGCCCTGGCCTGCTCCTCCGCCGCGGACGTCGCCGCCGCGTACGGCAAGGTCGTCGACACCTACCGCCTCACCAAGGCCGACTTCGACATCGAGGGCGCCGCGCTCCCGGACACCGCGGCCAACACCCGGCGCGCCCAGGCCATCGCCCAGCTCCAGCGCAAGCACCCCGGCCTCAAGGTCTCCTTCACCCTGCCGGTCATGCCCGAGGGGCTGACCCAGCCGGGCATCGACCTGCTGGCGAACGCCAAGCGCAACGGCGTGGACATCGACGCCGTCAACATCATGGCGATGGACTACGGCCCGGCGTACAGCGGGGACATGGGCGGCTACGCGATCCAGGCCGCCACGGCCACCCAGGCCCAGATCAAGGGTGTGCTGGGGCTGTCGGACGCGGCGGCGTGGAAGACGGTCGCGGTGACCCCGATGATCGGCGTGAACGACGTCGCGAGCGAGGTCTTCACGGTCGAGGACGCCACCCAGCTGGCGAAGTTCGCCCGCTCCAGGGGCCTGGGCTGGCTCGCGATGTGGTCCGGCGCCCGCGACAAGCAGTGCCCGGGCGGCGCCAAGAACTCGGCCGACCCGACCTGTTCGTCGATCCTCCAGTCGCCGCTGGCCTTCACGAAGGCCTTCGCCGCCCGCTGACCCGCACTCCGGGGAGGACGACGCGACCCCCCACGCGTCCCGCCCCGGTCCCCGGCGCCACCCGGCGCCCCACCCCGCGCCCGTACCGCCCGTCCCCCCTCCGGGCGGTCCGGGCGCGGGGCGTTGCACCGCCCCCGGCCGGGGGCCGAGGGCGGTGGGGGGAGCGGGTCGGGCTATCGGGGGCCCGGCGACTTCGGCGTGGTCGGGCTGGCCGAGGCGCTGGCGGCGTTGCCGGCCGGGAGGAAGTAGACGTGGTCCGGCGTCACGACCTGCGTGATCGCCTGGCCGAAGAGCGTGCTCGGCTCCTGGACGCCGTCCACCAGGATGTCGGTGTTGAGGAGCACCACCAGCGTGGCGTCCGCCTCCGGCAGGTACATCGAGAGGGCCTCGTAGCCGGGCAGCGAGCCGTTGTGCCCGATCCAGCCCTGGACGTTGAAGATGCCCAGTCCGTAGCCCGCGCCGGGGATGGTCGTGGGCGGGAAGGTGAGCCGCTGCTTCTGCGTCTCCTTGCTGATCAGGCGGTTGCCGTTGGGCAGGACGCCCGTGGCCATCACCTTGGCCCAGGTGTGCAGGTCGTCGAGGGTGGAGATCATCGCGCCGGCCGCCCAGCCCCAGGAGGGGTTCCAGTCGGTCGAGTCCTCGACCTGGCCGCTCAGGGTCTGGTTCGTGTAGCCCTGCGGGTGCGGCGAGGGGAAGGCGGCGTCGGTCGGGAAGATGGTGCGGTTCATGCCCGCCGGGTCGGTGACGTCGTCCTTGATGACGTCCTGCAGCGGCCGGCCGGTGAGCTTCTCGACCACCAGGCCCAGCAGGATGAGGTTGGTGTTGCTGTAGAAGAACTCCTTGTTCGGCGGGGACATGACCGGGTGCTTCCAGGCGTAGTCCAGGAGCTCCTGCGGGGTGAACGGGCGGTCAGGGTTCGTGAAGAAGGCCTGCTGGAAGCCCGGGTCGAACGAGTAGCTGTAGAGGCCGCTGCGCATGCCCGCGAGGTCCCGGATCGTGATCTTCTCCAGGTCGGCCATGGTGGTCTTGGAGCCGGCCGGCAGGTCCGTGTAGTACTTCGAGATCGGGTCGTCGAGCGAGATCTTGCCCTGGTCCACCAGCTCCAGCAGCGCGGTGACGGTGAAGGTCTTCGTCAGGCTGCCGATGCGCGAGTAGAAGTCGGTCGACATCGGCTCAGGGGTCGCCGCCGGGGCCGCTCCCGGTGTCCGGCCCGAGGGGGGCGGGACGTTGGAGAAGCCGAAGGTCTTGACGTAGCTGCCCTTGCCGGGGGCCCAGAGGCCCACGATCGCACCGGGCACCTTGGTCGTGCGCATCGTCTCCCGCAGGACCCGGTCGAGCTTGCGCGCGACCTCCGGGGTGAGCTGGGGGAATCCGGTGTCGTCGGCGTTCTGGGAAGCCGATGTCGAAGGGGACGGGGTATCCGCCGCGTACGCCGCCTGCGCCGACAGGGGCGCGATCAGCAGGCCGGTTGTCGCCAAGGCCGCCAAGGTGCGGCGCGATCGCCTGTTCCAGCAGCTCACGGCGGTCCTCCTCCCGCAGGGGTCAGAAATCCACCCACCAGCGTAGGCATGCCGGAGCCGGGGTCGCGCGCCGAGTGCGTGGCGGCCGGGGATCCCGCGGGCCCCGGCCGCCACGCGCTCAGGGCACTACGGGCGCGGGAGCGTGCAGCCCGGGCGGGTCAGGTCGATCTGGCTGCCCGCGCCGATGCAGGGCACGATGATGTACGTCTGCTGGGCGTAGTTGATGCCCTGACGCACCGTCACCACGCCGTTCTCGTCCACCTCGCACGGGTTGTTGACCGTGCACCGCTGGCCGTCCTCGTTGCCCGTGTTGTTGACGGCCACCACCTTGCCGGTGGCGGTGTCGACGACGGGGGAGCCGGACGTGCCGCCGATGGTGTTGCAGGCGGAGGTGTAGCGCAGCGAGTCCTTCCAGGTCCAGTCGCCCTCCTTCAGGCGGTAGACGAACCCGTCGGCGTTGCAGCTGTAGATGCGCTTCCAGTAGCCCGAGACCACCTTGATGGCGGTGCCCTGCACGGGGTGCGCGTCGTTG
Organism: Streptomyces sp. NPDC093225; assembly: GCF_044753805.1. Taxonomy (NCBI): domain Bacteria; kingdom Bacillati; phylum Actinomycetota; class Actinomycetes; order Kitasatosporales; family Streptomycetaceae; genus Streptomyces; species Streptomyces sp. NPDC093225. The sequence continues at coordinate 138,209 of NZ_JBIVNX010000005.1, forward strand.
AGGGTGAGGGCGCCGATCCCGTACTGGCTCTGGATCTGGGCGTACGTCTTGGTCAGCTGGTAGATCGAGATGTCCGTGTCGGTCATCGTGCCGTACGAGATCTTGTTGGCGCGCAGCGTCGCGACCCGGGTGCCGGCCGAGTTGAGCAGGCCGAACGACCGGCTGGACGAACGGTTCACGACGACCTGACCGGCGCCGGGCATGCCGGTCTCCAGGCAGTGGCCGTTGGAGAGCACGAGCGCGGGGTCGGAGGCCAGCGAGTTCGGGGTGCGGACCAGCGAGCCGGAGCAGTTGCTGAGCGAGACGGTGCCCGCGAAGTCGACCGCGCGCACGGCCGCGGCCTTGGTGGCGGTGGCGGTGGCGGTCGTGGCCGTCCGCCCGGCCTGCGGGGCCTGGTCCCGGGGTACGGAGGCCATGGCCGGGGCGCCGGCCGCTCCCACGAGGAGCAGGGAGAGCAGCGCGCTGGCGAGAGGCTTGTTCATGTGGGGGTTCCCCTCTGATGGCGGTGCAACCGAAGATCCTTCGATTGTCATGCGCATTGTTGGGGTGTACGCGTCAAGTCACAAGGGGGCCGGGGGGTTGACGCGAGCGGTCCACTTGGTGTGCCAACAGCCGCGCCGACAGCGGCTGTTGGCGATCGCGCCGGCCCCGTGCGGGGCGGGCCTCCCCTACGGGGCGGGGTGCGGTGCGAGCCCGCTCAGGGGCCGGATGAACTGCCGGGTCAGCTCCCGCTCGACGGCCTCCGTCGGCGGGTACTCGGGTCGCCCGATCCAGGGGGTCAGCTCGGGCCATGCCAGTTGGACCAGCGGTTCGCCCAGGGGCTGGCCGAGCGCGTCGGCGACGTCCTGCCGGAGCTTCGGCAGCATCGCGTACAGCTTGTCGCCGGGGCAGTCGGTGCTGTTGAAGTCCCGGTGGCCGTAGATCTCGGACGGGGCGATGCCGTACTGCGAGCAGATGTAGGCGCACAGCTCGGTCAGGGTCCGGTACTGCGCGGCCGGGGGCGAGACCGTCATGTACGTGCCCTCGTTCTCGATGCCGATGGCCGTGCTGTTCTGTCCCACGCAGTGGGCCGCCCGCACCTGCCGCTCCCCGTCCTCCAGTTCGCCCAGGCTGCGGTGCCGCCCCTCGGTGACGAACGCCCCCCGGCTGATCGTGAAGTGCTGGCCGGTGTCGATCCAGCCCTGGGTGTCCATGTGGTAGTTCTGGATCGCGCGGGAGAGGGCGAACGCGCGCTCCTTGGAGTAGTCGGTCACGTTCGACGTCGAGGTGTGGTGGACGACGATCCGCTGCGGGGGAGCGGACAGGATCGTGACCGGCTCGGCCGACTCGCGCGCTCCCCAGGCCTCGCAGTCGTGGATCTCCGGCGGGGCGCCGGGCACCCACCCGCCCGCCGGTGGCGCCGCGGCGCGCCCGGCCTCCCGTACGCCGCTCCGTACGCCCGCGTCGCCGGGCGGCGCGGCCGCCAGGGCCGCCGGAGCGGCGGTGACCGCCACCCCGAACCCCAGCGCACCGGTGAGCAGCCTGCGCCTGCTGACCTGCGGTTGACCGTACGACCCCATGGGTGAGCCTCCTCGGACGTCGGGGCGTATGAGGCGCTCATTGGACGGTCGGGCCGGCCGCCCGGCGTGACGCCACTCCGCTGCGCGGGCCAGAGCAACCGCTTCGTACCAGCGCGTTTCCCGCCATCGGCGGTCCCGGGACCGCCCGAGTGGGGTGGGTGTGCGGGGTCGTTCCCCAGGGAAGGTCAAGGAACCTTCAAGCCCTGAACCATTTACTTGACTAAGTGAACTAACCTCGCCTACCTTCGTGAAGTACTTAAAGCGATGAAACATATCTGTCGTGAAGCAAGTAGCCGGAAGACCGCGGGCCCGCCCCGCGCCCCGGCACCGCAATCGAGAAGGTCATGCCTCCCATGAGTCACCCCGCCCCCTCGGCCGCCGCCGCAACGGCCGCCACCGACCGCGGCGCCACCGCCGCGCAGACCGGCACCGCCGGGCGCCGCAACGAGACGGTCATCGTCTTCGCGCTGAGCCTCGCCGCCATGGTCGTCTCGATGATGCAGACCCTGCCGGTGCCGATCCTCGGTCTGATCCGCGCCGACCTGGGCACGACGACGGCCAACGTCAGCTGGGTGACCACCGCCACCCTCCTGTCGGCCGCCGTGTTCACCCCGCTCCTCGGCCGCTTCGGCGACCAGCACGGCAAGAAGCCCACCCTCGTCGGCGTCCTCGGCGTGATGGTCCTCGGCTCGGTGCTCGCCGCCGTCGCGAACTCCCTCCCGCTCCTCCTCGTGGGCCGCGTGCTCCAGGGCGCCGCCACCGCGATCTTCCCGCTCGCCCTCTCGGTGCTGCGCGAGGAGGTCCGCCCGCAGAAGCTCCCCGGCGCCATGGCGCTGGTCAGCGGCACCCTCGCGTTCGGCAGCGGCCTGGCGCTGGTCGCCACCGGCCTGCTCACCTCCGGCTCCGACGCCGACTACCGCAACGCCTTCTGGATGGCCACCGGCTTCGCCGTGCTCGCGCTGCTCGCCGTCCTGTTCCTCGTTCCGGCCACCCGCACCAAGACCGGCGGCCGCACCGACGTCCTCGGCGCCCTGACCCTCGGCCTCACGCTGCTGCTGCTCCTGCTCGGCATCTCCCAGGGCCACGAGTGGGGCTGGTCCTCCGGCCGCACCCTCGGCAGCTTCGCCGGCGCCGTCGTCATGGCCGGCCTGTGGGTGTTCACCGAGCTCAAGGTCCGCGAGCCGCTCGTCGACATGCGCATGTTCGTCCACCGCCCGGTGCTCATGGCCAACCTGGCCGGCATCCTCGTCGGCTTCGGCATGTTCGCGAACTTCCTCGGCATCTCCTACCTCGTCCAGATGCCCGAGGCCCTCACCGGCTACGGCTTCGACGCCTCGATCCTGCGCGCCTCGGTCGAGTTCCTGCTCCCCGGCGCGATCGTCTCGCTGCTCGCCTCGCCCATCGGCGGCCAGCTGGTCCGCCACCGCGGCCCGCGCGCCGCGCTCGGCCTGGCCGCCGCCCTCGGCGCCGCCGGCTTCGCCTGGCTCGCCCTGGACCACGGCCACACCTTCTCGGTGATCGGCGCCGGCGTGATCACCGGTGCGGCCGTGAGCTTCGGCTACGCCGCCATGCCCGCGGTGATCATGTCGAGCGTCCCGCCCCACCAGAGCGGCATCGCCAACGGGATCAACTCCATCTCCCGCTCCACCGGCAGCGCGATCGGCAGCGCCGTGGTCACCACGATCCTGGCCTCCAAGACGATCGAGCACCTGCCCGCGGGCGTGCCCCCGCTGCCCCAGGAGTCCGGCTTCACCCTGACCTTCGTCGTCGCCGCCGTGGCCTTCGGCCTGGTCGCCGTCATCGGCGGGGTGGGCCTGCGCGCCCGCCACGCGGCCACCGCGACCGTCGCCGGCGCCCCGGCCGCCACGAGCGGGCCGGCCCCCGCCGGGGCCGCGGACGCCGAGACCACCGCCGACGCGGAGCCGACCGCCGAGCCGGAGACCGCCGGCGCCGCCAAGTCCGCCTGACCCCCGGCCGGCCGGGGCGAACCGCCCGGCCGACCACGACACCGCCCGCCCCGCACCACGGGGGCGGGCGGTGTCGTCGTACGGACCGGTGGCGGGTCGGCTGCCCGGCGCGGGCGGCCGACGCCCGGGTGGCCGGCGTCGCGGCCGGGGTCCCGGTGGCCGGCGTCGCGCTGGCCGGCGTCCGTCACACGGCGGCAGCCGCCGGCCCGACCCGTGGCCGGTGCCCCCGCCCGTTCCCCCGTCCGCCCCCGGAGCGCCCCCGGTCCGCCTCCGGGCGCCCTGCGTGCTCCGGCGTGCGCACTGGCAGGCCGTTCGCGGCGGACTGGAGACTCGCCGCCATGACCACGATCAACGCCATGAACGGCGGCGGAGGCACGGAGCCCGCGCCCGGGCCCGTCCCTAGCGCCGGGCAGCAGCCTGCGGCCGGTGCCGGCGCCGCCGACCGGGCCGCCGACCACGCCGTCGTGCTCGGCGCGGGCATGGCCGGCCTGCTGGCCGCCCGCGTGCTCGCGGAGCGCTTCCCGCACGTCACCCTGGTCGAGCGCGACCCCCTCGACGGCGAGGCACCCGGCTTCCGCCCCGGCGTCCCGCAGTCCCGCCACTGCCACGTCCTGTGGTCCCGCGGCATCCACCTGCTCGAGTCGCTGCTGCCCGGCATCCGAGCGGAGCTCGAGGCGGCCGGCGCCCGGGAACTCCAGACCCCGCGCGACTTCCTGTGGCTGAGCCCCGCCGACTGGTTCGCACCGGTCCCCGGCGCGACCGTGCTCAGCGGCAGCCGCGAACTGCTCGACTGGACCGTGCGCCGCGCCGTCCTGCGGGACGGCCGGGTCCGGCTGCTGGCCGGAGCCGAGGCCACCGGCCTGCTCGCCACCCCGGACGGCCGCGCCGTACGGGGGGTGACGCTGCGCGCCCGCCGCGGCGCCCCGGACGTGCCGGCCGAGCTGCGCGCCCACTTCGTGGCCGACGCCAGCGGCCGCACCTCGCGCGCGCCCGACTGGCTCGCCGCCCTGGGCCACCCCGCCCCCGCGGTCACCCGCTACGACTCGCACCTCGCCTACTCCAGCCGGTGCTACGAAGGCCTGTCCGAGACCGGCCGCGGCTGGCAGGGCATGTACATCCAGGGCCGGCCGGACACCCCGCGCGGCGGAGTGCTGCTGCCGCTGGAGGGCGGGCGCTGGATGGCCACCCTCATCGGCAACGGCCGGCACGCCCCGCCGACGGCCGACGGCGCGTTCCTGGACTACGCCCGGAGCCTGCGCAGCGCCGCCCTGTACGAGGCGCTGCGCGAGGCGAAGCCCCTGTCCTCGGCCACCGCCTTCCGCGCCACCGCCAACGAGTGGCGCCACTACGAGCGGCTCGACCGGCAGCCCGACGGGTTCGTCGTCCTCGGCGACGCCGCCTGCCGCTTCAACCCCGTCTACGGCCACGGCATGACCGTGGCCGCCACCGCCGCCGAGGCCCTCGGCGCCGCCCTGCGCGGGCTCCCCGTACGGGAGGTCCCGGCCGCCGCCGGGCGGATCCAGCGCGCGATCGCGGCCACGGCGGAGGTGCCGTGGCAGATCGCCACGAGCGAGGACCTGCGCTATCCGGAGACGGAGGGGCCGCCGCCGGACCGCGCCACCAAGGTCATGCAGCGCTACATGGCGCGCGTGACGGCCGGCGCCAACCGCGACCCCGAGATCGCCGGCCGGTTCTTCGGGGTCCTGTCGCTGACCGCCCCGCCGCAGACCCTGCTCAGCCCGGCCACGGTGGTGCGGGTGCTGGCGAACTGGCGGCTGCCGACGGCTCCGGCGACCCCCGACTACCCGCCCCACCACCGGCCGCCCGCCCCGCGCCCACCGGCACCGGTCGACTGAGCCGGCCCGACCGGTCGACCGGGCCGGCCCGACCGTGCCACCGGGCCGCACCGACCGGTTGACCGCGCCGCCCCGACCGACCGTCCCACCGGGCCGCCCCGACCGGTCGACCGGGTCGGCCCGCGCCGGTCGACCGGCCCCCCGCCGCACGGTCGTCCGCCCGCCTGCCGGACCCGCCCCGTACGCCGTGCTCACCCGGACGGCGGACGGGCGCGGTCCGCGCGCCCCCGCCGACAGGCGCCCAGGTCACCCGGTCGGGCTCGGCCGCACCGGGACGGGCGGCCGGGCACCGGGGAGCCGCCGCGTGTGGCGGCCCCGGCACCGGCGGCGCACGATCGTCTGGACGGGAGGCAGCGGATGACGGTGCAGCGGTACGAACTGATCTTTCCTGACGGGGACGACGCGGGCGAGGACATCGTGGTCGTCACCCGGACCGAGCTCAAGGGCCCGGGCGGCCACCCGGTCTACCAGGACCCCACCGGCATCGTGCGCGCCGAGATCGCCGTCATCGGCGACCGCCCGGAGGTGCGCATGCTGGCGTCGGGCGGCCACCAGAGCCCGGCGGCGGGCGTCCAGGCCCGCCCCCTCCCCGACTGACCGGCCCCGACCACGGGTACCGGACGAGCTGACCGCCGGTACCGGATGATGGGGGCATGGACATACCAGACCTGGTGGCCCGGGCCCGCGCACTGGCGACCGCGGGGGGCCGTCGCGTCCTCGGCATCGTGGGCCCGCCGGGCGCCGGCAAGTCCACGCTGGCCGCCCGCCTCGCCGGGGCACTGGGCCCCGGGCTGGCCGTGGTCGTGCCCATGGACGGCTTCCACCTCGCCCGGGCGGAGCTGGTCCGGCTCGGCCGCGCCGACCGCAAGGGCGCGCCCGACACGTTCGACGCCGCCGGGTACGCGGCCCTGCTGCGCCGCCTGCGCGAGCCCGCCGCACCGCCGTACCCGTCGGACTCCGCCGTACCCGCGTGCGCGCCGGACTCCGCCGCACCGGTGTACGCGCCGGCCTTCGACCGTGCGCTGGAGGAGCCCGTCGCCGGGAGCATCGCCGTCGGCCCGGACGTACCGCTGGTGATCACCGAGGGGAACTACCTGCTGTACGGGGCGGGGGAGTGGCGGCACGTCCGCCCCCTGCTCGACGAGACCTGGTACCTGGCCCCCGACGACTGCGTCCGGGTCGAGCGACTGGTGGCCCGGCACGTCCGGCACGGCCGCAGCCCGGACGAGGCCGCGGCGTGGGTCTCCCGTTCCGACGAGGCCAACGCCCGCCTGATCGCCGCGACCCGCCGCCACGCGGACCTCGTGGTGCGCTGACCGGGCGGTCCGCTACTCGGCGTCCTCCGGGTACCAGCGCAGCTCGACCGTGTTGCCGTCCGGGTCGCGCACGTAGATCGACTGCGCGCTGCCCCGGGCACCGTAGCGCGGCACCGGGCCCTCCAGCACGGTGAAGGCCCCCGAGTCGATGACCTCCTGCCAGTCCAGCGGGTCCACCGTGAGGCAGATGTGGTCCACGTTGGACTCGCCGCGCGGCCGGCTGAACAGGTCGATGATCGTGGCCCCGTTGACCCGCACCGACGGGAACGGGACCTTCCCCGCCCGCCACTCCTCGACCCGGACCCCCTCCAGGCCGAGCGGCCCGGTGTAGAACTCCAGCGACTTCTCCACGTCCTGCACGTTCAGCACCAGGTGGTCGAACGCCTTGACCCGCATGCTCCCCATCCCCCGTCGTCTCGTGTTCCTCGCACGTCGCGAACGTTCGCGGTGCGAAATGATCTGATCAGGTGTCGGCGGAATCGGTCAAGGGTGCGGATCGCGGGGGGACCCGGTGCGGCCGGGGCGCCGGCGCGACCGCGGCGGGCGGTCGGGGTGCGACCGTGAACACCCCGTCTCAGACCGGAAGATGATCTGGTGTCAGCACAGCGGACGAGGCGGTGTCCCCCTCGACGACGATGCCCCCGCCGTCGTCCTCCGCCTAGCGTCCCCGTCATGCAGAAGATCCGACGTACCGTCCTGGTCACCGCGACCGCGCTGGCCCTGCTGCTCCCCGCCGCCGGTGCCGTCCCGGCCCTCGCCGCGGACGCCCCCGTCACCGGGGCGGCAGTCACCGCGGCCGCCGTCCGCACCGCGGCCCCGGACGGCGCTCCCTACACCGCCGCCGCCCGACTGCCCCGCCCCACCGGCCCGTTCGCCGTCGGCCGCGACGTAGTCGAACTGACCGACCGGCACCGGACCGACCCCTGGGTGCCGGCCGCCGGTCCGCGCCGGCTGATGGTGTCGATGTACTACCCGGCCCGTCCCGGCACCGGCAGTCCGGCCGCGTACATGACCGAGGCCGAGGCCCGGTCGATGCTCGAGGGCAAGGCACCCGGCTCCACCACCCCGCCCAGCCGGATCAGCGGCATCCGGACCTGGTCGCGCACCGCGGCCCGGCCCCTCCACGGACGCTTCCCGCTGGTGGTGCTCTCGCCCGGGTTCACCCTGCCCCGGGCCACCCTGACCGGCCTCGCCGAGGACCTGACCAGCCGCGGCTACGTCGTCGCGCTGGTCGACCACACCTACGAGAACACCGGCACCACCTTCCCCGACGGCACGACGCTGCCCTGTGCGATCTGCGAGGAGGGCCCCGGCCGCACCCCGGACGTCGTCGCCCGCAGCCGCGCCAAGGACGTCCGCTTCGTCCTCGACCGGCTGACGGGCCGCCGCGCGGACTGGAAGCGTGCCGACCTGATCGACCGGAGCCGCATCGGTATGGCGGGCCACTCCCTCGGCGGGACCGCGGCGGCCGCGAGCATGGCCACCGACCGACGGATCCGGGCCGGCGTGAACATGGACGGCGGCTTCTTCGTCCCGGTCCCGCGCGACGGGCTGGACGGCCGCCCGTTCCTGCTCTTCGGTCAGCAGGACTCGGCCGAGGACGCGTCCTGGAAGCGGGCCTGGTCGCGCCTGGACGGTTGGAAGCGCTGGCTGACGGTGACCGGCGCCAACCACCTCACGTTCACCGACGGGCCGCTCCTGGCCGACCTGGCCGGCATCCCGTTCCCGGACGACATCGGCCCGCAGCGCTCGGAGCGGCTCACCCGCACCTACGTGGCCGCCTTCTTCGACCGGCACCTGAAGGGGATCGCCCGGCCGGTGCTGGACGGCCCCTCGACGTCCTTCCCCGAGGTCCACGTCCGCCGGCCCTGAGAACCGGTCCGAGACCCGGTCCCGCGCGGGCCGTCCCGTCACACCGTCGCCGCGCCGGGCATGCGTGCCCGCCGCGGCGACGGCACGATGGACCACGGCAGCGTACGACCACCGCCGCGCGCGGGGTGTACGACCACCACCGGGCGTGCCGCGACCGTGCGGGCCCCAGGAACCGGAGGCGATCGGCCATGCTGGGAGACAGTCCTGCCTTCAGCGGCTACTCGGTCGGCAGCATCGAGAGCGTGAAGGGCTTCTACAGCGACACCCTGGGCCTGCGGGTGACCGAGGAGAACGGGATGCTTTTCCTCGAGCTCGCCGGGGGCAACCGGGTGCTGCTCTACCCGAAGGACAACCACGAGCCTGCGACGTTCACCGTGCTGAACTTCCCGGTGCCCGACGTCGACCGGGCCGTGGCCGACCTCGGTGCGAAGGGGGTCGCCTTCGAACGGTACGAGGGGTTCGCCCAGGACGACCACGGCATCGTCCGCGAGGAGGGCGGCCCCGCCATCGCCTGGTTCAAGGACCCGGCCGGCAACGTCCTCTCGGTGCTCCAGGAGGCCTGACCCGCGTCGGCCCCGCTCCGGCGTCAGGAACCGCCGGCCCCGTCCCGGCGTCAGGAGCCGCCGGACCGACCGGACGCGGTGCGCAGGGTGGCCGCGACCAGGTCGTGGATGAAGTACTCGCCCGGGGCGCAGTTCTCCTTCAGTCGCGGCAGCTCGGCCCGGCCGAACCAGTCGTAACCGCTGTGCTTGGCCCACTCCAGCGCGGGCCGGTCGAGGTCGCCCGCCACCTCGACCAGGTAGTCGGCCTCGTGCCGCAGCCCGCCGCCGTCGTCCCCGGTCCACGTCGAGACGCCGAGCAGCCGCCGTACCCGGCGCAGCCGCCACCCGGTCTCCTCGCCGATCTCGCGGGCGAGGGCGTCCAGCAGGGCTTCGCCGGGCTCGACGTGCCCGCCGACGATGTCCCAGCAGTCCGGGAACAGCCGCCGGTCAGGGGCCCGGCGCTGGGCGAAGGCCCGGCCCGCCGGGTCGAGGATCACGGCCCCGACCGCCCACACCTCGCCCGCGCGCGGCACCGGCACCTCCACACCGGGGTCGACGGCCACCTCGTACGCGTCCGGGGACGCACCCTCGTGCGCGGGATCGCTCGGCATGCTCCGAGCCTACGTCGGCGCCTCAACGGCCGTACGCCGCACGGCACAAGCGGCTGACGGACGGGTCCGCCACGCCCTCGGCGGCCCGGCACAGCCCCCGCATGTCGACGGACCGGGGCGCGGGCGTCCGCGCGGCCGGCGGCTTGCGCTTCCGGTGCCGCGGCGCGGGGCGGGAGGCGGGCGGGCGGACCGTGTGGGGCGGCCGGACCCGGGTGGTGCCCCCCGGCCGGGCGGGTGCACGGTGGTCCGGGCGGGCCCGCCCGGAGGCTTCCTCGGAGTTCGACCCCGAGCCCGAGCCCGACTCCGCCCGCGAGCCCGAGTCCGAGCGCGCGTTCGTTCCGGTCGCCGGTCGGCCGGGGGCGTCGGCTCCGGCGGGCGGTCGGGCGTCCCCCGCCGCCCGGGAGGTGCCGGTCGACCCGCCCGGCCCCGCCGCGGGATCGGGCACGGGCCCCCACTCCTCCCGCGGGCGGTCCGGCCGCACGGTGGCCCCGTACCCCGCGAGCGGCCGCTGCCCGGCCGGGGCGGGAGCGGGGGCGGGCGCGGCGGTGGGGGAGAGGCTCACACAGCCGGGCAGGACGAACAGGGCGACGAAGAGGGCCACCAGGCCCGCGGTACGACGTGGCACCCGCCCCACTGTGCCGCAACCGGACCGGCGCGGGGCCCAGCCCGGGCGGGCTTCGCACGGAAGGGTGGTCCCGCGCCCCCGCACCCCGGCCCGACCCGCTCGGGGCGAGCCTCCGCCGGTGTCCCACGAAAGGGTGGTCGGAGTGCCGAGGACGCCGTCGTGCGCCGGTGGTCCCAGTGCCGAGGACGCCGTCGTGCGCCATTGGTCGCAGGGCCGCGGACGCCGCCGTGCCCCCGTGTCGTGCGGGCCGCGGCCGGGGCCCCGGCCCGATAGTGGGGAGCTGTGAGCAGTGACGACGTTTCCTACGAACAGGCCCCGGAGGACCGGGCCGACGCCGGGCGCCCGGCCGCGGACCGGGGCACCGACTGGACCGGCGCGGCCGGTGCCCGCGCCTTCGCCGCGGTGACCGCGGACACGGACTGGCTGCTCGGCTACCCCTTCGTCTTCGAGGCGCTCGCCCGTCGCGTCCGCGAGGGCGACGTGCTCGTCGACTTCGGGTGCGGACCCGGCCGGGTGGCCGACCGCGCCGCGGCGCGGCTCGGCGTCCGGCTGGTCGGCGTGGACACCAGCTCCGAAATGCTGGCGCTGGCCCGCGGACTGGGCACGCCCGGGGCCGAGTACCACCTCGTCGAGAACGGCCGGGCCACCGGCCTCCCGGACGGCTGCGCCGACGCGGTCATGTGCAACCACGTGCTCGCCTCGCTGCCCTCCGAGGACGCGGTGCTCGGGGTGTTCGCCGAGGTGCGGCGGCTGTTGCGGCCCGGCGGCCTGTTCGTGCTGCTGAGCACCGACCCCGCCTGCGCCGGCCGCCCGTACGCCTCGCTCCGGATCGGCGACCCCGGCCGGGCGTACCGGCCCGGCGAGGAGCTGACCCTGCGCCTGCTGCGCACGGACGGCACCTGGCAGGAGGCGCACAACCGCGCCTGGCCCGTCGAGGTCTTCCCGCGCCTGCTCGAACGCGCCCGGTTCCGGGAGGTGGTCCAGCGCCGGCCCACCGTGGACGAGGCGGTCGGCGTGTCCGAAGCGGCGCTCGTGCAGGGCCGCACCTGGGAGGCGGAGCGGGCCTGGCCGCCCCTCGTGGTCACGTCGGCGGTCGCGACATGAGTCGCGACGGCGGGGCGGGCGGCGTAGCGGCCGGCGGGGCCGCTCCGGGCGGTGCGGCCGGCGGCGGTACCCCGTTGGCCAGGAAGCTCGGCATCGGGCCGGGCGCCGAGGTGCACCTGCGCGACGCCCCGGACCCGTGGCCGATCCCCGGTCTCCCCGCGGACTGCACGGTGGTGGCGGGGGACCCGCCCGGCGCGGACGTGACGGTGGTCTTCCACCGCAGCCGCGCCGAACTCGCCGCCGACGCCCCGGCGCTGGCGGCCGCCCTGGCCGATCCGGCCGCGCTGTGGATCGCCTGGCCCCGCCGGGCCGCGGGCCACGACAGCGACATCACGGAGAACGACCTGCGCGAGGCGTACCTCCCGCTCGGCCTCGTCGACGTCAAGGTCGCGGCCCTCGGCACGGACTGGTCGGGCCTGAAGTTCGTCCGCCGCACCGAGCTCCGGGACGGCGGCGGGCGTCGGGCCTCCGGGCCGCGCCGCGCCCGCCGCTGACGCGGCCCGGCCCGGGGGGTCGGGCCCTGCCCGAGGGTGGGCCGTGCCTGCGAGCCGGCCCCGGGACGCGGCTCAGTGGAAGAGCAGAGAGGCGTCCCCGGCCGCCGTGGTCACCGACCCCGGGCACAGGAAGCTGCCGGAGGTCTTCGTGGCGGTGAAGGCCTGGTTGACGTACTTGCGGGTGGCGCCGTCACGGTTCCAGACGACGTTGGTCACGCGGTAGCGGCAGGAGATGAAGCTCTGCTTGCCGGTGATGTCGATGGCGTCGGCCTTGGCCGTGCCGGCCGCGTCGTCGAACGTCACGGCGGGGTTGTTGTTCAGCGACGCGGTGATGCCGCCGCCGCAGGCGAGGTTGCCGCCGGGCCTGTTGATGGTGGCGCGGTCGATCGTCAGTGCGCTCGGGGGGTTGGCGCTGGTGCGGGCGTTGGTCCACGTACAGGTGTTGCCCGCCACCACGATGACGCCGTCGACCTGCTGGTCGGCCGTGGGCCCCAGGGCGCTCGCCGCGGTGGCGGCGCCGGCGGTGGCGGCGAGGAGCAGGGCGGTGACGCACGACAGCTTCGAGATCGTCCTCATGTCGCTCCTTCTGGACACGTCCTTGTGGGGGTGTGCGGAGCCCGGACTCCGAGTCCGGCGGGCGGAGCCGTGCGCGGATCCGGGTGCGTCAAGGAAGGTCCCACAGGGGTCCGTAATTGTCAGGGCCTCGTCAAGTCATTGGCCGGAAGGAGCCGTGCCGCGCGGGCCGGTGGCAGGATCGGTGGGGAGCCCGGCAGGACCCGCGCTGTTCCTCCAAGATCGAGTGACCGAGAATCGAGGGGTCGAGTCCGGTCCGGCCCGCCGAGGGCGGCCGCCGACCGGTGACCCACCGGTGAGGAGAGTCATGGCCCTGGAGATGCGCACCCTGTGCGAGAAGTGCACGAGCACCGAACTGGCACCGGACGGGGCCGCCTTCATCTGCTCGTACGAGTGCACCTTCTGCGTCCCGTGCGGCGAGGCGATGCACCGCACCTGCCCCAACTGCGGCGGTGAACTGGTCCCCCGCCCGCGCCGCGGCACGGCCACCGCCTGACCCCGTCGCCCCGGCCCCGAACCACGCGCCCGCCCCCGGCGCCCGTGGCCGGGCCCGGGCACGGGCGCGGGGGAGGCCGGCACGGTCGGCGGGGCCGCGCAACCCCCCAGTTCTGCGGGGATCCGCCGCTCTGGTGAGGGGTCTGGCCGGATTCCTATGCTGCGGGCGCAAGCCGACGTACCACCGCACGTCCACCCGGCACGAGCCCGACTCGGAGGTCATCTTGAGTACGTCCCCGCGCACCCGCCGGCGGTTCGCCGCCCTGTTCGTCAGCCTGTCCGCGACGGCCGCCCTGCTGGGCGCGACGGGCGGCACCGGCAACGCCGCCACGCTCACCGAGGCCACTGCCACGGCCCCCACCGCCCACCGCGCGCCGCTGGGCGTGGTCGTCGTGGGCAACCCCGGTACCCAGACGAATCTCCAGTACGACGACGTCTACCTGCAGATGACGGTCGGCGGCGGCACGTACCCGTACACCTGGTCCGCGTCGAACCTGCCCCTCGGCACGTCGATCAACGCGAGCACCGGCCTCATCACCGGCCTGGCGCGCGGCTCCGGCACGCGCACCGTGACCGTCACGGCCACCGACGCCGCAGGCATCCCCGGCAGCACGACCTTCACCTGGCGCGTCATCCGCGACGCCTGCCCGCGCTGCTGATCGGCGGCACCGGTTCGCGAGGTCGTGAAGTCGCGAAGTCGTGAGGTTGCGGGGGGTGGGCGTCGGCGAGCTCCCACCCCTCGTGTGCCGACCGGGTGTCCTGGGTCGTCCGTGCGTGCGTCCGAGCGTCCGTGCGTCCGTGCGTGCGTGCCTCCGGAACTGCGCCGCCGGGGTGGGCGGGCGCGGTCCGCTCCGGCGATCTTCGGGCGAGCCTGTCGCCCCGGCGCCCGTGCCGGGCCACTATCGGTACTCCGCCCCGACAGGAGACCGCATGCCCGGCCACGCCACCGCCCAGCTGATCGGCGACCGTTCGCACCAGTGCGACGCCACCGCCACCTTCACCCACGAGGGCAGGCGGGCGTACGTCCTGCTGGACGGCATCGGCAGCAACGACGAGGTCCGGGCCTGGACGCGCGGCACCGCCCGCCGGCTGGCGGGCTCGGCGGCCCGCTCGGGCGCCGGGGCGGGGTTGCGCGCGGTCCACGCGGCTCTCGCGGCCGAGCCCGCCCGCCGGGCCGAGGGCGCCGAACCGCCCTGCGCGGTCGCCGTGGTGGCCACGACGGAGGCCGGCGGCGAGCTGGAGGTGGCCTGGTGCGGCGACTCCCGCGCGTACCTCCTCGCGCCGGACGCGGTGGCGGCCGTACGCCTGACCACCGACCACAACATGCGCCGCCACCTGCTGGAGATGGGCATGGACCCCGGCCCGTACGCCCGCAACGTCGTGACGTCGTTCCTCGGCGACCCGCGGCCCGACCCGCTCATCGACGTCGTCCGGGTGCCGGCCCTCGGACGGCTGCTGCTGGCCAGCGACGGGGCGTACGAGCCCCTCGAGGACGCGGGGCGGGGACTGGAGGAGTACCTGCGGGGTCCGGTACGGCGCGTCGCCCGCGAGCTGGTCGCAGCGGCGGTCGGCCTCGGGACGGGCCATGCGGACAACGCGACCGTCCTGGTTGCGGACCTCGGTTGAGGTTGAACCTCGGGTGCCGGCCGTCGGGTGAGGCCGACCCTCGGCTGGTGCAGCGCGAGACCCCGGGAGACGACGACGGATCCCGGGGTCTCTTTTGCACTTCGCTTGACCGGACTGTTCAACGACGGCCGGCCGGGGAGGTCACGGCCGCTGCGCGGAAATCTTCCCGCGCAGCGGCCTGCGGCGTCCGGTGGGGTCCGCTCGGGACCGCTGGGCATGCGGGTCGGTGCGCGGGGCCGCACCATGGCGGAGGACCCTACACGCGTCCGACCCGGCCCCCGCTCCCCGCGGCGGGCCGCCGGACATGGGAGGTGCGTGGGCATGTACGAGATACACGCGGGCCTGGCCGAGGGCGGCCAGCCGGTCTGGCACCTGGTGGTGGCGGGCCAGAACGTGGCGGCCCTGTGCGGGGGCCTGCTGGACGCCGGTGCCCCCGACGCCGGCCAGACGTACTGTTCGGTCTGCGTGGACGCGGTGGCCGCCCCGGCCCCTGGCCGCGCCCGCTGACGCCCCGCCCCCGGCCCCTCTGCGGGGCTCGCCCGGGTACCTACCTCAGAGGGCCCCGGTGGCCTGCTCCGGCCGGCCCCGGTGCCGGGCCCATTCGGGTGCCAGGACGGACATCACCGTGGCGTCCACCCGTTCACCCTCCCAGAGCAGTGCGTGGCGCAGGACGCCCTCGGCGACGAAGCCGACCTTCTCGTACGCGCGGCGGGCGCGCGGGTTGAAGGCGTACACCTCCAGCGAGACCCGGTGCAGGCCGAGGCCTTCGAAGGCGTGGCCCACGATCAGGCGCGTGGCCTCCGTGCCGAGGCCGCGTCCGAGGGCGGCCGGTACGAGGCTGATGCGGAATCCGCAGCTCTCGTTGTCCGGGTCCCAGTCGTTGAGCACGGCCTCGCCGACGACGCGGTCGGACGCCCGGTCGACGACGGCGAGGTCCAGCCGGTCGTCCTGGTCGCCGCGCGAGCCGTACCAGGCGCGCAGCCCCTCCGGGTCGGCCGGGTGGTCGCCGTGACTGCCGGTCAGGCGGGTGGCCTCCGGATCGAGGAACATCGGCAACAGTGCGGGGACGTCCTCCGCCGTGACCGGGCGGAGCTGGACAGCCTTGCCGGTGAGGGTGGGTTTGGTGCGGAAGTCGGGGGCTGCGGCGGAGTCGAAGCCATGATCGTTCATGGTGGCATTCTCTCCGGCCGGGGGGTGGGTGTCCCGTGGATTACGGGGGCGGGGGGAGGGGGCGGGGGGAGGGGGCGGGGTGGGCTTGCTTTCGGCTGGCTTCGTGGGGGACGCGGGTGTGGGGGTGGGCTCGCTTCGGGCGAGCCGCCGTGGTGTGGGGGCCGGTGTCGGGGTGGGGTGGGTGGCGGGCCGTCCCGTGGTGTGTGGGTCCCCTCGGCGCTCGACAGGGGCGGCCTGCAGGCCCTGCGGCAGGCCCACCCCGAGGGCTTCGGGGCCTTCGGCCCTGGCCTTCGGCCCTGGCCTTCGGCCACCTCCGGCCCGGGCCTGCCTCCGGTCCAGCCTGCCACCCCTGTCAAGCGCCTCCCCCACACACCACGGGACGGCACTCTCGTGAGTTGGCGGCCCGGGTGTCCGCACCGGTGCGCCCCCCTTTACGGCCGGGAGCTTGCCAGCGTGTCCGGGGAACCCGCGTCCGTGGGGCCCGCGCTCGCGGGTCCGGCGGACGCCTTGGCGGCGCGGCGCGCCAGTGCGTCGGCGTCGGTCCGGGCGTCGTACGTGAAGAGCTTCGGCAGCAGCGCGGCCAGCACCGCCACCGACGCCACGCACGCCACCCCGCCCGTCCAGAAGGCGGCCCGCGTACCGGTCCAGCCCGCCATCGTGCCCGCGCGCACCTGGCCGAGCTGCGGTCCGACGCTGTACGACAGCACCTCTATGCCTGCGAGCCGCCCGCGCAGTGCGTCCGGGATGGTCTGGTTCCAGATGGTGGCCCGACCCAGTCCGCTCAGCATGTCCCCGGCGCCCGCGACGGCGAGGCACAGCAGTACCAGCCAGACGTTCGCGGACCAGCCGGCGGCGGCGATGGCCAGGCCCCAGACCGTCGCGCCGCACAGCACGAGGAGGCCGTGCCGGCGCACCTTCGACGTCCAGCCGCTGGTGAGGCCGAGGAGCAGAGAGCCGACGGCCCCCGCCCCGTACATGAGGCCCAGCGCCCACACGGCGTCCAGCTCGTCGGCGAGGAACGGGAAGATCGTGTTGGGGAAGGCGAAGAACATCGCCGCCAGGTCCACGGCGTACGTGCCCAGCAGCACCGGCCGGCTCCACGCGTAGCGGGCGCCTTCGGCGATGCCGCGCAACGACGGGCGTTCGGCGCCGTGCGCGGGCGGCGCGGGGGAGAGGCGGGAGCACAGCAGCACCGAGACGGCGAAGCCGGTCGCCGTCACGACGTACGCGGCGGCGTAGCCCGCGTACGCCACGACCAGGCCGGCGAGAGCCGGGCCGGCGACCGCGCCGATGTTGTAGCGGATCGAGTTGAGGGCGGCGGCCGCCGTCATCTGGTCGTGCGGCACGATCCGGGCCATCAGGGAGTCGATCGCCGGGCGTTGCAGGCCCGCAAGTCCGGAGACGCCGGCGGCCACCACGTACAGCGGCCACAGCAGCGGGTCCGGCAGCAGGGCGTTCACCAGCAGGACCAGCGCGAGTACGCCCAGCGCGGCCTCGGTGAGGAGGATCAGCCGCCGCCGGTCGACCGCGTCCGCGAGCGCGCCGCCGTACAGTCCGCACACCACCAGGGGCACGAGCTCCACGGCGCCCATCGCGCCGACCGCGAGTGGCGATCCTGTCAGTCCCTTGATCTGCAGCGGTAGCGCGATCATCGCCATGAACGAGCCGAGGAACGTCACCGTGCCCTGCCAGAACAGCAGGCGGAAGTCGCGGCTGGAACGCCACGGGGACAGGTCGGGCAGGAGCGCGGTCAGGCGGCGGGGGGTACTCACAACGGGCCATGCTCCGGGAGGGCTGTGGGGCCCCGCAAACGGTTAATCCGGGGAAGGGTGGGTTTGCGTCCCCCCTCGTGGACCGGCCCCGGATTCGTTGTGGATCGGTTTCGGGTCGGCTCCGGATGTGTTGTGGACTGGACTGGACTGGACTGGACTGGTCCGGTCCGGGGCCTGGCCGGTTCCGTGCCGGCCCGTTCCGGTCCCGGCCCGGCCCGGCCTGGTCCCTGTCGGTCCCGGTCTTCCGTGGTGGTGTCACCACCGCCCCGCTTCGGTGCCCGTCACCGGCTCCGACGGTGTGCCGTCGACCCCCACCGGTACCTCTCCGGCGAGCATCACCCGGTGCATGATGCGCGGGTGGTCGAGCCGACCGGTGTCGCTCGGTGCGAGGTGGACGGTGGCGCGGTTGTCCCAGAAGGCCACGTCGCCGGGCCGCCACCGGAAGCGCACCGTGTACTCGGGCCGGACCGCCTGCTCCACGAGCAGCTCCAGCAGCGGCGCGCTCTCGGCCTGGGTGAGGCCCAGGATCCGTTGCACGTAGTACCCGTTGACGAAGAGCAGCCGCTCGCCCGACTCCGGGTGCACGCGCACCAGCGGGTGGTGGGAGGCGGTCTGGTGCTCCAGGAGGTGCCGCACGTACGCGTCCTCGCCCGGTCGGGGCTCGTAGCCCACCCCCTGCCGGTGCTCGGCGCGCAGTCCGTCGACGAAGTGGCGCAGCGGCTCGGACAGGCCCGCGTACGCGGCCGCCAGGTTCGACCAGCAGGTGTCGCCGCCGTACGGGGGGACGGTCTCGGCGCGCAGGATCGTCGCGGCCGGCGGGTCGATCCGGGCGCCGTGGTCGCAGTGCCAGCCCCGCAGCAGCGTGTGCCGGCGGCGGTCGAGCCACTCCGCGCGGTCCATGCCGAACCGGCCGCCCAGCTCCAGTCGGTCCGCGGTGGTCTCGATCTCGGGGTGCTCCGCCGGTGAGTACCCGCCCCGCCGGGGGAGGGCGATCGGCTCGCCGAAGCGCCGGGCCACGGCGAGGTGGCCGTCGTGGTCGAGGTGCTGGCCGCGGAAGAACACCACCTTCCAGCGCAGCAGCGCCGACCGGATCGCGGCCGCGGCCGCGTCGTCCAGGGGCTTGGCCAGCTCCACCCCGCCGATCTCGGCCCCGGTGTGCCCGGACATCGGTCGCACCTCGATGCCGCCGGCCCTCTCGACCCCGTCGTCGGCGTCGTCGTCCGCCATCGCGCTCCCTCCGTCGGCACCCCAGCATGACCCCTCGTGCGCGAGCGGGACAGGGGGCCCCGCCGGGGACGCCGCCGTCCGGCCGTGCTCAGACGGCGGCGGGGAAGGGGTCCGGCGCCAGCCAGGTCGGGGCGTCCGCGCAGGAGGGGCAGTCCGCCGGTTCGAGGCTGCGTTCGAGCAGCGTGCGCCGGCGAGCGCCGACCGACTCCGGGACGGGTGCGTCGATGCCCGTGCAGAACGCGCGGACGCGGTCGGCGCGGTCCGGTCGGGGTCGGACCCGCCGCCATGCCTTCGGGAGCACGGCCAGCAGGGCGAGGGCGCCGAGCGCGGCCCCGGCGGCCGGCACGTCGTCGGGGCCGTACGGCGCGAGGTCGGTCAGGAGGCCGAGCAGCATCCCGTAGTGCACCGCCGCGTAGTAGAGGTAGAGGACCATCACGAGGCAGGTGGCGGCGCCGCTTTCCCGTGCCTGCGCCCAGCGGGGCAGGTTCCGGGTGTACGTCAGGGCGAACGCCTGGAACTGCACCGGCAGTCGGCCGTTCGCCACGAGATGGCCGAGCCGCACGGGGTAGTGGCGCTCCCGGACCATGCCGAGGAGCAGGGCCGGCGCCGGGCGGTCCGGCGTGCGCCCGGGGTCGCGGCCGGCCGCGGTGGGCCGCACCTCGCCCTCGGCGTCCACCTCGAGGAGTCCGGCGGCCAGCAGCTCGGCCGCCGCGGCCACCACCGCCTCGTCCTGCCGGTCCGTCAGGAGCAGGGCGTAGTACGGGTCGACACCGCGCCCCGCCAGGCGCCGGGCGACGACCCGGTTGCGCCACCACCGCGCCGCCCACAGCAGCGCGAGGGCGGCGCACGGTATCAGCGCCGCGCGCAGCGACAACGTGATGAGCTCCGAGTGGTCCACCCGCCGAGGCTAGGCCGGTCCCCGCGCCCCCGTCGAACGGATTGCCGATGGTGGTGGGGGTGAGGGGGAGGGAGGGGGAGTGCGCGGGGCTTCACTGGAACTCGTGCGTCACCCGGATCGGTCCGATGATGTGGGCGTTGAATTCGTCCAACTCCTCTGCGGGCACCCACGGTTCGAGGATCGTGCGACCGCCTGCCTGGTGCACGGGATAGCGGCTGACGAACGCGGAGTCGACCTCGAAGCGCGTGACGTACCCCGCGCCGCTGTGCGGCACGTTCCACTCGCGCGCGATGCGGATGGCGTAGTCCTCGTTCAGTACCGGATAGAAGACGGGCTGCTCGGGCAGCCGCGGCGGCCAGGCGCGCCAGCCCGACCGCCGGACGAGATCGAGCTCCGCGGGGCCGGTGGGGCGCCACAGGGTCGTCGTCGGGGCGGCGGTGGTCATGGCGGTCGCTCTCTCGGTGCGGGGACCGGCCGCCGGTGCGGCTGGTCGGGGGCCCGACGCTACCCGTGGCCGACGGCTGCCGGCCACGGGATTTCGGGCCCCACCGCCTCGCTACGCGCGGCCGAAGCAGCGCTCGAGTTCCGCCAGGTCGTAGAAGCGGCTGCCCGGGGCGACCGGGCGGCACGAGGGCTTGAAGGCCGTCGCGCGCTCGTTGTAGAGCATCCGCACGAGGTACCGCGGCGCCTTGGCGGGGGCCCCGGCGGCGTCGGGGGCGGTCCGGGCGTACAGCTCCCACTGGACGTTCACCGCCATCGGGGCCACCCGCTCGCCGCGCCAGGCGTTGTTGGCGTAGGAGTACGGCTCGTCGGCGGCCGCGGGCCGCGTGCTGCCCGGCAGGCCGAGCTGCACCGCCAGGGGGATCAGCTCCTCGGCGTGGGTGAAGCGCAGTGCGACGGCCTTGTCGCTGCGTCCCGTCGCCTTGGCCTCGACCTGCGCGAAGAGGTCGTCGAGCAGGACGCCCGCCATGCCGTAGGTGATCGTGCGGCCGCGGAAGGCGGGCCCCTTCTCGTAGAACTCCTCGGCGTCGTCGAGGTACGCCAGCCACTCGGCGTCCCGAGGCGTCAGGAACGGGTCGAGGTCCACGTCCGGCACCTCGTCCGCGAGGTCGGGCGCCGAGCTGTACAGCGCGTGCAGGGACCGGGCGAACGACACCCGGTCCGCGGCGGGCAGCGCCGCGGCGAACTCCTCGTCGAACAGCCGGGAGACGACGTGCGCGGCCGTCCGGCCGGTCCGCGGGTCGGCGTCGATGCGGGCCAGGACCGCGGCCAGGTCTGGGTCGCCGGCGACGTACGCCTGGTAGTCGGCGTTCTGCGGCTGCTTGTGGAAGTACAGCAGGTTCTTGTCCGTGACCGGGGCCTGTACGAGCCCCGCCAGGTCCGGGTCGCCCGCCGTCAGGCCGTCGGTGAACGAGCGGCCGCTGGCCACGGCCCGGCCCTGGCCCGAGGTCCTGACCTCGATCGGCTCGTGGCCGGCGACGGCCGCCTCGAACAGCTCCGGGAGCCGCTCGTGGAGCCGCCCGGCCATCTCCCGGTGCTCGCGGGCGCCGCGGCCGGACAGGTTGCCGTACCCGAGAGCGGCGGCCGCGGTGTTCAGTGCGCGCACCGGGGGGAGCAGCCGCTCGCCGAGGTCGGTCAGGGCGCCGGTGCCGTGCGCGGACTCCAGCAGCGCGAGCACCGCCCCCGCGTCCTCGCCGTCGGACATGGCCCGCGAGCCGTGCCGGGCGACGACCTCGGCGAAGACCGGGGCGTAGCCGCGCGGCGCCGGCCGCAGGTCCTCGGGCCGCTGCTGGGGCGCGTACGGGGTCTTCGTCCCGTAGAAGTGGGGGCGGCCGGCGTGCACGGGCCGGTCGAGGTCCTGTGCCGAGGCGCTGCTGCCCGCGGTCGCGACGGCGAGCAGGGCCGCGGCGGAGGCGACACCGCGGGAGATGGTGCGGTTCACATGGGGTCCTTCGGGTGGAGGGACGCTGATGTCTTCAGCGCGCACGCACCCTCACCGGCGCGGGGGACGACCCGCCCACGCGCCGGTGTGATCTTCATGATCCCGAAGTGAACAACCCGTGCGGCGGGGGATCCGGCTCGGGATCCGCTCGGGTTCCGTGCCGGTTCCGTGCCGGTTCCGTGCCGGTTCCGTGCCGGTTCCGTGCCGGTTCCGTGCCGGTTCCGTCCGGGATCCCGCTTGGGATCCCGGACGTTCCCGCCTCAGGGAGCGATCGGCAGCTGCCGCTTGTGCTCGGTGCGGCGGTAGCGGTCCACGATGGCGGTGAAGGCGGGCTCGCCGACCGGCTTGCCCTCCAGGAAGTCGTCGATGTCGTCGTACGTGACGCCGAGTGCGTCCTCGTCCGGCTTGCCCGGGTCCAGCGTCTCCAGGTCGGCGGTCGGGGTCTTCCAGACCAGCTCGGCGGGCGCGCCGAGGGCCTCGGACACGGCCCGTACCCGGCGCTTGGTCAGACCGGTCAGCGGCACCACGTCCGCGGCGCCGTCACCGAACTTGGTGAAGAAGCCGGAGATCGCCTCGGCGGCGTGGTCGGTACCCACCACCAGGCCGTCGTGGGCGCCGGCGACGGCGTACTGGGCGACCATGCGCTGGCGGGCCTTGATGTTGCCGTGGACGAAGTCCTGGTGGTGCGCGTCGCGGAAGGCGGTGCCGGCGGCCACTGCGGCCTCCAGCGCGGCGTCGCTGGCCGGCCGCACGTCCACCGTCAGGACCCGGTCGGCCCGGATGAAGTCCAGCGCCAGCTGGGCGTCCTTCTCGTCGGCCTGGGTGCCGTACGGCAGGCGCATCGCGAAGAACGTCGCCTCCCGGCCGGTGGCGCGGACCCGCTCGACCGCGAGCTGGCACAGCCGGCCCGCGGTCGTGGAGTCCACGCCGCCGCTGATGCCCAGCACCAGGGAGCGCAGGCCCGACTCGAGGAGCCGGTCGGCGAGGAAGGCCACCCGGCGCTCGATCTCCTGCTGGGCGTCGAAGGTCGCGGGCACCTGGAGATCCCGGGCGATCTCCTGCTGCAGGGTCATGGGCGCCAGGTCGGTCACGGTGGTTCCTCCGTCGGTTCTGCGGTCGGTTCTGCGGCCTGCTGAGGTCCGTAGGGGGAACTCTAGAGGAGGACCGTGGAGGTCACGCCGGGGGAGCCTGGCGGGGGGAGGGGCGGGGCGCCGGTCAGGGCGTCGGGCGGGGGGCCGGGTGGGGAGCCGGGCGGGCACGCTCCGCGGACGCGAGCAGGAGGGTGTTGAGGGTCGGGTAGTCCAGGCCGCCCTCCAGGCTGGTGGTGGTGCCCTCGGTGAGCAGTTCCCGCGCGGCGCGCGCGGCCAGTCCGTACGCCGCCTCGGCGAGCGCCGCGCCCGCGCTGATCCTGGCGGCACCGGCGGCGGCGAGCTCCGCGACCGGGAGGCTGCCGGGCCCGGCGGACACGTTCACCGGCAGCGGCGAGGCCGAGACCAGGGCCCGCACCTCGTCCGCGCGGAGCGTGCCGAGGACGAAGACGCCGTCGGCGCCGGCGGCCGCGTAGGCGTGGGCCCGCTCCAGGGTCTCCGGCAGCCAGCGCCCGCGCGTACCGGCGGGCAGGAGCCGGTGGGTGTCGATGCGGGCGTTGAGGTACAGCGGGACGCCCGCCGCGTTCGCCGCGGCCCGGGCGGCGGCCAGCCGCTCCGTCTGCTCCGCCACGGGGCGCAGCCCGTCCTCCAGGTTCACACCGACGATCCCGGCGGCCAGCACGCGGCGGACGGTCTCGGCCACGCCCGCGGGGTCCTCGGCGTACCCGGCCTCGATGTCGGCGGTCACCGGGATGTCGACGGCGTCGGCGATCCGGCCGAGGGCGGCCAGCGCCTCGTCGCGCGCGAGGTGGCCGCCGTCGCCGTGGCCGAGGGACCAGGCGACACCGGCGCTGGTGGTGGCCAGCGCGGCGGCGCCGGCCCCGGCCACCAGGCGGGCGGAGGCGACGTCCCAGGCGTTGGGGAGGACGAGGGGTTTGCCCGGGACGTGCAGCGAGTGGAAGAAGGCGGCGGTGGCGGCGGTCCGGGCAGTGTCGGTGGCCCGCGTGGTTCCGGTGGTGCTCGTGGTGTTCGTGGTGTTCGGCACCGTGCGGTCCCTCCTCACGAGAAGTCCAGCGACCCGGTGCGGGTCCGCTTGAGCTCGAAGAACCTGTCGTACCCGGCCAGGAGCCGGACCCCGTCGAAGACGCGCAGCGCGTCCTCGCCCCGCGGGATCGCGGTGAGCACGGGGCCGAAGAACGCCGTGCCGTCGATGTGCAGGGTGGGCGTGCCGACCTCCTCGCCGACCGGGTCCATGCCCTGGTGGTGGCTCTTGCGCAGCGCCTCGTCGTAGTCGGTGCGGTGTGCCGCCGCGGCGAGCTCCACCGGCAGCCCGGCCTCGGCCAGCGCTTCGCGGAGCACCGCGT
This sequence comes from Streptomyces sp. NPDC093225, assembly GCF_044753805.1. Classification (NCBI taxonomy): domain Bacteria; kingdom Bacillati; phylum Actinomycetota; class Actinomycetes; order Kitasatosporales; family Streptomycetaceae; genus Streptomyces; species Streptomyces sp. NPDC093225. The sequence continues at coordinate 162,310 of NZ_JBIVNX010000005.1, forward strand.
CGTCGGCGGGCCGGTCGGCGACGTGCAGCCGGGTCCCGAGGGCGGTGTACAGGTCGCGCAGCACGTGCTCACCGTGCTCCTGGGCCGCCGCGATGCAGACCCGCACCGGCCCCCAGCCGGTCTCCATGAGCCGCTGGTAGCGCTCGGGGAGGTCCTCGCGGCCCTCGTTGAGTACGGACAGGCTCATCACGCGGAAGGTCAGCTCGAGCTCCCGCTGGCGCTCGACCTCCAGGATCCAGCGCGAGGTGATCCAGGCGAACGGGCAGATCGGGTCGAAGTAGAAGTCAACGGTGTTGGTCACGCTGCCGAGCCTAGGCAGCCGGTGGCCTCCCCAGTAGGGCCAATCCGATGCCGTGACCCTGGTCCAATCGACCGCCGGGGGGCTCGCAGGCCCGGGGTGCGGTCACTTCTTGGCGTGCTCGCCCACGTAGAAGAGCAGCCAGACGAAGCCGGCGAACAGGTGCGTGCCGAAGATGTAGAAGAACGCGCGCAGCGCGACCCCCCTCTGCAGCCACCTCTCGTGCCGCTCGGCGGCGCCGTCTCCGGGCTGGTCGGCCTTCACTCCCTCGGCTCCTCGCCTCGTTCGGTCGGTACGGGACGCCGCAAGTCTAGGGGGCGGCTCCCCCCCGGGGCCCTCCGGAGGCGCCGGGCTCACCGTGGCGCTGCTGCCCACGATGCAGCAGTACGCGCAGCAGGGACGCCCGTACGCCCTGGTCACGGCTGCGGTCGCGCTCGCCACCCGGCTGTTCGTGATGTGGGGGTGGGGGTGCGGGTGGGTGCTGGTGCCCGTGCGGGTGCGGGCGCGGGCGCGAGGACGCCGGGTAGTCGGGATCGGGTCGAACTTCGTGTGCTGGAGGAGGAGTTCATCGTTCGACACGCGGCTGAGGCGGGAGGTCGGAGTGTCACCGGGTACGAGCGTCCCGGGGCGGTGGGCCCGTCGTGCCGCGCCCCTGTTCCCGGCGCGGTCAGTCCGGCAGCTCGTCGGCCAGCAGGTCCATGAGCAGGCCGTCGTGCCAGGTGCCGTCCGGGCCGCGCTCGTACTGGCGCATGATGCCGACGGGCCGGAAGCCGACCTTGGTGTAGCAGCGGATCGCGGGGGCGTTGTCGGCGGCCGGGTCGATGACCAGGCGGTGGAATCCGCGGTCGTGGACGAAGTGGCGGGCGAGCGTGCGCACGGCGTCCGTGCCCAGCCCCCGGCCGTGCACGGCCGGGTCGACGAAGAGGTCGATGCCCGCGTGCCGGTAGTCGGGCTCGTCCTCGGAGTGCCACTGGATCATGCCGACGATCGTGCCCCGGTGGAGGATCGTCAGGCAGACGACGTCCGGGTCGGCGAGGTCCTCGGCGACCTCGCCGGCCAGGTCCGCGCCGCCGCGCCAGCGGGCCCGGACCTCCGGCGTGGCCCGGATGACGGCCAGGGCGGGCACGTCCTCGGTGGTGGCGGGGCGCAGGTCGAGCGCGTCGCCGTGCAGCACGGTCATCGGGCCAGCCTAGGCGACCCGGCTCCGCCGTCGTGGTGACCGGTGTGGGGGTGGGCTCGCTTCGTGGGAGCCGCCGTGGTGTGGGGGCCGGTGTCGGGGTGGGGTGGGGTGGGGTGGCGGGCCGTCCCGTGGTGTGTGGGTCCCCTCGGCGCTTGACCCGGTATGGCCTGCAGGCCCTGCGGCAGGCCCACCCCGGAGGCTTCGGGGCTTCGCCCTGGCCTCGGCCACCTCCGGCCCGGGCCTGCCTCCGGACCAGCCTGCCACCCCTGTCAAGCGCCTCCCCCACACACCACGGGACGGCACTCTCGTGGTGCGGTGCCCCGGGGTGTCCGCCTGCTTGGCCGCCGCGCGTTACGGCGGCTCAGGGCTCCTCCTTGGGGGACCGCTGATTCATCGTGGTGACGAGGGTGGAGGAGATGTGGGCCAGGGCGGGGTCCGCAGAGATGAAGAGCGTTTCGACTCCAACCAGTTCGCGGTTCATGCGGGCCATCGGAATTTCGTAGTCCAGGTCGGCAGCGTCGCGGACTCCGCGGACGACGACGTCGATGCCGGCTCGGCGGCAGTAGTCGACCAGCAGGCCGCCGGTGTGGGAGTCGACCGTGACGTTGCTCAGGTCGGTTGCTGCTGCGCGGAGCCGGTCCAGTCGTTCGGCGATGGGGAAGCGGCCGGACTTGCCCGAATTGAACATCACGCAGACGACGACCTCGTCGAACAGGAGGGCGGCGCGGTGGAGAACGTCCTGGTGCCCTTGCGTGACCGGGTCGAAGGATCCTGGGAAGAGGGCTCGCATGATCGGAAAGAGTAACAAGCGGCCAACTCCGTTGGTGGAGCTCGTGCTTCAGCCGTCGCTGTCGAATCCGAGGCCGCGGTCCTGGATCTTCTGGGAGCACGATCTCGTGTAGGGCCGCTCAGGGCGGAGTGCGGCGGTGACGAGGCCCTCGACCGCCTCGGGGGCCACTCGTGGGTGCGTGTCTCCGGGTTCGGTACGCCGCGCGCTGCAGGAAGGCCCGGACGGCCTCGCGGCCCGCGTTGTCCCCTGCTGGCCGCCACGCGCCCCGGGGCGGTGCTCCATCACGACGTGTACGGACCGGCCGTGCCGCTGCCCGGGGTCCCGGGTGCCGGGTGGTGGTCCTCCGGAGGCGAAACACCGTGGAGGGAGACGGCGTTGAGGCGTCAGACTGGGCCGATGACCGGAACGGATCCGAAGACGGACCTGCAGACCTATCTCCAGGACGCCCGCGACGCCCTGCTGTGGAAGCTGGAGGGCCTGTCCGAGTACGACGTGCGCCGCCCGATGACGCCCACCGGCACCAACCTGCTCGGCCTCGTCAAGCACCTGACCGGTGCGGAAGCGCTCTACTTCGGTGCCACGTACGGGAGGCCGTTCGCCGGTACGCCGCTGTGGATCACCGGGGACGCCGAGCCGAACGCGGACCTGTGGGCCCGGCCCGACGAGACGCGCGAACAGATCACCCTGCGCTACCGCGAGGCCTGCGCCCACTCCGACGAGACGATCGCGGCCCTGCCCCTCGAAGCGATCGGCCGAGTGCCGTGGGGCGGGCGGGCGGAGACCACGCTCCACCGCAGCCTCGTCCACATGATCGCCGAGACCGACCGGCACGCCGGCCACGCCGACATCGTCCGTGAACTCGTCGACGGAGCCGCGGGCCTGCGCACCAGCGACTCGAACCTCGCCCCCGGCGACGCGGCGGCCTGGGAGGCCCACCGCGTCCGCGTCGAGGAGGCGGCACGGCAGGCCCATCGCAAGAGCCCGTGACCCGGTCGGCCGTGGCTCGTCGGCTCGGGCCCGGTGACGGGTGCGGCTACCCGGGGAGCCGGAAGCCGTTGAAGAGGTCGTCCATGCCCCGCAGGGCCAGGCGGGTGGGCGTGACGTGCGCCGCGAGGTCACGGGCCGCGGTCGCGAGCGGGTTGCGGAGGGCGCCCAGGCGGCCGACCCGGCGGGCGCGGACCCGTACGGCGTCGGTCCGGTCGCGGCGGGCGGCGGTGTACGCGGTCAGGGCCGCCGGTACGGCGTCCGGGCCGTCCGCGTCGTCGCCCGCGGGGAGCAGGTGGGCGAGCACCGCCGCGTCCTCGATGCCCTGGCAGCCGCCCTGGCCGAGGTTGGGGGCCATGGCGTGGGCGGCGTCGCCGAGCCAGGCGATCCGGCCGTGGTGCAGGCGCGGGAGCGGGGCGGCCAGGTCGTAGAGGTCGTTCTGGAGGACGTCGGCGGCGTCGAGGCGGCCGATGCGGTCCAGCAGGGCCGGGATCGGGTCGTGCCACGTGTCGAAGCGGCGGCGGAGTTCGGCGCGCGCGTCGGACGGCCGCGTGCCGGCGGGCACGACGGCGGTCGCGTAGACGTAGTACCGCCCGTCCGAGAGCGGGGTCACGCCGAAGCGCTCGCCCCGCCCCCAGGTCTCGGTCATGGCCGGTAGCCGGAGGTCCGGTGCGTCCACGAGCGCCCGCCAGGCGGTCTCGCCGAGGTAGTGCAGACCGGGGTGGTCGGGGAAGAACGCGCGCCGCAGCGGGCTGTGGATGCCGTCGGCGGCGACGACCAGGTCGGCGGGCAGGTCCGGGCCGTCCGTGCCGTCCGCCGTACGTACGGTCGGCCGCCCGGCGGCGTCGTCGACCGCGGTCACGGCGGTTCCGTAGCGCAGGGACCCCGGCGGCAGTGCGGCGGCCAGGGCGGTGGTGAGGGCCGGGCGCGGAACGGCGATGGGGGCGGTGCCGTAGCGGGCCGCCAGGTCCGCGGTGGCGGAGCGGACGAGCCACCGCCCGCCGGCGCCCCGCACGCCCATCGTCGCGGGCACGGCGCGGCCCGCGGCGTACGCGGCGTCGACGCCGATGGCTTCGAGGGCGCGCAGGGCGTTGGGGGCGAGGCCGATGCCGGCCCCGGTGACGGGGGGTTCCGGGGCGCGTTCGCAGACGGTGACGTGCCAGCCGCGGCGGTGCAGTGCGACGGCGGCGGTGAGCCCGGCGATACCGGCCCCGGCCACCACGGCGTGACGTTTCGGCATGGAAGACCCCCTCGTTGGGTGCTCGCCGGCCTGCCGGACGGGGCCGCGCGGGCCGGTCGGTCGGGCACCTGGTCCGACTGCGGAGGCCTCACTCTGCCACCCCGTCGGAAGGGTCGTCCCGGAGGCGTCCTCGCCGGCCGGCCGGCCGGCCCGACCGTCACCGACTCCGCCGGGCCGCTGTGCTGCGGCGGTGCGGTCGTACGCGCGTCCGGTACGGCGTCGGCCGGTCGGTGGAATGCCGGGCGGCACGCGGTTGGGCGGCCCGGCCCGGCGGGAAGCGTGCCCGCGTGACGACCTCCGCGCTCCCGCCGCCCGCGGCGCGCCCCGCCCCGCCGCAACGCGCCGGGCCGACGGCGCGGCAGGCGGTCCTCGCCGGTGCCGTCGGCAACTTCGTCGAGTGGTACGAGTTCGGCGTCTACGGCTACTTCGCCACCGTCATCGCCGCCACGTTCTTCTCGCCGACCGGCACGGTCGACACCGGCTCGCTCGTCGCCACCTACGCGGCGTTCGCCCTGGCCTTCTTCTTCCGGCCGGTCGGGGCCCTGCTCTTCGGCCGGCTCGGCGACCGCGCGGGCCGCCGCCCCGCCCTGCTCGCCTCCCTCACCCTGATGACCCTGGCCACCGCGGCCATCGGAGTGCTGCCCGGCCAGGCCGCGGCCGGCCCGGTCGCTCCCGTCCTGCTCACCGCGCTGCGCGCGCTCCAGGGCCTGTGCGCGGGCGGCGAGTTCGGTGGGGCGGTCTCGGTCCTCACGGAGTTCGCTCCGCCCGGTCGGCGCGGCCGGTACGGGTCCTGGCAGTCGTGCACCGTCGCGCTCGGGCTGCTGGCCGGCGCGGGCACCGCCGCCGCCCTGGCGACCGTACTGCCGGAGGGCGAACTGTACGGGTGGGGCTGGCGGATCGCCTTCCTGCTGACGCTCCCGCTGGGTGCCGCCGCGCTGGCGCTGCGGGCCCGGCTGCCGGAGAGCCCGGAGTTCCTCGCCGCCGCTGCCGTGTCCGCAGGGTCCGGCGGGGCGACCGCACCGGGGGCTCCGGCCGTGCCCGAGACCGCGGCCCCGCCCGGCGTCCCGGCCGGGACGCCGGGCGGCACGTCCCCGTCGCCCCGCCCCGCTGCGGCCGTCGGGGCGGTGCTGCTGGGCAGCGGTCGCATCGTCGGCTGGTCCGGCGCCGGGTACGCCTTCCTCGTCGTCCTCCCCTCCCACCTCCAGACCGCGCTCGGCACCTCCTACCGCGACGCCCTGCTCGCGACCCTGCTCGCCAACGTCGGGTTCGCCGCGGCCATCGTGCCCGCCGGCGTGCTGAGCGACCGGGTCGGCCGCCGCGCCGTCATGCTCACCGGTACCGTGCTGGTCATCGCGCTGGCCCTGCCGCTGTTCGCCCTCATCACGGACCCCGCCGTGGCCACCGCGGGCAAGGCCGCGGCCGTCCTGCTCGCCGGGGCGCTGGTGGGCCTGCTGGCCGGGCCGGGGCCGGCGATGCTCGCCGAGATGTTCCCGGCCCGGGTGCGCTGCACGGGTCTGGGCACGGCGTACGCACTGGCCAACGCGGTGTTCGCGGGCTGCGCCGGCCTCACCGTCACCCGGCTCGCCCAGAGCACCGGACGCACGGACGTACCGGCCCTCTACGCGGCCGCCGCCTGCGCGTTGAGCCTGCCGGCCCTGTGGACCCTGCGCCCCGACGACCACCTGCGGCCCCTGCGGTGACCGCGGCGCACGGCCTGCGGGTGATCGGCCTGATGTCCGGGACGTCGTACGACGCCGTCGACGCAGCGGCCGCCGACCTTGCCGTGGACGGCGGCACGCTGCGGCTCACCCCGCTGGGCGCGCTCAGCCGGCCGTACCCCGCCGACCTCGAGGCCGCCCTCGTCCGGGCCCTGCCCCCCGGGGCCGTCACCATGGCGGACGTCTGCCGGCTCGACACCGGCATCGGCCGGGCCTTCGCCGACGTCGCCGTGCTCGCCGACCGCGAACTGTGCGGCGGAGCGGCGGAGCTGATCGCCTCGCACGGCCAGACCGTCTACCACTGGGCGGACCCGGACGGCCGGGTGCACGGCACCCTCCAGCTGGGCCAGCCGGCCTGGATCGCCGAGGCCAGCGGCCTCCCGGTGGCGGCCGACTTCCGGCCGCGGGACGTCGCGGCCGGCGGCCAGGGCGCCCCGCTGGTGGGCCTGGTGGACCGGATGTGGCTGCGCGGCCGCCCCGGCCGGCCGGTGGCGCTCAACATCGGCGGGATCGCCAACATCACCGCGGTCCGCCCGGCAGGCGGCACCGCGGGCGGCCATGGCGCGGACGGCGACGGCAGCCCCCGCGCGGGCGGGTCCGGCGACGGCACCGTGGCCTTCGACACCGGTCCCGGCAACGCCCTGATCGACGCCGCCGTGCGCGAACTCACCGACGGACGCCGCGACCACGACGAGGACGGCCGGCTCGCCGCGGCCGGCGCGGTCCACGAGCCGCTGCTGCGGCACCTGCTGGCCGAGCCCTACTACCGGCTGCCGGCTCCCCGGACGACCGGCAAGGAGCTGTTCAACGGCGGTTATCTGCGCGCGGCCCTGCACGCCGCGGGACTCGACGGGCCCGACCGGGACGTCGTCGCGACCCTCACCCTCCTGACCGCCCGCACGATCGCCGACGCGGTACGTCCGCTCGGCGCGACGGAGGTGGTGGCCTCGGGCGGCGGCGTCCGCAACCCGGTCCTGATGGACCGGCTCCGCCGCGAGCTGCCGGGCGTACCGGTGCGGGAGTCGGACGGCCTGGGCCTGCCCGCGCAGGCCAAGGAGGCGTACGCCTTCGCCGTGCTCGGCTTCCTCACCGCCCTGGGACTGCCGGGCAACGCGCCCGCCTGCACGGGCGCCGCCGGTCCCCGCGTGCTCGGCTCCCTCACCCCCGGCCGGCGCCCCCTGCGCCTGCCCCCGACCCCCGCGGCCGCCCCGCACACCCTCGTCGTCACCCGGTGACCACGCGCCGCCGTGCGTTCAGTGCCCGGCGGCCTTGACCAGCGCGACCAGGGTGCCGATCGCCGCGTCGACGGCCCCGCCCACCAGGGCAGCGACCGTGCCGCCGCCCATCCTCAGCGCTCCGGAGCAGCCCCAGGCGAACAGCCCGGCCACGTTGACGCCGGCCGAGGTGAGCAGAGCGGTGTCGAGATCCATCAGGCCCAGTCCCGCGGCGCCGATGAGGATCAGGGGGCCCACGGCCGACAGCAACAGCGGACTGGAGACGAACAGCAGGCGGCGCAGCTCGCGGACGCCGCCCGTGCTGCCGTGCACGACGCGGTGCGCCTGCGCGTCCGCCACCAGTGTCGCCAGCCACAGGCCGACCGAGGTCGCGCCCACCGAAGCCGCGGCGGCGGGCGCGGTGGTGTGCTCGGCCCCGGCCAGGCCGATGGCCACCGCGATCATCGTGATCGCCGCGTACAGGCGCTCCTTGAGGCGCGCCGACTCCAGCTGGGGGTCGTGCTCCGGGGCCGGCTCGGCAGCCGCGCCGGGGGTGGGCTCGTGGGCCATGCGGCCACCGTAGGACGGCGGGCGCCGCGGGGCCCGTACCCGGCGGGCGCGGCCCCGCGTGTCCCTCCGGACGCGGCGTCCGGCGACCGCCCGATCGGGCGGGGCACGAGGGGCACGCGGGGCGGGAGGGGCGGGTGCCGGGGCCAACCCCTCCACGGGGACGGGGGTTTACCCCACCTCGGGTGGGCGGTCGGCCGGATGTCGGGGGCGGGGCGGCCCTCCGTAGCGTCGGGGTCATGACGAACGACATCGACACCGACGACTCCAGCACGTACGCACGGGATGTGACGGGACGACAGGGCGGCCTGCGCGCCCCGGGGTTGGTGCGGCGAGCGGCCGCCGCCGTGGCGCTCGCGGCCGTGCTCGCGGGTGCGGTCGCCCCCGCGGCGTCCGCCGCGTCGCCCGACCGTCACCCGGCCGTCGCCCACGCCGGGCGCGGCACGCTGCTCGCAGTGACCCCGGTCGGCTCGTTCGACCGGCAGCAGGTCGTGGCGTACGAGACCGAGGCCGGGATCGAGGGCGCCCCGCTGCGGTACGGCGTCCGTGCCTACCGGCTCACGTACGCCACCGTCACCCCGCACGGGCGCCCCACCACGGCGACCGGGCTGCTGGTGCTGCCCGTCGGCGGGCCGCGCCGCCTCGACCTGGTGTCCGACACCCACGGCACCGTCACCCACCGCGACAGCGCCCCCTCCGGGGGCATCGGCGACAACCGGCTCACCGCTTACCTGCACGCCTCCGCCGGGCGGGCCGTCGCCGCGCCGGACTACCTCGGGCTCGGCGGCGGCCCCGGCCGGCACCCCTACATGGACACCCGCTCGTCCGTCACCGCCTCGCACGACATGCTCCGCGCCGCCCGCGCGGCCGCCGCCCGCCTCGGCCGCCCCGTCAGCCGCGACGTGTACGTCACCGGCTTCTCGCAGGGCGGCCAGGTCGCGATGGCCCTCGGCCGCGAACTCGCCCGCCCCGGTTCCGGGTTCAGGCTCCGTGCCCTCGCCCCGATCGCCGGCCCGTACGACATCGCGGGCGAGCAGGTGCCCGCGCTCTTCGACGGCCGCGTCGACCCGCACAGCGGCGTCTTCTACCTCTCCTACTTCCTCACCGCGCAGAACCGGCTCCACCCGCTGTACAAGAGCCCGTCCGACGTGTTCAAGGCCCCCTACGCGTCCTTCGTGGAGGACCTGTTCGACGGCCGCCACCAGGAGGAAGCGGTCCTGGCCGCCCTGCCCGCGGACGCCGGCCGGCTCCTCACCCCGGCCTGGGCCGCGAAACTCCGCCACCCGCACGGTGTCCTGAAGGCCGTGCTCACCTCCAACAGCCGGGCCTGCGACTGGAAGCCGACCGTCCCGGTCCGCCTGTACGCCGCCACCGGCGACCGCGACGTGCCCATCGGGAACTCCCGCTCCTGCGCCCGCGACCTGGCCGCACACGGGGCCCGCGGGGTGCGGGTGGTCGACCAGGGGGCCGACGCCACCCACTTCGTCAGTGCGTTCCGGTCGGCGCCCCGGACGGCCCGCTGGTTCGACTCCCTCGCCGACTGAGCGGTCCCCCCACGGGAGTCCGGCCCTATGGCACGTTCGTGGCCGTCTCGCAGCCGACGGCCAGGTCGGTGCCCTCCTTGCCGTCGCACGTGTCGGCCGTGCCCTCGCCGGCGTCGAGCACGTCGTTGCCGCCCGCATCGGCCGCCGCTGGTGCGGGCGCCGGCGGCGCGGCGGGGGCGGTGCTCCCGGTGGGGGCCGGCCCGGCGCCCGCTCCCTTGCCGGAACCGGTGCCCGCACCAGCACCCGTGCCCGCACCGGGCTCGTCGCGGCCGTGGGCGGCGTGGCCCGAGTTGCTGTCCCCGATGAGCGCGTCGTCGCCCCCGCCGCCCACGATGACGTCGTTCCCGCTGCCCGTGGCCCGGGACTCGGCGGAGGAGTCCCCGGTGATCTGGTCGTCCCCGGCGCCCCCGTCGAGGAAGTCGTTCCCGCCGCCCGAGGCGTCGATGCCGCCGCGGCTGTCGCCCACCATGTGGTCGTCGCCGGCGTCGCCGTAGACGGCGTCGTTGCCGCCGCCGGAGGCGCTCGCACCGAAGGCGATGCTGTCGCCGCCGACCCGGTCGTTGCCCTCGCCGCCCCGCACGACGTCGTTGCCGCCGCCCTCGACCGGCGTCCGGGTGGAGATCAGGTCGCCGCGCACGAGGTCGTCTCCCGACCCGCCGTCCACCCGGTCGTCGCCCAGTCCGCCGGCGAGGCTGTCGTTGCCGGCGTCGCCGTGCACGACGTCGTCGCCCGTCCCGGCGTCCACCTGGTCGTCCCCGTCACCGCCGCGGACCGTGTCGTCGCCGGCTCCCGAGCAGACCAGGTCGTTGCCGGCGCCCGCGTCGATCGTGTCCTCGCCGGCCCCGGCGAGGATGACGTCGTCCCCCGCGGTGCCGGTGATCGTGCCGGTGCCGGTGAGCGTGACCGGCTTGCCCAGGCAGGTGGCCGCCGGCGCGCCGGTCGCCGAACAGGGGAAGGCGAGGGCGAGCAGCACGACGGCCGTCGCCACCGTGAGCGTCTTGCGGCGGGACATGGGCGGCCTCCGGTCGATACGGCCGCACGCGCGGCCGGCCCCGGGCCTGGGGCGAGGGACGCTGGAGACCCGGGGCCCGGCACGGGAACCCGGCCCGGGGTCGCTGTGGACCCTAGGCCGGGTCGCCCCCCGGTTCAATCAAATCCTGATGGTTGGAGCAGATTCATCCCCTATTGGCCCTGTGGGGGAGTGCGGAGCCCGGGGTCAGTGCCTTCGGGCGGGCGGCGGCTGATGCACGATGCGGAAGCCGTGGTACTCGCTGGCCAGCACCTGCCCCGACCCGTCCGTGAACACCCCCGTGACGTCGTACGTCACATCGCCCGTGCGGCTCTTGGGTAGGCGCTCCGGCCGCAGGTGGATCTCGTACGGGCCGCCCGCCCGGAACCCGCCCAGCGGCGTCTGCGTACTGGCCGCGACCCGGCCCTCGCAGCTCCGCGTGTCGGTGAACGTCAGGCCGTCGACGTCCGTACCCAGTCGGAACGTGAGCGCGACGGTGATCACCACCCCCTCGGGCAGTTCGACGGGCGTCCGTACCGGTCCGGGGCCCAGGGCGATCCGGATCCTGTCGAGGCCCTCCGGGATGACGGAGATGTCGAGCAGCTCGAAGTCGGTGGCGACGCCTGTGACGTTCATATCCGGCCAGTTCCCGGTCGGAATGTCCGGAAACCACCGCCTTCGGTCTGCAGCGGGATCCACCGTCGATCCGTAGGGGCGGGCGCGCATGTCCGGCGCCGTACCGGGCAGCCGCGCACCCGTACGGCCGCCCGGTGCGGGCCCCTGCCCCCGGGACGGCGCAGGCACGAACACGAGGAGCACGGATCATGGGCCACGGCGGAGACGTCATCGCAGAGCTGACCGCCGACCACGGCGAGGTCAAGGACTTCTTCCAGCGGATCGACCGCACCACCGCCGCCGACGAGCGGCGCACCCTCGCCGACAAGATGACGATCGAGCTGGTGCGCCACTCGATCGCCGAGGAGATGTACCTCTACCCGGCGGTGCGCGAGCACCTCGACGGCGGTGACTCGATCGCCGACAAGGAGATCGAGGACCATGCCGAGGCGGAGGGACTCCTCAAGGAACTCGAGGACCTCGACCCTTCCGGCGCCGCCTTCACCACCACGATGCGGCGGATCGAGACCGAGGTGCTGGACCACATCGCCGACGAGGAGGAGAACCTCTTCCCCGCGCTGCGCCGGGCCTGCCCGGCCGGGATGCTCCACGACCTCGGCGACAAGGTCCGGACGGCCAAGAAGACGGCCCCCACCCGCCCGCACCCCGGCATCCCCTCCACCCCGCCCGCGAACAAGCTGGTCGGCCGCGGCATCGGACTCGTCGACCGGGTCCGCGACCTGCTGTCCGGCCGCGGCAAGGGCGACGACGACGAGTCCGAAGGCGCGGACCGGAGCAGGGCGGCCTGAGCCATGAAGGCCGTCGTCGTCGGAGCCACCGGAAACGCCGGGACGAGCGTCGTCCGGCACCTGGCCGGAGAACCGCAGGTCACCGAGGTCCTGGGGCTGGCCCGCCGGATCCCCGACTGGCACCCCCCGGGCGTCCGGTGGGCCGAGGCCGACGTCGACCCGGGCGGCACCTCCCTGGAGCCGCTCTTCGACGGGGCCGACGCCGTGGTCCACCTCGCCTGGAGGTTCCAGCCCGCCCGCGACCCGGTGGAGACCTGGCGCACCAACGTCCTGGGGACCGTCCGCGTGTGCGAGGCGGCCGCGGCGGCCGGCGTACGGGCGCTGGTGTACGCGTCCTCGGTCGGGGCGTACGCGCCCGGTCCGCCGGACGGCCGCCCCGTGGACGAGTCCTGGCCGACCCACGGCTGGCCGGGGGCGGCGTACACGCGCGAGAAGGCGTACGTGGAGCGCTACCTCGACGGGTACCAGCTGGCGCATCCGGAGCTGCGGGTGGTCAGGATGCGGCCCGGCTTCCTCTTCAAGGAGACCGCCGCCTCCGAACAGTGGCGGATCTTCGCCGGCGGGCTGCTGCCGCAGCGGCTGATCCGCCCCGACCTGCTTCCGTTGGTGCCCGACCTGCCGGGCCTGCGCTTCCAGGCGCTGCACACCGACGACGCGGCGGCCGCGTACGCCGCCGCCGTGCTGCGGCCGGTGCGGGGACCGTTCAACCTGGCGGCCGACCCGGTCGTGGACGCCCGGGTGCTGGCCGACCTGCTGGAGGCGCGGACGGTGCCGCTGCCGGCGGCCGCGGCGCGGGCGGCGCTGGCCGCGGCCTGGCGGCTGCGCCTGGTGCCGGCCGACCCCGGCCTGTTCGACGCGGTCCTGCGGCTGCCGCTGCTCGACACCGCGCGGGCGCGCGAGGAACTCGGCTGGCGGCCCCGGCACACGGCGACGGAGGCGCTGGCCGCGTTCCTGAGCGGGCTGCGGGCCGGCGCGGGCCTGCCGACCCCGCCGCTCCACGCGGCCGCACCCACGCTGCACCGACGGCCGTACGCCCGCCCGCACGCGACCGGGTGACCGGCCGGCGCACGGCGGGGACCGCGGCCCCGTCCGGGAGGGACGGGGCCGCGGTCGCCGTGTGCCTCACGGTCGCTGCGCCTCACGCGTTGCCGCTCACCGAGGTGTCCTCGGGCGGCCCGCACGGGGCGGTGATGCACACCCACTCCGGCTCCTTGTGGTGCTTCTTCGAGCCGTCGCCCTTGTGCGGACGGTGCTTCTTGAGGGGACCGTCGCCCTTGCCGGGGTCGATCTGGATGGTGCCGGGGGCGCCGGGCTCCACCCTGTGCTCCAGCGTGGAGCTGCTGCCGGCGCCGTCGACGGCACCGTCCGCCACGACCACGTGCGCCGTCGAGGGGGTGGCGGCGAAGGCCGTCGCGGGGACCAGGACGCCGCCCGCGGCTATCGCGGTCGAGGCGGCGAAGAGAACGAGACGGTGGGGGCGAAAGGGACGGGTCACGGTGCTTCTCCTCTGACGGAAGGGGCGGGCCGGGCGGGTGGTGCACCTCCAGTACGCCCTGCCGCGCGCACTCCGTCATGCCCCTGGATGTCGTGTCTTGACGCCGGGGAGTGACCTTGGTAGCCGTCCCCTCAGCTGGTCGCCTCAGCTGGTCGCCGCCGGGTCCGCCGCCGGTTCCCGCCCGGCGAGCGGGCTGGCGTCGAGTCCGCGCAGCAGCGCCCCGGGCCCCTCGTACACCGTGACCGGCCCGGCCGCGGCGAGCTCGGCCCGCGAGACCCCGCCGGTCAGCAGCCCGACGCAGGTGACGTCCGCCCGGGCGGCCGCCCGGACGTCCCAGACGGTGTCGCCGACGAACACCGCCCCGGCCGGCTCCGTGCCGGCCAGCTCCAGTGCGCGCACGACGAGGTCGGGCGCCGGTTTCGTGGCGTCCACGTCCGCCGCGGAGGTGGCGGCGGCCACCACGTCGTCGGCGTCCAGCGCCGCGCGGATCGCGGCCACCTCGTCCGCCGAGGCGGAGCTGGCCAGGACGACGCGCAGCCCCCGGGCGGCGAGCGCCCGCAGCAGGTCGGCCGCACCGTCCAGGACGGGCAGCGCGTCGAACCACGTGGCGTACAGGGCGTGGTGGGCGTCGCGCAGCGCGTCGTCCCGGCGGTGGTCGTGCTCGGGGCCCAGCAGATGGTCCAGGATCCGGTCGCCGCCCATGCCCACGGCCCGGTGGATCCGGGCCATCGGGACGTCGTGGCCGTGCTGGTGCAGCGCCTGCCACCACGTCACCGTGTGCACGTAGTTGGTGTCGACGAGCGTGCCGTCCAGGTCGAACAGCGCGGCCCGCGGCCGGTGGCGCCCGGCGGAACCCGTGGCCATGGACATGGTTCGCTCCTGTCCCCTCGGCGGTCCGTACCCCGCGCGGCTGCCCGCCGGCGGGCCGTCCATGCGTCGCCGGCCCCGAGCCGCGGCGTTGCGGTGGCACGGAACGCGTCCGCACCGGCACGATGGGTGACATGCCACCTCACTCGCCCCGCCTCGACGGCCGGGTCTGCCTGGTGACCGGCGCCGCCTCGGGGATCGGCAAGGCCACCGCGACGCGTTTCCACCAGGAAGGCGCCCACGTCGTCGCCTGCGACATCGACGCCGACGGGCTGGACCGGCTCGCCGCCGACCTGCCCGGCCCGCCGGTCACCCGCGTCGTGGGGGACGTGTCCCGGCCCGAGGACGTGCGCCGCATGGTCGAGGCGGCGGTCGCCGCGCACGGCCGACTCGACGTGGCCGTCGCCAACGCCGGCGTCATCCCGCTCATGGACATCCGCGAGGCCGGCGCCGAGGACTTCGACCGCGTGATGGCGGTCGACGGCCGCGGAATGTTCCTGACGTGCAAGTACGCGATCGAGGCCATGCTGGCGCAGGGCGACGGCGGCGCGATCGTGTGCGTGTCGTCCATCTCCGGTGAGGCGGGCCAGAAGGGCCAGGCCGTCTACGGCCCGGCCAAGTTCGTCGCCAGCGGCCTGACCAAACACCTGGCCGTGGAGTGGGCCGGGCACGGCATCCGCGTCAACGCCGTCGCCCCGGGCACGATCCGCACCGAACGGGTCGCACGGCTCCCGGAGGAGCCCGGAGGGCCCGAGTACCTCGACGCCATCGTCCGCCTGCACCCGCTGGGGCGCCTCGGGCTGCCGGAGGAGGTCGCCGCCGCGATCCTCTTCCTCGCCTCGCCCGAGGCGTCCTTCGTCACCGGCGCGGTCCTCCCGGTCGACGGCGGGTACCTGGCCCAGTGACGCGCGGGCGTCACCCGGGCCCCGCCCCGGCGGAACCGGGTCAGGCCGTCGGCGCCCCGAGCAGCCGGGTGCGGAACAGGTCGAGCACCTGGTCCAGCGCCTCGCGGGTGGGCTGACCCGGCGCGTCGATCAGGTGCTCCGTCAGCACGGAGTGCGGCGCGAGCACGGCGTCCGGGTTCGCGGTGGCGTCGTCGAGTTCGACGGCGACGAACGCGTCCCCGAGCTCGCGGCGCAGGAACGCGAACCGCTCCCCGGGCACCAACCGGTCCCCCTCGAACCGCAGTCCCAGGACCTGGAGCCCCTCGCGCTCGCAGCGCCCGCGGACCACCGCCAGCTCCGCCGGGCCGATGTCGATGGTGCCGGCCCGGCCGGGCAGGCCGGCCAGCGGCAGCGACGGCTGGGACAGCACCGGTGCCAACAGCCGCTCGTCCGTGGCCATCGCCAGGGCGAACCCCCCGGTCAGGCACATGCCCACGGCCCCGACGCCCGGGCCGCCGCACCGCTCGTGCTCGTGCGCGGCCAGCGCCCGCAGCCACGTCACCACGCGCGAACTGCGGCCCGTCGCCATGAGCGTGAACTCGCGGCTCACGCACACCTGCGTGACGGTCCTGGCCAGGTAGCGGGCGGCCGCGACCCGGCCGTGCGCGTCGGGGTGCGGATCGCGGCCCGGCGTGCCGAACAGCACCGGCAGCACCGCCGTGCACCCCACGTCCGCCACGCGGGCGGCGAACTCGAGCACCTTGGGGGTGATGCCCGGTATCTCCGCCATCACGATCACCGCGGGACCGGTACCGCGGCGCAGCACGCGGCGCCGCACGCCGTCGTGCGTGAAGGTCGTCTTCTCGAAGCCCGTCAAGTCGTGGTCAGCCATGCTCACATCCTCCACGGTGCCCGGCGCGCCGCCGCCACGAGTTCGCCGACTGTGGCGAACTTCGCGCGGGGCCGCCCCACTCGGCGGCCGCGGACCCGCTCGGCCCGGTCGATCGCCGCGAGTCCGCGGGCGTCGACCAACCGCCGCACCCGCCGCCGGGCCAGCCGCCGGAACCCCTCCGCCGGCCGTGCGGGGGCGGGCAGCGCACCGGCCACCGCGTCGGCCAGGAGGGTGGCGACGGTCTCCGCGGCGCAGGTCCGGTTGGCTCCGATGCCGCCCGTGGGGCCGCGTTTGATCCAGCCCACGACGTACGTCCCGGACCGGCCGACGACCCGGCCGCCCACGTGCGGGACGGTCCCGGAAGCCTCGTCGAAGGGCAGACCGGCGACGGGTGCGCCACGGTGTCCGACGGCCCGGACCAGCAGTCCTGCCGTGATGTCCCGGGTGCCCCGCTCAGGGCCCGTGACCCGTACGGTCTCCACCCGGCCCGCGCCCAGCACCTCGACCGGGGCGCTGTGGAACCTCAGGACGATCCGCCGCCCCGGAGCGGGTGGGCGCGCCCAGTCGACCGCGGCGCGCGGCAGGCCGTGCAGGAGCGCCGCCTTGTCGCCGGGTCCCGCGGCGTCGACCGCGGCGCCGGTGCGCGGGTCGTGGCCGTCCACGACCAGCTCCACGCCCGGCAGGTGGCGCAGGGCGAGGAGCTCCGACCGGGTGTACGCCGCCTCCGCGGGCCCGCGCCGTCCGAGGACGACCACCTCCCGCACCCGGGAGGCCCGCAGTGCGGCCAGGGCGTGGTCGGCCATGTCCGTGGCGGCCAGTGCGGCCGGGTCGGTGAGCAGCAGCCGGGCGATGTCCAGGGCCACGTTGCCGTTGCCCACCACGACGACGCGCTCGGTGTCCGCGGGGTCGACGGCGTCGGCCGGCACCTCGGGGTGGGCGTTGTACCAGGCGGTGACGACCCGGGAGGAGAGGCAGCCCGGCAGTTCCTCGCCCGGGATGCCGAGCCGCCGGTCGTCCCCGGCCCCGACGGCGTACACGACGGCGTCGTGGTGCGCCGCGAGCTCCTCGGCCGAGACGTCCCGGCCGACCTCCAGCCCCAGGAACAGCCGTACGCGCGGGTGCGCGTGGAAGCGCGCGAAGGCGTCGGCGACCTTCTTGGTCCCCTGGTGGTCGGGGGCGACCCCGTACCGCACCAGGCCGCCGGCGACCGGCAGCCGGTCCACCAGCGTCACCCGGGCGCCGGTGTGCAGCAGCAGGTCCTCGACCGCGTACATGCCGGCGGGGCCGGTGCCCACGACCGCCACCCGCAGCGGCGCGAAGTCCGCGGGGAGGACCCGCCGGAACGCGGGCGCGTCCCAGGCGTGGAAGTTCGGCCCGGTCGCCCGCGGCGCCGGCGCGCGGGTCGGCTCCTCGAAGTAGGCCGCGTTGACGGCGGCGTACTCCCGCAGCGGGCCCGTCAGGGCGTCCACCGGGAAGATCGCGTCCGCCGGGCAGGCATCGGCGCAGGCGCCGCAGGAGATGCACGACCGCGGGTCGATGTGCAGCATCTCCGTGCTGCCGAACTCCCGCTCCTGCGGGGTCGGACGGATGCAGTTGACCGGGCAGACGGCCACGCAGGACGCGTCGTTGCAGCAGGTCTGGGTGATCGCGAAGGTCATGGACGGTCCCGCTCGTCAGATCAGGTGGGCGCGCTGGTAGAAGGCCAACGCGGGCCGGGTCAACAGGCCGGCGGAGGCGAGGAACTCCATCAGCCCGGCGCAACTGGCCCGCAGCATGGCCTTGTGGTGCTCGTTGGCGCGCGCCTCGGCCACGGCGCGCCGCTCGTCGAGGCCGGCGGCGGCGTACACCCGCCGGTTCACCATGCTGGTGACGATGACGTACGAGGCGGACGCCACCACGAACGCGTTGATCTGCCGCCGCACCCGGCCCGCGCCCGCGAGCCGGCGGCGAGTCTCGTCGCGCGCGAACTTCATGTGCCGGGACTCCTCGACCACGTGGATGTTGTTGATCGTCCGGATGAACGGCGCCACGCGCTCGTCGCGCATCCAGTCGCGCTGCATGACGTCGAGGACCTCCTCGGCGACCAGGATCGCGGCGTAGGCCGCCTCGCCGAAGGCCAGCGTCTTGAAGGCGCGGCCGAGTTCGAGCGCGAGGCGGCCCGGACGGTAGGCCGGCGCGCCCAGCTTCCGCGCGCCCCGGGCGAACATGATCGAGTGCCGGCACTCGTCGGCGATCTCGGTCAGCGCCCACTGGAAGCGTGCCTGCGTGGGGTCCTTCGCGTAGAGGTCGCGCAGCACCAGCTGCTGGAGGATCATCTCGAACCAGATCCCCGTGCTGGCCACCGACGCGGCCTCCTGCCGCGTCAGCTCCTTGCGCTGGTCCTCGGTCAGTTCGTGCCAGTAGCCGGTGCCGTAGAGGGTGCTCCACTCCGGGCTCGCGCCGTGGAAGTCCTTGTCGAGGGGGGTCTCCCAGTCCACCTCGGTGGCCGGGTCGTACGACAGGAGCGCCGCGGAGTCCAGCAGCCGGCGGGCCGCGTCGTCCGGGGCGGCCGACGACCCGGGGGCCGACCGCGGGGTCGGGTCGGCGGGGGGCGGGACTGTCGCGTGCGGGGCGGTGCCCGCGCTGGTGCGTGTCATGGTGCGGCTCCTTGGGCGTCGAACGGCGGTCCGAACCGGCCACTCGCTTGTTAGACAGGCCGTATAACAAGCTTGTTGGACGGACCGTATAACAAGCGCCCCCGCGCGGCCTACCCCCGAGTAGGAATTCGGACTCCGAATCCGCGCCGGGGCGTTGTCGGTGGTGGCTGGCAGGGTGGCCCCCATGGACGAGCGGATGGACGGGCGGATCACGCGGGACCCCGCGTGCGGGCCCGGACGGGAATGGGTGGAGCTGGTGGGCGGGCCGCTGGACGGCCTCGTCCTCGACGTGGCGGGCTGGCCCGCGGCCGAACGGGCCGCGGGCACGCTGCTGATGACGGAGGTCGACGACCCGGGCGGCCGCGCCGCGTACGAGGCCCGACCGGGTGACGCGCACCGGTTCGACTGGCGCGGCTGACGGCCGCGGGCGCACGGGGTGCGGGGGCGCGGGCGCGGCCACCGTGCCCGGCGGGTCCATCCGATGGCCCAGCCCGCCCCGGTGCGCGTCACGGGGTGCGTCACGGCGCCGCCCCGCCAGGCCGTCGCCCCCGCCCACCTGCGCGAAGGTCGGCACGAGGACGCGCCGGGCCGGACGGTGGTGGGCGGCCGGGACGGCGACGGGCGGGCCGCACGGGAGCGTGCGGATGTCCCCTCCGGTGTCCGGCCGCACAATGAGCGCTGTCCGCTGTTCGTGCCCGTCCGCGCCGAATCGGAGTCAGCCCATGAAGGACCTCAAGTTCGAGCAGAAGCGCTCGCTGTCGCGCGTCGAGGCCGCCGACCAGCTCGCCGCGCTCGCCGACGCGCTGCGCGAGGGCGGGGACGCCGAGCTGGAACTCGGCGACGTGACGCTGAGCCTGCGGATCCCCGACGACCTGCGCAGCGAGGTGGAGGTCGAGGTCGGCAACGGCGAGATCGAGCTGGAGATCGAGCTGAAGTGGCCGACCACCCGCCCCCGGACCGCGCCCCGCCCGGCGGCGGCCGCCGCCGACGAGGCCCCCAAGCCGCGCAAGCGCACGCCCGCCAAGCCCCGGCGGACCGGCACCGCACGGACCACCGCCGCGAAGCGCCCCGCCGTGAAGTCGACCTGAGCCGCGCGGGGAACCTTTGCCCGTGACCGGTCGTCCTTCCGTACGGGGGCTGGCTCCTCAGCTCGTATGCGACGTCCACGGAAGAGGGCCGACATGCAGGCGAACGACCCGGGCACACTCGAGACCACCCTGGCCGACGGCCGTCGGATGACGCTGTCCCTCCCGCGGACGGACGCGCCCTGGGCCGCCGACGGCATCGGCGCGCTGCGCGTCGTCCCGCCCACGCACACCGGCCGCGCCGCGGAGCCCGCACCGCTGCCCGAACGCCCCGTCCTGCCCCTCGAAGTGGCCCTCCTCGCCCTCTGACGCCCTCCGGCCGGCCCCGCCACACGCGCCCTGCGGCCGGTCCCCGCGGCGCGCCCGGGGTCGGCGGGCTGCCCGGCGTGCCGCACCGCCGTCCGCTACACAGAAGGGGGCGGGGCCGGGCGGCGCGGGGGCACAGTCGAGGTGGGTGTCATGGCGCACGCAGAAGGACCGGACCGGGACGGCAACGGCTCCACGGGCGCGGGACGCCGGCGCGTCCTCGGGCTGGCCGCCGCCTCCCTGGCAGCCGCCCACCCCCTGGTCGCGGCGGCGCAGACCGCGGAGGGCGCCGCGCTGCCGCCTCACCGGGGCCTGGACGTGCGGGCCGAGAACGCCCGCCCCGGACACCCCGACTGGCGCGTCGCCCGGACCGGTGCGCAGTACGACGTCGAGGGGTTCGCCGACCGTACGAGCGTCCTGCCGGGGGAGCCCTTCACCCTCCGCGTCTCGACCACCGCACCCGCCTACACCGTCTCCGCCTACCGGATGGGCTGGTACGGCGGGGCGCGGGCCCGGCTCGTGTGGCGCTCCGAGCCGCTGCCCGGAACCCGGCAGGCGCCGGCCCGTACCGACCCCGCGACCCGGATGGTCCGCACCGACTGGGAGCCGTCCGCGCTGATCGACACCACCGGCTGGCCCGAGGGCTGTTACCTCCTGCGGCTGGACACCCGCGACGGGCGCGCCCAGCGCTACGTGCCGATCACCCTGCGGTCCCGGAGCACCGCGGGCCGCACCGTGCTCGTCAACGCGGTCGCGACCTGGCAGGCGTACAACCGCTGGGGCGGCGCCGAGCTGTACCAGGGGAGCACCGGCCGGAACGACTCGCGCTCGCTCGCCGTCTCCTTCGACCGGCCTTACGTCAACCGCAAGGGCGGCGGCCAGTTCATGTTCTTCGAGGCGCCGCTGCTCGCCCTGGCCGAACGCCTCGGCCTGCCCCTCGCGTACGCCACCGGGGTGGACGTGGCCCGTGAACCACGGCTCCTGCGGGCGGCGGCGGCCGTGCTCTCCCCCGGCCACGACGAGTACTGGAGCCCCGAACAGCGGCTGCACGTCACGCGCGCCCGCGACCGCGGAACGAACCTCGCCGTCTTCGGCGCCAACTGCTGCTACCGGCGCGTCCGCTTCGAGCCCTCGCCGCTCGGCCCCGACCGGATCGTGGTCTGCTACAAGGAGGACTACGCCCGGGACCCCGGCTACCGCCGTGGACTGCCACCCACCCACGACTTCCGGGACGGGCCGGCCGCCGACCCCGAGAGCGCGCTCCTCGGGGTGATCTACGACGGCTACCCGGTGGACGCGCCGTACGTCGTCTCCACGCCGGAGCACTGGCTGTTCGCGGGCACCGGCGTGCGCGCCGGGGAGTCCTTCCCGCACCTGGTGGGCATCGAGTACGACCGGGTCGACACTGCCCGTCCCACCCCGCGGCCGATCGAGATCCTGGCCCACTCCCCGGTGGTGTGCAAGGGCCGCCGCAGCCACGCCGACTCGGCGTACCTCACCCTGCCGGGCGGCGCCGCCGTGTTCGCCACCGGCACCATGCGCTGGGTCGAGGCCCTGGACGCCCAGGGGCCCGGCAGCGGGGCGAACCACGGCATGGACGGCCGTACGGGGCGGTTCACCCGCACCGTCACCGAGAACGTGCTGCGGGCCTTCGCGCGCGGCCCGGTGGGCCGGCTCCGGCCCGCCGCCGACAACGTGACGGCCCACTACCCGAACGGCCCGCACCCCGGCGCGTAAGCCGCCGCCCGCGCATCCCCCCGGTTACTGTCCGGAAATCGTCTGATACGTTCCTTTCCTCCGGGGGTGTGCGTTGCGGAAGACCACCGTTGCCCTGACCTTCCTCGCCACGCTCGCCGCGGGCACCGGCCTGACGGCCATGGCCGCCCCGGCCGACGCCGGCGCACCGGAGCGGGGCAGGGGCACGAACATCCTCGTCGTCGGCATCGACAGCCGGGCCGGCCTGTCCGCCGCGGAGAAGCGCCGCCTCAACGTCGGCGGCAAGGGCTGCAACTGCACGGACGTCATGCTGCTCGTCCACCTCTCCCAGGACGAGCGCCGGGCCAGCGTCGTCTCGATCCCCCGCGACTCGTACGTCGCCTACGCGCAGGACACCGAGCCGGCCCGGCTCGGCAAGATCAACGGGGCGTACGCCCTCGGCGGCCGGCCGCTGACGGTCAAGACCGTCGAGAAGGCCACCGGACTGCGCATCGACCACTACCTGGAGACCGGCTTCACGGGCTTCGAGGCGACGGTCGACAACCTCGGCGGGGCGGTCGTGTGCAGCACCGAGCCGCTCAAGGACGAGAACTCCGGCCTCGACCTCACCGCCGGCGTCCACCGCGTGGACGGGCGCGGCGCCCTGCGATACGTACGGGCCCGGCACATCACCAACCGCCCCGGAGACCTCGGCCGGATGCGCCGCCAACAGCGCACCGTGTCCGACCTGCTGACGAAGCTGACCGGCGAGGGCGCCCTGGCCGACCCGCTGAGCACCGCCCGTACCGTCCGGACGCTGCTGAAGACCGTGCGCACCGACGACCGGACCGACCTGCAGGACCTGGTCCGCATCGGATGGGCGGTCGGGCGGCTGTCCACCCGGCAGACCGAGTTCGCCACCGTCCCGCTCAAGGAGTTCGACCACCGCGTGCCCGGTGTCGGATCCACCCTCCTGTGGCACGACGCCCGCTCGCAGGCGCTGTGGGCCGCGCTGGCGGCGGACCGGCCGATCACCGGCGATCCGCGCATCCAGCCGGTCGGCGAGGCCGCCACTCCGGCCAACCCGCTCTGGATCGCCGTGCGCGTCGACCACGCGAAGACCGCCGCCGCCCTGCGCAAGAGCAAGTTCGCCGTCACCGACACCTCCAAGAACGCACCGGCCGCCCGCCCGGCGGGCCCGCCCGTCATCCGGTACGCGCCCGGCCGCGACGACGAGGCGGCCACCCTCGCCGCGGCCCTGCCCGGCGCCCGCCTGGAGGCCGTACCGGGCCACGACGCCGGCTTCGACGTGGCGGTCGGCACCGGGCCCGCCGCGGTGCGGACCGTGACGTACGACCGCAACGTCGCCGACGGCGCGCCCGCGACCGGCGACCGGGTGGGCTGCGCCGGCACGATGGGCCGCCCGGGTACGCCGCCCGGACCGGCCCCCGCGAAGCCGCACGACGGCTGACGGGCGGTCGGGCCGAGGACGCGGGCCCCGGGAGGGGACGGGGCGGCCCCGGGCAACGGGGAGGGGGCGTGCGCGCGTCGGTACGATGAACCGCCGTCCGCCCGACGGCCCCCGACCGACCGATGCCCTGCCCCGGAGGCCCCCGATGACCGTCCGCCGTACCCCGGCCGGCCCGTCGAAGCGGCGCGGCCAGGGCGAGCTGGAAGCCCAGGTGCTCGGGGCGCTCGGGCGGGCGCCGGGGCCGGTGACCGCCGCGTGGGTGCAGGAGCGCCTGCCCGACGGGCTCGCGTACACCACGGTGGTGACGATCCTGACCCGCCTGCACGCGAAGGGCGCGGTGACCCGGGAGCGCGCCGGCCGGTCCTTCGAGTGGGTACCGGTGGCCGACGAGGCCGGCCTGGCGGCGCTGCGCATGCGTCGGGTGCTCGACGCGGAGGCCGACCGGCAGGCCGTGCTCGCCAGCTTCGTCACGGCACTGCCGCCGGGCGACGAGGAGCTGCTGCGCGCCCTGCTGGCCCGCACCGGCGAGGACGGGCGGGGCTGACCCGGCGTGGGGATCTTCGTCTTCCTGCCCCTGGTGCTGCCGCTGACCGCCTGGCCGGTCGCCCGGCTCGCCGAGCAGCACCTGCACCCGCGCACCGCGACCCGGCTGCTGACCGCGATCGCGGTCGTGCTGGCCGTGTGCAGCACGCTGTGCCTGGCCCTGCTCATGGTGGTCGGGACCGCCCAGCTGCCCGGCAACCCGCTGCCCGACGGGTGGTCCGACCCCGAGGTGCGCGCGGCCGTGCCGTACGACGAGGTGGCCGGCCCGGTCGCCGTTCCCGCGCTGCTCGCCGTGCTGGCCGCCTGCACCGCCACCGCCCGTCGGCACCGTCGGGTGCGGCGCGCGGCCGTACGGGCACTGGCCGGGCTCCCGCCGCGCGGCGTGGTGGTGCTGCCCGAGGCGGCGCCGTACGCGTACGCGCTGCCGGGCGGTGGCCGCGGGCGGGACCGGATCGTGGTGAGCGCCGGCATGCTCGGGGCGCTGACCGGACCCGAGCGGCGGGCGCTGTTCGCCCACGAGCGCGCCCACCTGACTGCCCGTCACCACCGCCACCAGCTGGCGGTGCGGCTGGCCTCGCGCGCCAACCCGATGCTGCGGCCGCTGGGTTCGGCGGTGGCGTTCACCACCGAGCGGTGGGCGGACGAGGCGGCCGCGGCCGCGGTCGGCAGCCGCAGCGCGGTGGCCCGGGCGGTGGCCCGGGCCGGGCTGCTCGGCGCCGGGCCGGTACCGGCGGGCGCCCTCGCGCACTTCGCCGCCCCGGGGCCGGTGCCCCGCCGGGTGGCCGCCCTGCTGGCGCCGGCCCCGCCGCGGCCGGCCTGGCCCCCGCTGTTCACGACGGTCGGGCTGGCCGTCTGGGGCGCGGCGGCCGGCGCGGTGGTCTCCGCCCTCTCCTCGGCGAACTCGGCCGTCACGCTGATCGCGCTGCTCGATGCGGCCACGCCGCTCTGAGCCCGGACCGACGTGCGCCGGGGGATCTCGCGGGCGCACCATGGTCGTGTAGGCAGTCCCGGCCGTTCCCAGAGGCAGCGATGGCCACTGACCTCGAACTGGAGATCTCGGGCACGTACCCGGGCGGGTACGACGTGCGGGTGGTGCACGCCGCGGCCGGCGGTGAACCCCACGCGGCGCTGCTGCTCGACGTCGAAGCCCTGCTCGACCGACGTCGCGAGCTGGAGGCGACGGTGCTGGCCTCCTCGGTGCAGGCACGCCGCGCGGTGTCGGCCACGGAGGAGCCGGTGCGGCAGGTCGGGCGACAGCTGTTCGAAGCGCTCTTCACCGGGCCGGTCTACGGGAGCTACCGGGCGAGCAGCGGTGTGGCCCAGGAGCGGCAGGAACGGCTGCGGATCGTGCTGCGGCTGAAGACGCCCGAGCTCGCGCTGCTGCCGTGGGAGACGCTGTTCGACCCGGACGCGGACGTCTACCTGTGCCGGCAGGAGCCGCTCGTCCGGCACGTACCGGCTCGGTACACACCCGAGCCGCTGCAGGTGGAGCCACCGTTGCGGATCCTGGCGGTCGTCTCCTCCCCGCGCGGGATGCCCCTGCTGGACACCGACGCCGAACGCGCCCGGCTCGAGGAGGCGCTGGCCGAGCAGATCGAGGCGGGGCGGGTCCAGCTGACCTGGGTACCGCAGGCCAGCTGGGACCGGGTGCACGGGTACATGTTGGAGGGCGAGTGGCACGTGCTGCACCTCATCGGGCACGGCGACTACGACGAGGGCGCCGACGAAGGCCTCATCGCACTGGTCGACGGCAGTGGCGGCGCCGATCTGGTCGAGGCCTCCCGGCTGGCGGACCTGCTCGGCGAGGCCCGGCCGACGCCGCGGCTCGTGGTGCTCAACGCCTGTGCCTCGGCGCAGGGCGGGACGCGCGACGTCTTCTCCAGCACAGGCGCGACCCTGGTCCGCAGCGGCATCAGCGCGGCCGCCGCGATGCAGTTCGCGGTCAGCGACCGCGCCGCGATCCGCTTCGCACAGGGCTTCTACACCGCCCTCGCCCATGGCCGTCGGATCGACGAGGCGGCACAGAGCGGGCGCATCGCCATCCTCGGCACCAGCCGCCGCACCCTGGAATGGATCACCCCGGTGTTGTACGTGCGCGGCGACGCCGCCCGGTTGTTCACCTTCACCACGGGAGCCACTCCGCGCACGGTCCCGCCACGGCACCGGCCCGAGGGGGCCGACCCACAACTGCGCGCCCTCTACGTGACGGCCGCCGCGGAACTGCGCGTGGGACGCCACGACCGGGCCGTGGAGCTGCTCGACGACCTCCTCGCCCGCGCCCCGGACGACCGGGAAGCGGCGGCGCTGCGCGAGCGGGCCGTCGTCCAGCTCGAGCTCGCCTCGGTCTACCGGCGGGCGACGGATGCGGAGGCCGCCGGCGACTGGGCCGGCGCGATCGACGGGTACGCGGAGGTCCTCCGGGCCGAGGAGGGCTACCGGGACGCCGCCGAGCGGGCCGAGCGGTGCCGCTCCCGGCAGCGCGTCGCCGACCTCGAGGCGGAGCTGCGCTACCACGCGGACGCCGGCCAGTGGCAGGCCGTCCTCGAGGTCAGCGACGAACTGCGCGGGCTCGACCCGGCCGCCGCCGACCGGTACGGACTGGTCGGCCGCGCCCGGCACGCCCTGCGCGAGTCGGAACAGGAACGCCGCTACGACGAGGCCCGCGCGGCGGAGGACGGCCAGGAGTGGTCCGCGGCCGCGGACCGGTACGAGGAGCTCGCGGCCGACGGCGGCTACCGCGACGCCGCCGAGCGCGGCGCGCTCTGCCGGCGGGTCGCCGACCTGCGCGCCGCGCTGCAGCGGCAGGTCAGGGCGCAGGACTGGGTGACGGCGCTCGGGACGATCGCCGAGCTGACGGCCATGCGGGCGGACGCGGCGGCCGAGTACGCCGAGCTGGCGGGTCATGCCCGGCGGGAGATCGCGGCCGACCCGCCCGAGCTGGCCCGCATCGACTTCGGGGACGCGGTCCGTTCCGTGTCGTGGCACCCGAGCGGCGAGGGCATCGCCGTCGCGGGCGGGTCCCGGTGGGCCCGGATCTACGACACCTCGGGTGCGGAGCGCCTCAAGGTGAAGGGCGGGGGCCTGCGGTCCACCGTGCCCGCGGTGGCGTTCAGCCCGGACGGCCTGCGGATCGCCACGGGCAGCGCACACGACGCGGTCCGGATCTGGAGCGCCGGCACCGGACGGTTGACGGTCGAGGCCCGGCACGACGCCGGCGTGAACTGCGTTGCCTTCAGTCCCGACGGAACGCGCCTCGCCAGCGGCGGCGCGGACGCCACGGCCCGGGTGTGGGACGCCACGGGCGTCCGCGAGCAGCTGCTCGAGGTCCGCCACGGGGGCAGGTGGACCCCCGTGCAGGCCGTGGCGTTCGCCCCGGACGGGACCCGGATCGCCACCGGCGGTTCCGACGCCACGGCCCGGGTGTGGGACGCCGTGGCGGGGCGGCAGCTCCTCGAACTCCGCCACGGAGCCGCCGTGAACGCGGTGGCCTTCAACGTCGACGGGTCCCGCATCGCCACCGCGGGCTCCGACGGCACCGCCCGGGTCTGGGACGCCTCTTCGGGCAAGCCGCTCCTCGAACTGCGCCACGACGCCGGTGTGAACGCGGTGGCGTTCAGCCCGGACGGGACCCGCCTGGCCACCGGCAGTGGCGACGCCACGGCCTGCGTGTGGGACCTCGCCGAGGAGGTGCTGCTCCTCGAGCTGCGCCACGACGCCGCCGTGAACGCGGTGGCGTTCGGCCCGGACGGGACCCGCATCGCCACCGGCAGCGACGACCGCACCGTCCGCCTGTGGCCCGTGGGCGACCTGTAGCGGCGGAAAGCGCGACGGGAACGCGAAGGAAGGGACGCCTCGGATGGCACACCTGGTGGAATTCCCCACGGCGGACGGCGCCACGGTCCTGGTCGAGGTGCGCGACCCGGCCGCGGGGGTCGTCACCCGCGGGCTCCGCGACTCGGCGGTGACCCAGCGGGCGCAGAAGACCTTCGAGGACGCCGTGCGCTGTGCACGGCCCGCGGTCCAGGGCGTGGTCGACCAGCTCCGCTCGATCGCCGACTCGCCCGACGAGATCCACGTCGAGTTCGGCCTGGACCTGCACGCCGAGGCCGGCGCCTTCGTCGCGGCGGCCAGCACCACCGCCAACTTCACCGTGTCCGTCACCTGGCACCGCAGCAAGCCCCCGCCGAAGCCGCAATGAACCGTCCCCGCACCGGCCCGGCCGGTGCGAGCCCGGCCTGATCCGAAAGACAGGCGCTAGAGGTCGAACTCGTGCGGCGGCAGGTCGAGGGCGTAGCAGGCCTCGCGGACCACGGCCTGTTCGGTCTTGTCGAAGTCGCCGTCGGCGCCGCCGATGACGATGCCGATCTGGATGACGGCGCGGGCCTCGGCGGGCTTCTTCTTGGCCTTGGCCACCTCCTGGAGGACCGAGACCTTGCCGAAGGCGAAGTCGGCGGTCAGCTTGCCCAGGTTCTCGTCGAAGCGCCGCCGCAGGTCGTCGGCGTCGAAGTTCTGCAGCACCTCGTTGGTGGCGATCAGCTGGGCCACGCGGGCGCGCTCGGCCGGGTCGACGGAGCCGTCGGCCGCCGCGACGAGCGCGCACATCGCCATGGAGGCGTCGCGGAACGCACCGGACTTGAGGTCGTTCTTCTTCGCGACGAGCTGGGTCTGCATCGTCGACGCGGACTCCTTGATGCGGTCCCACAGGGCCATGCCGTCTCCGTCTCCTCGGACGGGCGGCGGGCCGTTCCGGGTCCGCCCCCGTCGCTTCTACAACACTGTAGAACCTATCAGGAGGGGCGGGGGAACGCGGTGTTGGTCGCACCGCGCCCGAAGGACCCGTGATCGGGGCGGGGTTGCGGCGCCCGCCGGGGCCACGCGAAAATCGACGGCCGGGTCCGCCGCGAACTGCTTGGATGCGGCCATGACCCATGAACCTCCCGCCGGGTACGAGATATCCGCCGACTCCGCCCGGATCGATCCCGCCCTGGTGTACCGGTGGCTTTCGCAGGACGCGTACTGGGCCCGCGGCCGGTCGCGCGAGAAGCAGGACCGGGCCATCGCCGGCTCCCTCAACTTCGGCGTCTACGAACGGGCCTCGGGCGCGCAGGTCGGCTATGCCCGGGTCGTGACCGACCGGGCCGACTTCGCCTGGCTGTGCGACGTCTACATCTGCCCGGAGGTGCGCGGCAAGGGCCTCGGCACCGCGCTCGTCACCGCGGTGCGCGACCACCTCGCGCCCTACGGCCTGCGCCGCATCATCCTGGCCACCGCGGACGCCCAGGGCGTCTACGCGAAGGTCGGCTTCGCCGCGCTGGAGAACCCCGAGCGGTGGATGACCCTGGGCGCCCAGTGAGCCGCGCCCGAATGGCGGCAGCGGGCGTCAGTTCGGGCCGAGCAGGACGGTGAGTTCGCGGTCGAGGGCGTCGGTGTCGGCCGCGGGGCCCTGGTGGAGGAGCTTGCCGTGCGCGTCCACCAGGACGTACGAGCTGGCGCCCTCGACCTCGAAGCGGTCGCGCAGGACGTGGCCCGCATCGGCCAGGTGGGGGAGCGGGACGCCGTTCGAGGGGAGGGTGAAGCCCTGCAGGCCCGAGCCGGCGTGCCCGTCGGGCTCGGTCACGGCGACCACGTTCAGGCGCCCGGTGTACCGGTCCGCGCGCGCCGCGGTCTCGAAGGCCTGGGCCGGGCAGGGCGCGCAGGTGGGGGTGTAGAACCACAGCAGCACCGGCTTGCCCGCGAGCGACGTGCCGTCGAACGGCTGGCCGTCCACCGTCCTGACCGTGAAGCGCAGCGAGTCGGGCACGGTGGCGGCCGCCCGCGCCCCGGGTGGGCCGAAGACCCCGGGGTGCGACGACACCGTGTCGCCGGGCCCGCAGCCGGACGTCGTCGCCAGCAGCAAGGGCAGTGCGGCGAGCCGGGCGAGCAGGGCGGTGGCGGCGGCAGGTCGGCGCATGGCGACCCTCCCAGGGTGCGGGGTCGAGTCGAAGGGGGGCGGAGTCGGACGTCGGGGGGCGAAAGGGCGGGCTTGCGTTCCCGGTCCTTCCACCCCCGTCCCCGGACAGCGGCGAATCTATGACTCGACAGAAAATCTGATGAGCTGAAACACCGGCCTTCGGGTCGATTCACCTCGATGGCCCAGCCCGCCGACGGCGGTCGCGGGACCGGCGTTCCGGGGCACGGTGCGGAGGCCCGTCGGCGACCAGTGGGTTCGCCGGGCAGGAGGCGGGGGCGAGGGGCGGGGATGAGATGCAGGGGATGAGGGGCAGGGGTGAGGTGATGAGCACGGTGTCCGGGTTCGTCTACGTCCACGACGAGGCGCGTGACCTCCTGCGGGGGGCGGTGGCCGGGTCGCGCGTCACGCTGCCGGCGTTCGAGCCGCCCTGGCGCGTGGTGGACCACGCGCTGGAGGGCGTCGTCGTCGCGCGGTGGCCGGGGCGGCTGTTCCGGGCCGAGGTGGTCCCCCCGGCCACGGACGGGGAACGGGCCGCCCTGGCGCGGGCCGCGGAGAACCTGCGCCCCGGCGCCGGCTACACGCGCGCCGTGTCCGTGGACCTGGTCCAGGAGCTCTCCCCGGCTGTGCTGTTCGGCCCGCACGGGGAAGCGGTCTGTCGCGTGCTCCGGGCCGCGGGCGCCCTCGACGAAGAGGGCGCGGGCCGGCTCGCGGCGGCCCGGCACCCCGCGGCCGACCGTGCGTACGGCGGGGCCTGGGACAGCTGGCTCCTCGACCAGCCGCGCGGCGCGACCTGCCGGGGCCGGGCGCACGTCCGCACGCTCGCGGTCCCCGGCGCCGGGCCGTCCGGGTCCCCGATCGGCCACGGGTTCTCCGTGCTCGCCGGCGCGGTCCGCGCGAGCATCCGGCTGCGGGGCGGCGCGGGGGCGTACACCGTCGACGAGGACGGCGAACGGGTGATGGCGGATCCGTGGGCCGCGGCCCTGGGTGCCCTCCTCGACGCGGCCATGGCCTTCGGGGCCCCGCACCTCCTGGACGACCGGTCCGCCGCGGTGCTCACGACGGCGTGGAACGCCGTGTTCGGCCCCGCGGGGCCGAACACCGGAGCCTGACCCCCGTCCTGCTCCACCGCGGCGCAACCGCCGCCCGGCTTTCGACACACCGGCGCAGACGTCCCGCCCCGACCTCCCGCATGATCGGTTCACCGCCCTCCCGACGACGAAAGTGTGTGAGCCCATGTCGACCGGCATCAGCGTCCGCCCGGTGCGCGCGCAGGACTTCCCCCAGTGGCGCGCCCTCTACCGCGGCTACGCCGACTTCTACGGGGTCGAGCAGACCGAGGAGGCAGCCGAGAAGGTGTGGTCGTGGGTGACCGACCCCGGCCACGAGGTGAACGCCCTGGTCGCCGAGGGGGCCGACGGCCGGCTGATCGGCCTCGCCCACTACCGTCCCTTCGCCCGCCCGCTGTCGGCCACCACCGGGGGCTTCCTCGACGACCTCTTCGTCGACCCCGCCGACCGCGGCTCCGGCGCGGCCGACCTGCTGCTCGCGGCGCTGCGGGAGATCGCCGCCGAGCGCGGCTGGAGCGTGGTCCGGTGGATCACGGCCGACGACAACCACCGCGCCCGCGCCAAGTACGACCAGGTCGCCACCCGCACGATGTGGGTCACGTACGACATGCCGCCGGCCGACTGACCCGGGCCACCCGACGCCGACTCCGGCCCCGGCCCGTGGTGTGTGGGTCCCCTCGGTGCTTGAGCCGGTGTGGCCTGCAGGCCCTGCGGCAGGCCCACCCCTGGGGCAAGGGGGCTCCGCCCCCGGCCTGCGGCCACCCCAGGCCCGGGCCTGCCTCCGGACCAGCCTGCCATGACGCCTCAAGCACCTCCCCCACACCACTCCGGCCTCTGCCCCGACCGCCGCCGGCCCCGCCCGGAGCCGGCGGAGGCGGGGTTTCACCCGGTGCGCCCGCTCCCGTACAGTCCGTCACGCCCCCTCGCGG
Source organism: Streptomyces sp. NPDC093225 (assembly GCF_044753805.1). NCBI lineage: Bacteria > Bacillati > Actinomycetota > Actinomycetes > Kitasatosporales > Streptomycetaceae > Streptomyces > Streptomyces sp. NPDC093225. Next base: position 194,098 of record NZ_JBIVNX010000005.1, read on the forward strand.
CGGAGACGACGTACGACAGCCGAACCAGGAGCAGCCCGTGGCCACACACGCCAGCCCCGGCCCCCGGCCGGCCGCGGTGACCGCCGCCCCGCCGGCCGCGCCCGCCGTCGGCCCGCCGGTCCCCGAACTCGACCCCGCCCTCGTGGCGCGCCGGCAGGCGCAGGGCGCCGAGCTGGTGGACCTGCTGCGCGAGGCCCGCGACCGGCTCGGCGGAGTCGCGGCCGTCCGCCTCGGCCCCCGCCCCACCGTCCTGGTCACCGACCCCGGGGCCGTCCAGCAGGTGCTGGCCCTGCACCCCGACCGGTACGTCAAGCGCTCCCACCGCGCCCGGCTGCTCGTCGGCGACGGCGTCCTGTCCGCCACCGGCGAGGCCTGGCAGCGCCAACGGAAACTGCTCCAGGGGCAGTTCACCGGTGCCGGCATGCGCCGGTACGAGCAGCGGATCGCCGCGGCCGCCCGTACCGCCGCGGCGCGCTGGGCGGCGTACGCGCGCACCGGGGAGGAGTTCGACCTCGGGGACGAGATGCGCCGCTTCGCCCTGGACACCATCTGGCGCTCGCTGACCGGCCACGCCCTCGACGCGGACACGGCACGTGAACTGGCCGCCGTCGGCGCCGTCATGACGGCCCTGCCGACGCTGCCGGCGGACGGGACCGCGAGCGCGGCCGTCGCGGCGGAGCTGGCCCGGATCGACGCCGTCGCCCACCGCGCCGTGGCCGCCGCCCGCGGCGGGGCCGCCGGGCCCGACGGCCCCGGCCTCCTGCACGTCCTGGTCGAAGCGGGGGAGGAGCGCCCCGAGTACACCGACCGGCTGATCCGCGACGAGCTGGTCACCCTCCTCGTCGCCGGCCACGAGACCACCGCCACCACCCTGACCTGGCTGTACCTGCTGCTCGACCGCCATCCGGAAGCACGCGTCCGGGCCCTCGCCGCGGGCCCGGACGGCTCGCCGGAGCGCCGGCAGGCCGTGCGCGCCCTGGTCCACGAGACGCTGCGCCTGTACCCGTCCGCCTGGATCCTGCCGCGCCACGCCGCGGCGGACGGCCTCGTGGGCGGGTACGCCGTCCCGGCCGGCACCGACCTGCTGGTCTGCCCGTACCTCACCCACCGCGACCCCGGACTCTGGCCGGACCCCGAGCACTTCGACCCGATGCGCTTCGTCACCCCGGGGCGCCGGCCCGGCCTCCAGGGGAGCTACCTGCCCTTCGGCATCGGTCCGCGCGCCTGCCTCGGGCTGCAGTTCGCGCTGCGCGAGGCCGTCGCGCTCCTGGAACACCTCCTGCCCGCCCCCGCCCCCCGCTTCCGCTCCGCCCCGGCGGGGGCCGTGTACGGCATCACCGTGCGCCCCGACGGCCCGGCACCCGTGACGCTCTCCTGACACCCACGCGGCGTCCCGCTCCGCCGGGGTCGTGGCGCCGCCGGCGGCTCCACCGGGCGTCAGTCGCCGAGCACCCGCCCGAGGTGCGCGGCCAGCGCCCCGGCGGCCGCCGGCCCGGTGAGCGGCTCGATGCGGGTCCCCAGGTAGCCGTCCGGGCGGACCAGGAACGCCGTCGAGCCCTCGGGGCTGTACCGGCGGGCGAACTCCCCGCGCCCGTCCCGGAACACCGCCAACGGCGCGCCGTCGGCGTCCGTCGCCCCGTACGCCACCTCCGCGCCGTCGCCCGCCCCCGCGTCCCCGTCGCCGCCCGCACCGGCCACGACGACGAACGCGGCCAGCAGGTCACCCGCCGACCGGCGGGCGGCGGCGACGAGTTCGGCGCACGCGGCCAGCTCGTCGGACGCCGCCGCGTAGCACACCAGCACCAGCCCCCGCTCGCGCAGGAGGTCGTACAGCCGCAGCGGCACGGCCGGGACGCCGGGCGCCAGCCCGCCGCAGTCGGGGGCCCGCTCGCCCGGGCCGGGCCCGGCCCGCCCGGGGCTGCCCGGTCCCACGACCGGGCTGTCCGGGTAGCCGACGAGCAGCTGCGCCTCGCGGAGCAGGACGGTGGTGGCGTCGTCCGCATCGGACCCCACGCCCTGCCGGGCATGGCGCACCGTGCGCCCGACGACCTCCTCGCCCACCGGGTGGCGCTCGGCGTGGTAGCTGTCGAGCAGCCGCCCTCGTGCGCCGTTGCCGTTGCCGTAGTGGTTGCGGTTGCCGCCGCCGTCCAGTGCGAGCGCCAGCTTCCACGCGAGGTTCACGGCGTCCTGGATCCCGGTGTTCATCCCCTGTGCGCCGGTCGGCGGGTGGATGTGCGCGGCGTCGCCGGCCACGAAGGCCCGGCCCGCCCCGTACCGGTCCACCAGCCGGTGGCTGATGCGGAAGACGGACGACCAGCGCATGGCCGTGGCGGTGGCCGGTTCGGGGGAGAGGCGGTCCAGTACCGCCTGGATGTGCTCGATGCGGGGCGCCCGGTCCGCCTGCAGCCCGTGCGTGATGCCGTCCCCGGCTCCGCCCGCCCCCTTCGCCTCCTGCGCCGCCGCCGAAAGCTCCGGTGCCACCAGCATCGACAGCCGGTAGCGGTTGCGGCCGGGCAGCGGGATGCACACCAGGACGTCGCCGGCCGCGCCCGCCGGGTCGTGCCGGATCGCCCGCACCCCGTAGCCGGGGGGCATGCTCCAGTCCACCTCGACGTCCGCGAGCATGTACTCCTCGGGGAACGCGCCGCCCTCGAAACCGAGTCCGAGGGACTTGCGCACGATGCTGTGCGCGCCGTCGCAGCCGACCAGGTACCGCGTGCGCAGTTCCTCCTCGCCGTCCGGGGTGCGCAGCCGGCTGGTGACCCCGGTGCCGTCCTGGACGAACGACAGCAGTTCGGTGCCGCGCTCGATCCGGGTCCCGAAGCGGGCCAGGTGCTCCTCGATGATGCGCTCGGTCTCGTACTGCGGCATCGCGGCGAAGCCGTAGGGCACCTCGGGCGGGAGCCGCAGGTCGATGCGGCCCTGGGCGGCGCCGTCGACGTAGACCAGCTGGCCGTGCAGGGGCACCGCGGTCTCCAGCGCCGCCCGGACCATGCCCATCCGGTCCCAGACCTCCATGGTCCGGGGCTGGATGCCCACGGCCTTGGCGTACGGCAGCCGGGCCGGGAGCCGGTCGACGAGTCGGCAGGAGACGCCCTGCCGGCGCAGCTCGGCGGCCGCCGTGAGTCCCACGGGGCCGGCCCCCACGACCAGCACGTCGGTGTCCGTCATCGGCATCTCCCGCCGGGAGCCCCCTGGCCTGACCGTCCCACCCATGGTCGGCCGAAAGACCGCGGCCGGCGACCCGAGCGGCGTACGCCGTCCGGGCCGCCGGCCCGCCGGTGCCGGGCGGTGCGCCGCGGCGTTCCCGCGCCCGGACCCGGTCCCCGGTCGGTCGGGGGTCAGTTGGGGTTGGCGGCGTGGGTGAGGGTCTCCCACGCCTCGAAGTGGTTCTCGGTGCCGGCCGGTCGACGGCCCTCGGTGAGCGTGCGGGTCCTGTCCATGGTGACGCCCAGCCGGGTGTGCAGGGCGTTGTAGCCGACCTCGGTGGCCGGCCCCAGCCCCCGCTTCAGCGTGCCGCCGCACAGCCAGGACGGCACCGCCTCGCCGAGCTCGTAGCGGGCGTGGAAGCCGAGGGCCTGCCGGAAGCGGTCCTTGAACTCCGGGTAGAGGTCGCGCCCTTGGATCCGCGAGGTCTCGGCGACGTGCATCGCGGCGGCGATGCCCATGCCCGTGTGGCCGAAGTCCCGGCACGTCTCCTGGGCGAGCCCGTCGACGAACGTGGACTGGCCGTGCCAGTAGTCGACCAGCTCGGCCCGCGTGTCGATGCCGGACCGCGGCGGGTACTTCGGCTGGGCGCCGTCGGACTTCAGGTAGAAGTACGCGGGCACGCGGCCCAGGTAGATGCCCATGGCCTTGTCGTAGCTCGCCCGGTCGTCCAGGTGGACGGAGATGCCGACGGCCGCGTCCATCATGATCAGTTCCCAGTTGCCGTTGCTGTTCGGCCGCCCGTCGATCACCTCGGGGAGGTACACGGTGCGCAGCATCGTCGCGAAGCGGCCCCGGTTCGGCCAGCCGCCGGTGTAGGTGTGCTTGACGAGCTCGGCGGACCGGGCCCAGGTGGAGCCGGCCCAGCCGGTCTGCAGCGGGGCGTTGCTGTTGGTGTGGTCCTTGATGACGGCCGACCACGCGTCCATCAGCTCGATGGACTTCCGGGCGTACTTCGGGTCGCGGCTGACGTACCAGGCGAGTGCGTGGGTGTAGGCCGCTATCGCGTCCTGGCGTTCGTCCGAGCAGCCGTGGTCGGGGTTGGAGTACGAGCCGCACTCGACGACCGCGCGGGGCTTGGGCGTTCGGGCGAGCGAACCGTACGGCCCGGCGAGCATCTGGTCGTACGCCGCCTTCCACGGCTGCTGCCCGGCCTGCACCTTCGCGCGCACGAAGTCCAGTTGGGCCCGGCTGCTCAGGACGCCCGGGTGGGCGAACGCGGCGGGGGCGGGGGGAACGGCCGCCGCGGCGGCGGCCGTCGGGGTCGAGGCCGCGGCGGGGGAGGGGACCGCGGGGGCCAGGGCGGCCGCCGCGCCGAGGGCGAGGGCGGTCAGGCCGGCGGGAAGTCCGAAACGCATGGGGGGCCTTCCGGTCGAAGGGGTTCCGGGAAGGAGGCGAACATATCCGCGCCCCGACCGCCTCGACAACGGTATCTGACAAGAAAGTTTCCTATCAGTCGGCCGCCTCGCTCCCGCCAGTCGGCCGCCTCGCTCCCGCCAGTCGGCCGCCTCACTCCCGCCAGGGGCTGACCGCACAGGCCACCGCGACCGCGCCCGCGGCGCCGAGAGCGGCGGCGAGCAGGGGGAACAGGGGCACGTGCACCACCCCGTGCGCGGAGCCGGTGACCATCCCGGCGACGGCGGCGTTCGCCGGTGACGCGCCCGTCACCAGGAGGAGCAGTGCGGACGCCGCTCCGACGGGGATGCCCCAGGCCGGGCTGCGCAGCAGCGGACGGTTGGTCAGGGTCCCCACCGCCACGCCCGCCAGCACGCAGCACAGGGCCGTCAACACGCCGGCCAGCGTGGCGGTTCCCAGGGGTACGGCGGTCCGGTGGTCGCCGGAGCGGGCGTCGGAGAACAGCGCGATCACCGCGGCGCCGGCCAGCCCCACGACGGTCGACGCTCCGGCGGCGCTGACCAGGGACGCCAGATGGGCGCGGCGCGGGCCGACGGCCGCCGTCAGGACGTGCCGCGCGGCGGGCGGTTCGACCGTCACGCAGACCCGGACGAGCCACGCGGAGACCGGTACGAGCGCCGCGGCCGCGTAGCCGAACCCGTCGAGGACGGGCTGGCCCGCCTGGAGGCCGATGACGAGGAAGGCGGCGTAGACGAGGACCGGCGGCAGCCACCGGTGGGACCGCAGCAGGAGGGCGCAGTGGTAGCGGACGAGGGCGGTCACGGGTGGTTCCTCTCCCCGTCGGGACGGGTGCGGTGCACGTCGCGGTCAAGGGCGTGCGGGTCGAGGGCGTGGGCGGGGGCGCCGCCGGGTGCGCTGCGGCCGTCGTCGTACCGGGGCCGGCCCGCGGTCGCACCGGGCAGGCCCCGGTCGGCCTCCTCCGGTGCCGTGACCTCGTGGACGTGCCACGGCGGGTCGGCGGTGAGCAGGGCGCGCAACAGGGCGTCGGAGTCACGGGCCGCGACCCGGAAGCGGTGGCGGTCCCCGTGCCGGGTGGCCGAGGGCGCCCCGGGCAGCGGGGGCGGTGGCGCCCCCGCGCCCTCGGGGTGCTGCGCCAGTACCGTCACCCGGGGGCCCGGTGCCCCCTCCGCCGGGCCGACGGACGTGCCGGTCACCCGTAGGCCGGAGACGCGGAGCAGCGTGTGGGGTGCGCCGGCGAGACCGCCGGGGTTGTGGTCGACGAACACCACGGTGGCTCCGTCCGCCACCCGCTCGCGCACCGCCTGGTCCACGGTGTCGCGCGCGGCCCGGTCCAGTCCCGTCCAGGCCTCGTCCAGGACCAGCAGCCCGGGCCGGGCGAGGAACGCCTGTGCCAGCGCCACCTTCTGGCTGCTGCCCTTGGACAACTCCCGCAGCGGTGTGCCGGCGTGGCCGCCCGCTCCCAGCCGCTCCAGCCACCGCACGCCCTCCCGGGCCGCCCCGGCCCCGGACAGGCCGTGCACCCGGCCGACGTGACCCAGGTACTCCCGCGCGGTGAACGGCAGGTGCCCGGGGAAACGTTCGGGCACGTAGGCCGTCCGCGGCCGGCCCGTGACCCGGCCGCGGGTGGGGGCGTCCACTCCCGCGACGATGCGGGCCAGCGTCGACTTGCCGCTGCCGTTGTCGCCCGCGATCCGCACCAGCGCGCCGGCCGGCAGGTCGAGGTCGACGTCGCGCAGCACCCACGGGCCGCGCACCCCGTACCGTCGCCCCACCCCGTGCAGCCGCATGCCCATGCCCGAAGCCCTCCCCGCCGCGTGCGGGCCCGCGGGAACGGGCCCGGACCAAGGGTAATTCGCTGGGCCGGGTGGCCGTGGCCTGCGATGCTCACCGGCATGGCACCAGCGCGAAGGATCAAGCCCAGCCTCTACTTCTCCGTCGACGTCGAGGCCGACGGACCCATCCCCGGCCCCTATTCGATGCTCAGCTTCGGCGCGGCGGTCGCCGGCCGCCAGGACGCCGAGGGCTACACGGCAGCCGACCCCGAGGAGAACACCTTCTACCGCGAACTGCGGCCGATCAGTGCGGACTTCGTCCCGCAGGCGCTCGCCGTGAGCGGGCTGGACCGCGAGCGGCTACGCGTCGAGGGGGCCGAACCCCAGGCGGCGATGGAGGAGTTCACCGCCTGGGTGTGCGACGTCAGTGATGCGGCGGGCGCCCAGCCCGTGATGTGCGGCTACCCGGCCGGGTACGACTGGACGTTCCTGTACTGGTACCTGATGCGCTTCGCAGGGGCGAGCCCGTTCGGCCACTCCGGCTGCCTGGACATGAAGACGCTCTACGCGGCCAAGGCCGGCCTCCCGCTGCGCGCGGTCGTCAAGGGCACCATGCCCCGGCACCTGCTCTCCCGTCGCCGGCACACCCACCACGCGCTGGACGACGCACTCGAACAGGCCGACCTGTTCAGCAACCTGATGACCTGGCAGGGGCCCGGGCTCAGCACGCCCTGACGGGCTGGAGGTTGTGGACGTAGCGTGCGGACACCCAGCCCTTGGCGCCCTGCAGCCGGTACCAGACCGGATTGCCCTGGACGAAGCCGCCGCGCTTCTGGCAGTTGAGGAGCACCCGCTGCTGCGGACGCAGCGTCGCGATCGCCGTCGAGTAGACGGTCGGCTGGCTGCGCACGTACAGGCCGGTCCGGGAGTCGACCTGCCCCGTGGGGTACGCGGCCTTCGCGGCGACCGGCGTGGACCGCGCCGCGGCCGCGGGACCGGGCCGGTCCGCGGTGGCCGCGCCGGCCGGTCCGAGCGCCAGGCCCGCCGCCAGTACCGGCCCCAGTGCCGCCGCCGAGGCCCTCGTCACCATCAGCATCATGAGCGTTCGACTCCCGCCTCGCGCACGGCCGGCGGAAACCCGGCCGCCGGGCCACCGGGCAGCCGGAGCGGCACCCGTCCTGCCCCGACTATCCGTTCCCGGGTCGGTGGGGGACCGGGGACACGCCCGCGTGCGGCCGTACGGGCGACGGGGCGGCGCTGCGGGACGGGCCGAGCGGCGGCGGTTACTCGAAGCGGTCCGGGTCGCCGGCGCCGCGCCGGACGATCTCGGCCGCGCCGCCGGAGAAGTCGACGACCGTCGTGGGGAGCGTGCCGCAGTCACCGGAGTCGACCACGGCGTCGAGCGAGTGGTCGAGCCGCTCCTTGATCTCCCACCCCTGGGTCATGGGCTCCTCCTCGCCGGGGAGCAGCAGCGTGCTGGAGAGCAGCGGCTCGCCCAGCTCGGCGAGCAGCGCCTGGGCCACCGCGTGCTCGGGGATGCGCACGCCGACCGTCTTCTTCTTCGGGTGCAGCAGCTGGCGCGGCACCTCGGAGGTGGCGGGGAGGATGAAGGTGTACGGGCCGGGCGTGGCCGCCTTGACCGCGCGGAAGACCGCGTTGTCGATCCGCACGAGCTGGCCCAACTGGGCGAAGTTCTGGCACACGAGCGTGAAGTGGTGCTTGTCGCCGAGGCTGCGGATCGAGCGGATCCGCTCCAGGCCCTCGCGGTTGCCGAGCTGGCAGCCGAGCGCGAAACAGGAGTCCGTCGGGTAGGCGACGAGCGCGCCGCCGCGGATCATGTCCGCGACCCCCGTGATCGTGCGCCGCTGGGGGTTGTCCGGGTGAACGTCGAAGTACTTCGCCACGGGGCGAGCTTACGCGACCTCCGGGGGCGGAGCCGTCGCCCGTCCGGGAGCGCGGCCGGACCGCCCCGGCACGAGCCGTTCCCCGCCGTGGTCCCGCCGGCTACGCCGACGGCTTCTTGAGTTTGGCCCAGACGCTGTTGAGCGCCTCGACGTCCGCGTCGTCCAGCCGGTCGTCGAAGACCTCGGCCAGGGCCCGCCGCCGGGTGGCGTCGGCCGCGGCGTAGGCCTCGTGCCCCTGGGGGGTGAGCGCGATGCCCACCGAGCGGGCGTCGGTGGGGGAGGGGACGCGCTCGACCAGGCCGCGGGCCTGGAGCGCGTCGACCACGCGGGAGACCTGGCTGCGGCTGAGCAGCGTACGGGCGCCGAGTGACGAGGGGGCGACGGGTTTGGGCTGCGCGCGCAGCCACAGCATGACCTCGAACCAGGAGAGCGGCAGGTCGTGGCCGCGTATCAGTGCCTGGTCCACGCGCGCGGTCAGGGTCGTACCGGCCCAGACCAGACCGTAGAACGCGCGGTCCCGGCCGGTGAGGTCGCCCAGGGCGAGGTTGTCGTCACGGCTCATGCGACCAGCCTACCGGGCTTGCGTGCACACGCACACATCTCTATGGTGTGTGCGTGTGCACGCAAACAATGTGTGCCGTATTTGATCGCATGTGACTGGAATGAGGCCACCCATGAGCGCGACGACCGGGACCACCCGCTCCACCGAGACCACCGACCAGATCGTCCTGATCACCGGAGCGTCCTCCGGGATCGGCCTGGCGGCGGCCGTGGCCGCGGCCGGTGCCGGCTGGACGACCGTGGCGACCATGCGCAACCTGGTCAATGCCGACGCGCTGCGCGCGGCCGCCGCCGAGGCCGGCGTCGCCGACCGGGTCCACATCAAGAAGCTGGACGTGACGGACGAGGCGGCGGCCGTGGCCTGCATCGCCGAGGTCGTCGCCGAGTACGGCCGCCTCGACGCCGTGGTCAACAACGCGGGCGCCGGCCACGTCGCCACCATCGAGCAGGGCACCCTCGAGGACGTCCGCGCCACCATGGAGGTGAACTTCTTCGGCGTCGTCGCCGTGACCCGCGCCGCCCTCCCGCACCTGCGCGCCTCCCGGGGCCGGCTGATCAGCGTCACCAGCGTCGGCGGCGTGATCGGCCAGCCCTTCAACGAGGCCTACTGCGCCGCCAAGTTCGCCGTCGAGGGCTTCATGGAGGCGCTCGCCCCGGTCGCGGCGACGGTCGGCGTCCGCGTGAGCGTGGTGGAGCCGGGCGCGGTGGCCAGCGAGTTCGTCACCAACATCGGCCTCGACGTGCCGGCGATGGTCGAGGCGGCGGGCCCGTACGGACAGGCCCTGCACGGCTACGTCGACCACGCCATGAAGTCCTTCAGCACGCCCCAGACCCCGCAGGAGGCGGCCGCCCCGATCGTCGCTGCGCTGACGGCGGACGAGCCGGCCTTCCGCATCCAGACCTCCGACTGGGCGCGGGAGTTCGTCGGCACCAAGCTCGCCGATCTGGACGGCTCCGCGGTCGTCGGCATGACGGCGGGCTGGCTCGGCTGACGGCTGACGGCTGACGGCTGACGGCTGACGGCTGACGGCGGCCCGGGGCGCGTCGGCGCACGGACCACCGGCGGGCCGCGCCGGGGGTCACCGGCGGGCCGGCCGGCCCGCGACCGCGGCGGGCACCCGGTCGGCCCCGGTGCCCGGCACGCCGGCCGAGCCCAGGCCCCACGGGGTGTGGGCGGCCGGTACAGCCTCCCCGGGGGCCACCGGTCCCGGCGGGCCGCCGTCCCCGAAGGGCCGTCCGCCCAGCGCGCCGCGGCCGTGCGGGACCAGCCAGTCCGACAGGTCCGGACCCGCGGGCACGATGCCCGTCGGGTTGATGTCGGAGTGCACCACGTAGTAGTGCCGTTTGATGTGGTCGAAGTCCACGGTGTCGCCGAAGCCCGGGGTCTGGAACAGGTCCCGCGCGTAGGCCCACAGCACCGGCATCTCGCTCAGCTTGTGCGCGTTGCACTTGAAGTGGCCGTGGTACACGGCGTCGAAGCGCACCAGCGTCATGAAGAGCCGTACGTCCGCCTCGGTGATCGTGTCGCCGACCAGGTAGCGCGACCCCGCGAGCCGGTCCGACAGCCGGTGGAGCCGGGCGAACAGCGCGGCGTACGCCTCGGCGTACGCGGACTGCGAGCCGGCGAACCCGGCCCGGTAGACGCCGTTGTTCACGTCCTCGTACACCACCGCGTTCACCGCGTCGATCTCGGACCGCAGCGCGGGCGGGTACAGGGCCGGAGCACCGGGCCTGTGGTGCGCGGCCCACTCCAGCGAGAGGTCGATCGTGAGCTGCGCGAAGTCGTTGGTCACGACCTCGCCGGTCGTCGTGTCCACGACCGCCGGCACCGTGATGCCCCGGTCGTAGCCCGGGTCGCGGGCGAGGTAGGCCTCCCGGAGGCGCGCGATCCCGAGCACCGGGTCCCGTCCGCCGGGATCGAGGTCGAACGTCCAGCTGCGCTCGTCGTGGACCGGCCCGGCGATGGCCATGGGCAGCGCCCGCTCCAGGCCGAGGAGGCGCCGCACGGTCACCGCGCGGCTCGCCCAGGGGCAGGCGCGGCTGACCACGAGCCGGTAGCGGCCGGCCTCCACGGGGAAGCCGTCGCGCCCGTCCGCGGTGACGCGGGTGGTGAGGTAGCGGCTGTCGCGGGTGAAGCCTTCACCCTGGTGTACGTAGCTCATGTCCCCGCGGCTACCCGCATGGGCCGGGCCGACGCGGGCGCGGGCGCATCGGGGCCACGGGCGGCGTGCGCGGGGCCGGAGGGCCGCCGGTGCCGGTGACCCGCCCCTGGTCCCGGCGCGTGCGGCGTACCCGGCGGGGTGCGCGGGTCGCGCGTCCCCCTCCCGGAGCTCAGCGGCCCTTGCGGACCCGGGCGGCCTTCCGCGCGTCGGCCAGCTGCCGAGCCTCGGCGGACTTGCGCGACTGCCCGCCCGAACGGCCGCCGCCGCTGCCCATGCCTCGGAAGGGCACCTTGCGGGCCCGGTCCGACTCCGCGTCGCGACCGCCCGCACCGGGAGCGGATCCCGAACCGGACCCGGGGCCCGCACCCGAACCGGCGCCCCTGGCGGGCTCCGCGCCCCGGCCGCGGCCCGCCGGCCGGCCGGACCCGCCGGCCGCCCCCGGGGTCCCGTCGCCGCCGAGGCCCTTCGCGGGACCGGCCGCCGGCGCGGCCGCGTCGCCGGCCTCCGGAAGGCTCCGCGCGCCGGTGATCCGGGCCAGCTCGGGCTCGCCCGGACGGACCGGCGTGACCACGGCCCGGATCCCCGCCGCCGTCAGCATGCGGTTCAGGTCGCGCCGCTGGCCCGGCGTGACGAGGGTGACCACGCTGCCGCCCGCCCCGGCGCGCGCGGTGCGGCCGCCGCGGTGCACGTAGTCCTTGGGGTCCGTGGGCGCGTCCACGTTGACGACGAGCTCCAGCGCCTCGACGTGCAGGCCCCGGGCCGCCACGTCGGTCGCCACCAGCACGTTCACCGCGCCGGTCCGGAACTGCTCGAGGGTGTGGGTGCGCAGCGGCTGCGACTTCCCGCTGTGCAGCGCGGCCGCCTTGACGCCGGCGGCCCGCAGCTCGCGGGTGAACCGGTCCACGCCGGCCTTCGAGGCCAGGAACATCAGCACCCGGCCCTCACGGGCCGCGATCTGCGCGGCCACGACGTACTTCTCCGTCGTCTGGACCTGGAGGAGGTGGTGCTCCACCGCCTCCGCGCCGTCCACCGGGACGTCGTCCGCCCCGTCGACCGCGGCGAGGACGGAGTCGACCAGGTACCGCTGCACCAGGCCGTCGACCTCGCCGTCGAGGGTGGCCGAGAACAGCATCCGCTGGCCGTCGGGGCGCACCTGGTCGAGGAGCCGCGTCACCTGGGGGCCGAAGCCCATGTCGCACATCCGGTCCGCCTCGTCCAGGACCGTGATCCGTACGGCGTCGAGGGCGCAGTCCCGGCGGTCGACCAGGTCGGCCAGTCGGCCCGGGGTGGCGATGACCACCTCGGCGCCGGCCCGCAGCTCCTTGGCCTGCTGCCCGATGGACAGGCCGCCCACCACGGTCGCCACCCGGACGCCGAGCGCCCGGGCGTGCGGTGCCAGCGCGTCGGCGACCTGCTGCGCGAGCTCCCGGGTCGGTACGAGGACCAGGGCGTGCGGCCGCTTCGCCGCCGCCGCGCGGCGCGCGGCCGTCCGGGCGAGCAGCGGGAGGCCGAAGGCCAGGGTCTTGCCGGATCCGGTCCGGGCCCGGCCCAGTACGTCGTGGCCGGCCAGCCCGGCGGGCAGCGCGGCCGCCTGGACGGGGAACGGCCGGGTCACGCCGAGGCCGGTCAGGGACTCCAGGAGCGCCGCCGGCAGCCCCAGGTCGGCGAACGACACGGATTCCGCCCCGTCCGCTGCCTCGGCACCTGCGGCGACGCCGTCGACGTCGACGGGCGTGGCCTCGGTGGCGCCGGAGTCGTCGGCGGCTGACGCGTGCGCGTTCATGGGGGAACCTTCCTGCGGGTTGCGGCCGAAACGCATCGGGGCCCGTACCCCCTGGGTACGGGCCCCGATGGTCGAAGCGTGCCGCCATTTTACCAGCGCGCGGCCCGCCCCCGACCCGCACGGCAGCCCCGGCGCCGCCCCGCGAGCCGCCGCCTCGTCCGGCCCGGCCGGCCCCCGGCCACCGGCGGCGTCCGGGGCACCGTGTTGGATGGGCGCATGGCGAGGCGACACAAGAAGGCGAAGCCCCCGTTCCCGATGCCCACGGGGCTCCTCCTCCTGGAGACCGCCGGCGGCTGGCGCCACGCGATCCGGACCCGGGACGGCGGATCGCTGTGCGGGCGCCTGGCGGACGTACCGGTCGGCGCCGCGCCCGAGGAGGCGCGCCGCGCCGCCGCCGCGATGCTGACGGAGCTCGTCCACGACGTCCACGGCGCCCGCGTCGAGGTCGTGTGGGAACCGCCCGCCGAGCCCGGCTCGTGGACGGCCCTGGTACGGCCGGCCGGCCCCTCCGCGCAGGGCTCCTGAGGGGGGCGCCGCGTCCGGAATTCCTCCCGCACGGGTGCATCCGCCGGCGGGTCGGGCGCCGAAGACAGGGACGGAACCGCCAGTGACGCGCCCGCCCGGCGCCCGCACCGTCCCGCCCGCACCCGCCGGGGCGGGCCGGTGCCGTGCCCGGGTGGGCCCCCGCCCGCCCAGGAGTGGCGCCATGAACGTCTCGCTCGTCCTGTTCACCTCGGACCTCCGGCTGCACGACCATCCGCCGCTGCGCGCCGCCCTCGACTCCGCGCAGGAGGTCGTCCCCCTGTTCGTCCGCGACCCCGCCGTCGACAAGGCCGGGTTCGCCGCCCCCAACCGGCTCGCCTTCCTCGCCGACTGCCTCGGCGACCTCGACGCGGGCCTGCACGAGCGCGGGGGCCGGCTGGTCGTCCGTAGCGGCGACACGGTGGCCGAGGTCGTCCGCGTCGTACGCGAGGCCGAGGCCGACACCGTGCACATGGCCGCCGGGTGCAGCGCCTTCGCCCGCCACCGCGAGGAGCGGCTGCGGCGCGCCCTCGAAGCCGAGGGGCGGCGGCTGTACGTCCACGACGGCGTCGTCACCGCCCTGCCGCCCGGGGCGGTGACCCCGAGCGGCTCGGACCACTTCGCCGTCTTCACGCCGTACCACCGGCGGTGGTCCGCGCAGGTCCTGCGCACCCCGCTCGCGGCGCCGCGCAGGATCCGGGTCCCCGCGCACGTACCGTCCGATCCGCTCCCCGACCGCGGCGCGGTCCCCGCCGTGTCCGAGGGGCTGGCGGCGGGGGGCGAGCGGGAGGGCCGCAAGGCGCTCACGGCGTGGCTCGCCCGCCACGCCGACGCGTACGAGGAGCGCCACGACGACCTGGCCGGTGACGCCACCTCCCGGCTCTCCCCGTACCTGCACTTCGGCGCGCTGTCCGCGGCCGAGCTGGTGCACCGGGCCCGCGCGCGGGGCGGGCCCGGCGCCGAGGCGTTCGTACGGCAGCTGTGCTGGCGGGACTTCCACCACCAGGTGCTCGCCGCGCGCCCGGAAACCGCCGCCGAGGACTACCGGCCACGGCACGACCACTGGCGCCGGGGCCGGGACGCCGAGGCGGACCTGCGGGCGTGGCGGGCGGGCCGGACCGGCTACCCGGTGGTCGACGCGGCGATGCGCCAGCTCGCGCACGAGGGCTGGATGCACAACCGGGGCCGGTTGCTGGCGGCCTCGTTCCTCGCCAAGACGCTGTACGTGGACTGGCGCGAGGGCGCCCGCCACTTCCTCGACCTCCTCGTGGACGGGGACGTGGCGAACAACCAGCTGAACTGGCAGTGGGTGGCGGGCACGGGCACCGACACCCGCCCGAACCGGGTCCTCAACCCCGTGCTGCAGGGCAAGCGGTACGACCCGTACGGCGCGTACGTCCGCCGCTGGGTGCCCGAACTGGCCGACGTACCGGTGCGGTTCGTGCACGAGCCGTGGAAGATGCCCGCCCCGGACCGGGCCGCGTGCGCGGACTACCCGCAACCGGTGGTGGAACTGGGGGACGGTCTGGCCCGCTTCCGGGCGGCGCGGGGCGGGGCGTGAGCGGTCGCCCCGCACCAAACGGTGCACGAACGGTGCGAGTGGTGGGGGTCCGTCCCCGCCCCGGAGGCTGAGGGGGCCGGGGCCCGACCGCCCGCGGGCCCCGGCGACGTCCCGTCCGCAGCCCCGCGCCCGCCCGGGGCCCGGCAGAGGAAGAGCAACCGCCATGCCCGCCCCGGCAGCCGCCCCACCGCGCACCCGCGTGCCGAACCCCGCCCCGCCCCGGACCGACGCCCTGCCCCGGACCGACGCCCTGCCCCGGACCGACGCCCCGCCCCGGACCGACGCGCGGCCCGGGACCGTCGGGCCGACGTCCGGGCCCGCGCCGACGTCCGCCTGTGGCTCGACGTCCGCCTGCGGGCCGACGTCCTCCGCCGGTGGAGCCACCGCCGGCCCCGTCCCCACCGACGACGACCTCGGAGCGGGGCTGCTGCGGGATGACGAGCACTGTCTCGGCGAGGCGTACCGCCGCTGGGGCGGCCTGGTCCATGCCCTCGCCGCCCGCGCCCTCGGCGACGCGCGCGAGGCCGAGGACGTCACCCAGCAGGTCTTCCTCGCCGCCTGGCGCGGCCGCGCCGGCTACCGGCCCGAACGCGGCCCGCTCGCCGGCTGGCTGGTCGGGATCGCCCGCAAGAAGACCGCCGACGCGCTCTCCGCCCGGACCCGGCGCAACGCCCTGCTCGTCGCTGCGACCGCCGCGCACCTCACCGAAGCCGGCCCCACCGGCACGGACCACGGCGGACCGGACGCCGTGCTCGACCGCCTGACGCTCGACCGGGAGCTGGCCCGGCTGCCGTACGAGCAGCGGCGCGTCCTCGCCCTCGCCTACCTCTGCGACCTGACGCAGGTCCAGGTCGCCCAGCACACCGGCCTGCCGCTCGGCACCGTCAAGAGCCACGTCCGGCGCGGCCTCGGCCGGCTCCGCCGCGGCCTGGAACCCGCCGCACGGGACGGCTCCGCGCCCTCGGGAGGGACCGGCGACGCGCCTCAGCGCCCGGCGCCCGACGGGCCGCCCGAAGGGTAGAGGCGGCCCAGGACGTCGAGGGCCTCGCCCAGCGAGGCGGGGCGGGCCATCCCCGGATCCGGTGTCCGGCCCGCCCAGCCCGGCCCCGCGAGGAGCACCACCGGCCGGGTCCGGGCCCCGCGCACGCCGAACCCGCCGGCGGCCACGGCCCGGGCCAGCGCCCGGCTCGCGGTGGAACGCGCCTGGGACCACAGCACCACGGCCGCCGGCCCGGTCCGCCGCACGGCGGCGTCCAGCGCCTCCGCCGGCACGGCGGCCCCGAACATCCGGGCCGGCAGCCCGCGTTCGGTCAGGCCCGCCGCGAGGGCCTCCAGCGCCAGGGTGTGCTGCTCGGACGGTACGCAGGCCAGGAGGACCGGTGCGGCCCCGCCCCCGCCCCCGTACCCGTTCCCGGCACCGGGCCCCCGCCCGGGGCCGTCACCGGCACCGTCCTCACCGGTCCGCGTGACCGGTCGTGGCCGGGACGCCGCCCGCCGCAGGGCGGTCGAGACGTGCCAGGACAGCAGGTGCTCGACCTCCACGTACCGGTCGCCGGCGGTCTCCCACTTGCGTCCCACCGCGTGCAGCGTCGGGGCCATGACCTCCTCCCACGCGGTCACCAGACCGTGCCGCGCCACGACGCCGTGCAGCAGTTCGTCCAGGGCCGGCGCGTCCAGCCGTACCGCCGCCCGGGCCAGACCGCGGCACTCCTGCCGCACGTCACCCGGGACGAGCCCGCCCGCGCCCCCGCCCCGGCGCTCCGACCCGGTGCCGGTACCCCGTCCATCACCGGTACGCCGGACGCCACCGGGACCGGCCGCGTCACGGGCGTCGCCGACGTCCGCGTCACCGGCACCGCCGACGTCCCCGGACCCGGACCCGGCACCGGGCGCCGACCGCCCGCCGAGCGCGGCCCGGGCCGCCTCCGCCGGCGGCACGCCGGACGCGGTGAGCCGGCACATCTCCTCCAGCTCCGCGATGTCGCGGGGCGTCCACCTGCGGTGCCGGCCCTCCTGCCGCACGGCGGCCGGACCGATGCCGTAGCGGCGCTCCCACGAACGCAGGGTCGTGGGCGACACGCCGAGGAGCCGTGCCACGGCCCCGGTGGTGATCCCGTACGCGGAGTCGGCCATGCGGCGATGGTACGACGCACGAGCGATGCGACCGGGAGACGAGCGCCGAACCCCTCCCGCACCGGCCCCCCGCCTGCAAGGATCACGGCGGGACCGCCCGCCCACCCCGCGCGGCGGCCGCCGCCCCGCACGTGCCCGAACCCGACTCCGACAGGGAGACACCGCGTGTCCGAGCAGCCCACCACCCCCCGGTCCACCGCACCGGTCGAGCCCAGCTACGCCTCCGGCACCTCGGCGGCGCCGTTGCTCGGTGACACGATCGGGGCGAACTTCGACCGCACCGCCGCCCGCTTCCCCGACCGCGACGCGCTCGTGGACCGGGCGGCCGGGCGCCGGTGGACGTACGCGCAGCTGGCCGCCGACGTGAACGCCCTCGCCCTCGGGCTGCTGGAACTGGGCGTCGTACGCGGCGACCGCGTCGGCATCTGGGCGCCCAACCGCGCCGAGTGGACGATCACCCAGTACGCCACCGCCAAGATCGGCGCGATCCTCGTCACGGTCAACCCGGCCTACCGGGCGCACGAACTCGAGTACGTGCTGGGTCAGTCGGGGATGCGGATGCTGGTGGCCGCCGAGCGCTTCAAGTCCTCCCACTACGCCGCGATGATCGAGGAGGTCCGGCCCCGCTGCCCGGACCTGGAGTTCGTCACGCTGCTCGACGGCCCCGAGTGGGACAAGCTGCTCGACCGCGGCCGGACCGCCCCGGATCCGGAGCGACTGGCCCGGGCCCAGGCCGAGTTGGGCCCGGACGACGCGGTGAACATCCAGTACACCTCCGGCACCACGGGCTTCCCCAAGGGCGCCACCCTCTCCCACCACAACATCCTCAACAACGGCTATTTCGTGGGCGAGCTGCTGCACTACACCGAGCACGACCGGGTGTGCATCCCGGTGCCCTTCTACCACTGCTTCGGGATGGTCATGGGGAACCTCGCCTGCACCAGTCACGGCGCGGCCATGGTGATCCCGGCGCCGTCCTTCGAGCCGGCCGCCACCCTGGCCGCCGTCGAGGCGGAGTCGTGCACGTCGCTGTACGGGGTGCCGACGATGTTCATCGCCGAGCTGGCCGAGCCGTCGTTCGACTCCTACGACCTGTCCAGCCTCCGGACCGGAATCATGGCCGGCTCGCCCTGCCCCGTGGAGGTGATGCGCCAGGTGATCGACCGGATGGGGATGGCGGAGGTGTCGATCTGCTACGGGATGACGGAGACCTCGCCGGTCTCGACGCAGACCCGGGTGGACGACTCCGTCGAGCGCCGGGTCTCCACGGTCGGGCGGGTCGGCCCCCACCTGGAGGTCAAGGTGGTCGATCCGGGAACCGGCCGGACCGTGCCGCGCGGGGTCCCGGGCGAACTGTGCACCCGGGGCTACTCGGTGATGCTCGGCTACTGGGCGGACCCCGCGCAGACCGCGGAGGCGGTGGACGCCGGCCGCTGGATGCACACCGGCGACCTGGCCGTGATGGACGCGGACGGGTACCTGAGCATCACCGGCCGGATCAAGGACATGGTGATCCGGGGCGGCGAGAACCTCTACCCGCGCGAGATCGAGGAGTTCCTGCACGGTCATCCGGACGTCCTCGACGTCCAGGTCATCGGCGTGCCCGACGCCACGTACGGCGAGGAGCTGATGGCCTGGATCCGGATGCGCGAGGGCGCCGCCCCCCTGACGGCGGACGACGTCCGGGCCTACTGCACCGGCAGGCTCGCCCACTTCAAGATCCCGCGCTACGTGCACGTGGTCGAGGAGTTCCCGATGACCGTCACGGGCAAGGTGCGCAAGGTCGAGATGCGCGAGCGCGCGGCCGACATCCTGGCCTCCGGGGACCGGTGACGGCTCCGGTGCCCCGCCCAGGTCCGTACGGGGGCGGGGCACCGGAGCCGAGCCGGCCCGGCGGGCCGAGCGGGTGCGGACGTGATGCGGGTCAGGAGGCGGCCACGGCCCGCAGCGGGCCGAGCGCCGCGGCCCGCCGGGCGGGCAGTGCCGCGGCCGCGGCACCGACGGCCAGGGAGGCGGCGACGACCAGGGCGAGCGTGCCCCAGGGGACGGCGAACGCGTACTGCGGAACGGCCCCGTTGGCGAGACCGCTGACCCGCCACGCCCCGAACAGGCCGGCCGCCAGGCCCAGCAGCGTGCCGTAGCCGGCGACGGCCAGGGACTCCAGGCGGATCATGCGGCGGACACCGGCGCGGTCCAGGCCGATCGCGCGCAGGACCCCGATCTCCCGGGTGCGTTCGGAAACCGACATGGCCAGCGTGTTCACCATGCCGAGTGCGGAGATGACCACGCCGACGGCGAGCAGCCCGAAGACCATGGTGATCAGGTCGCCGGCGACCCCGGCCTGTTCCCGGACGAGCTGGGCCCGGTCCTGGACCTTCAGCAGGGGGCTGTGGTCGACGGCGGCCCGCAGCCGCCGCGCCAGGTCCGCGGATCCGGCGCCGGTGGCGGCGTCGGCGCGCACCAGGACGCGCTGGACGGACCCGCGCACGAAGCCGTACCGCTGGACGTCACCGCGGTCGGCCAGCACGTCCCGTGCGGTCGGGTTGTCCTCGTACACGCCGACGACGGTGTAGGTCCGGTCCCGGTCGCCGTCGCCCTGGCCGGGGCCGATGCCGGCCCGGATCCGGCTGCCCGTGCCGATCCGGTTCTCGCGGGCGAAGCCGGTGGACACCGCGATCCGGCCCGGTCCGACGTCCGCGGCGGAGCCGCTGGTGAAGCGGAGCCGCATGACGTCCCCCACGGTCCTCGGGTCGACCCCCGAGACCTCCCGGGCGAGCGCGCCGGTGGAGAGGGTGGAGTCCGCGACGGCGGACGCGGTCGCGACACCGGGCACGGCGGCGACCCGCCGGACGGCGGCCGCGTCGATGGCAGTGGTGGCGTTGCGGGTGCTGATGACGAAGTCGGCGCTCAGACCGGCGGCCGCCTGGGCGTCCAGGGCCCGGGCGGAGGAGTGGTCGATCACGGCCAGTCCGGAGACCAGCGCGGTGCTGATCATCAGGGCCACCGCGGTGGCGGCCGTACGCCGCGGATCCCGCAGCGCGTTGTCCCGAGCGAGGCCGCCCACGATCCCCGACCGGGCGGTGAACCGGCCGAACAGGCGGATCACCGGGCCCGCCAGCAGCGGGGCCAGCACGATCAGACCGGTCACGAGGACCCCGCAACCCAGCAGTGCGGTACGGAGGTTGTCGTCCGAGGCGTCCTTCGCGCCGCCCAACGAGAGCAGCAGACCGGCCCCGAGGACGAGCAGCGCCGCGCCGATCGCGCCCCGCAGCCGGGACGGCGCCGCGGCCGGCGGCAGGCCGGCGGAGCGCATGGCGGCGACGGGCGCGATCCGGGCGGCCCGGCGGGACGGCAACCACGCGGCCAGGACGGTGACGCCGACGCCGACGGCGAGGGAGGCCGACGCCGGGGCCGGGCCGATCACGAGGGGCCCCCGCGGCAGCAGGTCGTCACCGGTGCCGAGGACGTCCGGCAGCACGGTGGCGACGCCGAGCCCGAGGACGAACCCCAGGGCGGAGGCGATGAGGCCGACCAGGGCGGCCTCGGCCAGCACCGAGCGGACCACCTGGCGGCGGGTGGCGCCGACGGCGCGGAGCAGCGCGATCTCCCGGGAGCGGCGGGTGACGAGCATGCCGAAGGTGTTGATGATCAGGAACGAGCCGATGAAGAGCGACACCACGGCGAAGACCAGCGGCAGCCTGGCGTAGCTGCTCGTCCTGGTGTCGACGTACACCGACTGCTGGTTCGCCAGCGCGGTCGCGGTGACCGCCTCCGCGCGGCCGGCCGGCAGCAGCGGGCCGACCCGCTCGGCGAGTTCGACCGGGTAGGTCCCCGGGGCGGCGGACAGGTCGATCCCGGTGTACCCGCCCGGGGCGTCGAACAGCCTCCGGGCGGTGGACCTGTCGAACACCGCGAGGGTGCCGCCCGAGGTGACACGGGTGTCGTGCGTGCCGACCAGGCCGACCAGCCGCATCCGCAGGACCGGGCCGTCGCCGGCCAGCGTGACGGTGTCGCCCAGGGCGTACCCGCCGGCCGTCGCGCTGCCGCGGTCCAGGGCCACCTCGCCGGCCGAGCGCGGCGCCCGGCCGGCGGTCAGCGGGTGGCGGGGGTCGGTGCCGTCGGCGCCGGGGAGGTACCCGGCCGCCAGCCTGCCCATGGCGTCGTCGGCGCGCAGGGGCTCGCCGTCCTTGGCGGCCAGGGTGACGGAGCCGTCGAGGACCGGACGGGCGACGGCGACCCCGGGCACGGCGGCGAGCCGGGCCACGAGGGCGTCGTCGAGGGGGGAGCGGCGCCGGTCCGCCGGGGCACCGGGCGGGTACGTCGGCTCGATGACGACCGCGATGCCGGCGTAGTCCTTCGCGAGGGAGGCGCGGTAGGCGGCGGTGGTGGAGTCGGCGAAGACGAGCGAGCCGGAGATGAACGCGACCCCGAGGCAGACCGCGAGGACGGTCATGGCCAGACGGGCCTTGTGCGCGAGGACGTTGCGCAGGGCTGTTCGCAGCATGGTGGGCTTTCGGAGGCTGGAGGAGTACGGGCGGACGGCGACCGGCGCGGTCAGGAGGCGCGGCCCTGGGCGTCGAACGCGAGCATCCGGTCCAGGACGGCACCGGAGGTCGGTTCGTACAGCTCGTCCACCAGGCGGCCGTCGGCGAGGAACACCACCCGGTCGGCGTGGGCGGCGGCCACCGGGTCGTGGGTGACCATCACGACGGTCTGGCCGAGCTCCCGCACGGAGTCGCGCAGGAAGCCGAGCACCTCGGCGCCGGCACGGGAGTCGAGGTTCCCGGTCGGCTCGTCCGCGAACACGATCTCCGGGCGGGAGACCAGGGCCCGCGCCACGGCGACGCGCTGCTGCTGGCCGCCCGAGAGCTGGGCGGGGCGGTGCGCGAGCCGGCCCGCGAGTCCGACGGTGGCGACGACGGTGTCCAGCCAGGCGGTGTCGGGCCGACGCCCGGCCAGCCGCAGCGGCAGCGTGATGTTCTCCAGGGCCGTGAGGGTGGGCAGCAGGTTGAAGCCCTGGAACACGAACCCGACCTTCTCCCGCCGCAGTCGCGTGAGTTGACGGTCGTTCAGGGCCGACAGCTCGACGCCGCCGATCCGGGCCGAGCCGGAACTCACCGTGTCCAGGCCCGCCATGCAGTGCATCAGCGTGGACTTGCCCGAGCCGGAGGGCCCCATGACGGCGGTGAACCGGCCCCGGGCGAAGTCCACCGACACGGCGTCCAGCGCGGTCACCCCGGTCTCGCCCTTCCCGTACGTCTTGGTCAGGCCCGACGCGCGGGCGGCCGGCTCCACGGGCGCGGGGACGGCTCCGCCGGAGGCGCCGGCTGCGCGGGGGGAGGGGAAGGTCTGCGACATGGGTGCTCCGCCTGGGTTGCGAGGGCCCGCGCACGGTGCCGCGGGCCTGGGGACGCATCCATCCTCACTGCGCTGAACTGCGGAAACATCGCCCCGGAGGCGGTAGTCGGACTCTGCCGAAAGGGCAGTCCCGGCCCGCCGGGCTCTGCCGAAGGACAGAGGCGGGGCGGCGTGCACCGGCCCCGGAGCCGGGCCCGACCGGGCGTCAGGTGGCCAGGCCGGTCCGGTGGGCCAGCAGAGCGGCCTGGACCCTGCTCGCCGAGCCGGTCTTGTCCAGGATCGCGCCCACGTGCGTCTTCACCGTGCCGGTCCCGATGCCCAGCCGCGTGGCGATGTCCTGGTTCGACAGTCCCTCGCCCAGCATCGCCAGCACCTCCCGCTCGCGGCCGGTGAGCCGGGCGATGCGCTCGTCCGGGCCCGCGCCGCCGACCGGGTCGGCGGCGCGCAGCATCCGGGAGATCACGGCCCCGGTGACGCCGGGGGAGAGCACGGCGTCACCGGCCGCGGCCGCCCGTACCGCGCTGATCAGCTCCTGCGGTCCCTCGTCCTTCAGCAGGAAGCCCGTGGCCCCTTCGCGCAGGGCCCGCACGACGTTGTCGTCGTCGCCGAAGGTCGTCAGCATCACCACCCGCGGCGCGGGATCGAGCGCCAGCAGCGGCGCGATCGCGGCCAGCCCGTCGCAGACCGGCATGCGGACGTCCAGCAGCACCACGTCGGGGTGGTGCTCGGCGGCCAGTTCGACGGCGCGCCGGCCGTCCGGGGCCTCGGCGACGACGTCGATGCCCTCGGCGTGCCGGAGGATCAGACGGACGCCGGTCCGGATCATGGTCTCGTCGTCGGCGAGCAGGACGCGGATCGGCCGCGCGGACTCGGTCACGGGGTCTCCCAGGGTGCGGCGTCCCGGACCGACGGGACGGTGAAGCGGTCGATGGCGATGAGCCGCTGCGCGGCGTCGAAGCAGTAGCGGGCCACGGTCAGGCCGCCGGGGCGGGCCTCGGTGGCGCCGGTGAACGGGTAGACGCAGCCGGCCGTGCCGGCGGGCCGGGGCGGTTCGTGACCGGTGGCCGCGGCCCGGACCGCCGCGTTGTCCAGGACACCGGACCCCCTCACCTCGTCGTAGGTCATGCCGACCCGGGGGAGCGGGGGCGGCCCGGCCTCCTGGTGCGGGGCGGTGGCGTACACGAAGGCGGCCCCGAGGGCCATGAGCACCGACAGCGCGCCCAGGCCGAGGGCGAGCGTGAGCAGGTGCGCGGTACGGCGCCGCGGTGCGGGCCCGCCGTGGTCGGCGTCCGCACCGTCCCGGCCGACCGCCCCGTACGGATCCGCCGGCCCGGCGCCCGGGCGGTCCGTCGGCACGGACGGGCGGTCGGCCGGCCCGGCGGGGGCGTCGCCGGGCTCGGTCGGCAGCCGGGCGTCCACGAGGAACCCGCCGGTCGGCAGCGGGGCGGCCGCGAAGGTCCCGCCCAGCAGTTCCACCCGCTCCCGCAGGCCGGTCAGCCCGCGGCCGGTGCCCACGCTCCCGGCGGGTGCCGCGGCCGCGGGGGGCGTGGCGCCGTTGCGGACGGAGATCCGTACGGTCTCGTCGTCGTGCGCCACCACCACGGTGACGTGGGCGGTGCTCGCATAGCGGTGGACGTTCGTCAGGGCCTCCCGCACCACCCGGTGCACGGCGCGCCGTACCGGCGCCGGCCGCGCGTCGAGGTCCGGGCCCGTCCAGTCCAGGCGCACCGCGACGCCGCCGTCCCGGGACCCGGCCACCAGCGCCTCGACGTCGGCCCGGGTGCCGGTGGCGGGGGTGAGCGCCTCGGACCCGGTGTCGCGGCCGAGCGGGCCGAGCACGCCCAGGGCCTGGCGCAGCTCCCGCATCGCGTCGCGCGTGGTCCGCCGGACGAGGACGGCCTCCTCGCGCAGCTCCGGGTCGGCCCCGGCCAGGGCCAGTTCCAGCCCGCCGGCGTGCAGGGAGATCAGGCTGAGCCGGTGGCCCACCAGGTCGTGCATCTCCGCGGCGATCCGCGACCGCTCGTGGATGCGGGCCTCGCTGTCGGCCAGCCGCCGGGCCCGTTCCGCCGCGTCCCCGCGCTCGCGCAGCGCGCGCACCAGCCGCCGCTGCTGCCCGTCCGCCGTGCCGACGAGCCCCGGGACGATCACGGCGGTCGGCGTGAGGACCAGGCCCAGCGCCAGCCCGTACGCGACGGAGCCCGGGCCGAGCCAGGGCGCGGACACCGTCGCGGCCACCACGACCAGGGCCCCGGCGGCGGCCAGCAGGCGGGCGCGCCGGCGCGCCCGTGCCGTACGCCGTGCCGTGCCGTACGCCGTCGCCGCGGTGACCGGACCGACGCAGAACGCCAGACCGGTGAGCACGGCCAGCACGAGCGGCACGGCCGTCGGGAACCGGCGCCGCAGCGGGAAGAGCGCGCCGCCGACGGCGAGCGCCGGCAGCTGCAGGTACACGTGCGGCAGGAGCCCGAGGTGCCCGACCGCGGCCCACACCCCCAGCCCCGCGCCCACCGCCCCGACCGTCCCGGCCAGGGAACGCACGACGCCCCGGAACGGTCGGGGCGGCGCCGGACGCGGGAGGGGACGGGGGAGGAGACGAGCACGATCCACGCCGACCAGTATCGATGCCGCGATCCCGCCGGGCGTGCGCCTGCGGACCGATCCGACCTCTGCCGAAAGGCAGAGGACGTCCCGGGTCCCCTCTGCCGGAGGTCGGAGTCGTCCGCGGTCAGCCGTGGCAGGCCGGGAGGAACTCCAGGCCCTCGGGGGTGCCGTAGCGGAGGACCGCGAGGTAGGCCTTGGGGACGTCGCAGCCGACGTCCATCCACTGGTAGGCGAACACGCTCCAGACGACGGCGGCGGCCACGAGCAGCCAGCGGGTGGTCTTCGACATGGGGGGATGCTGTCCACGTGGGCACGGAGGAGTCCGTTCCGTCCCGATCGTGGCCGAAACCCGCTCCGGGGCGGCGCGGACGCGGGGTCGGCGGCGCCGGGCGGGGACGGTGTACGGGGGTCGGCGGCGCCGGGCGGGGACGGCGTGCGGCGCAACCGGGCGGGCCGGTGGGCCGTCATGACCTGCATGGGGACGACCGGAACGGGGATCGGGGCGGCGGCCGGTGCGTGGGGGCGGCAGCTGCTGCTCTTCGGGTGGACGCAGGTGCGCTGCTGCCTCTTCGCCGCCGCGCTCTTCTGCGGCATGGCCGCTTCCACCCTCCTCCCGCCGCTGCCGGTGGCGCGGTACGACCTGCTGCTCGCGTACGGGATCCTGCTGACCGCCGGCTTCCTCGTGCTCCGCTGGGAGACCCGGGGCGAGGCCGCGGTGATCGCCCTCTGCCACCTGCTCGGGCTGCTCTTCGAGCTGGTCAAGGTCCGGGTGGGCTCGTGGAGCTATCCCGAGGACGCGCTCACCAAGGTCGCCGGGGTGCCGCTGTACGGCGGGTTCATGTACGCGGCCGTCGGCAGCTACGTCTGCCGCGCCTGGCGGCTGTTCGACCTCGGCCTGACCGGCTACCGGCCCCGCGCGACCGCCGCGGTGGCCGCGGCCCTCTACGCCAACTTCCTCACCCACCACTGGTTCACCGACCTCCGCTGGGTGCTCGGCGCGCTGCTGCTCGCGGTGACGGCCGGCACGTGGGTGACGTACCGGGTGGGGGAGCGCCGGCACCGGATGCCGTTGGCCGTGGCCTTCGCGCTGATCGGGTTCTTCCTGTGGGTGGCCGAGAACGTCGCCACCTACCTGGGCGCCTGGACGTACCCTTCGCAGGCGGTGGCCTGGCAGCCGGTGGCCCTGTCCAAGTGGCTCTCGTGGGGGCTGCTGATCAGCGTCACCTTCGTGCTCTCCCGACCGCGCCGCACGGCCCGACGCCCGGTCGGACACACGAACGCACGCGTGAGCGCGGGCCCGAGCGCGGGCGCGACGGCGGGCAGGACGGGCGGTCGGACCGCGCGCACGGGACTGTAGCAGCCTTGCGGGGTACCGCCCGGATGTTTGTCCGATGGTGATGCACTTGCCGCGCGGCCACCGGATACGGCACTAGCGTCCCGTCGCACCCCCGGGAACGCGGGTCCGCGCACCGCCCGAGCGGTGCCGTCGGTCGTACCACTCGACGCCCGCCCGCCTCCCGGCACTCGGAGCGAGGAGGATGCGTGCTGCCCCAGCGTCTACGGTCCCTGCCGGACGCCACCCGACACACCCTTGCCGGCGGTCTCGTCATCGGCGCGCTGGCACTGACGTTGCTGGCCCTGCTGGTCCCCGTCGACTCGTTCGGCGCCCGGCCGACCGCCGCATCGGCGGCGGCCGCGTCGGGCGACGACGGCCTCGGCACCCTGAGCACGCCGTACGGGCCGCTCACCGCCCAGGACCGGGACTTCGTGCGCAAGGTGCGGCTGGCCGGCCTGTGGGAAGGCCCGGCCGGCCGCCAGGCCCAGCAGCGCGGCCGCCGCGCCAGCATCCGCACGGCCGGCGACCACCTCGTCATGGGCCACAGCGACCTCGACCGGCGGGACATCGAGGTGGGCCAGGCCCTCGGCCTGGACCTGCCCACCCAGCCCAGCGAGCAGCAGCAGGGCTGGCTCTCCGAACTCGACCAACTGCAGGGCGACGCCTACGAACGGCGGTTCGTCCAGCTGGTGCGCGCCGCGCACGGCAAGGTCTTCGCCCTCGTGGCGCTGGTGCGGGCCAACACCCGCAACTCCATGGTGCGCGCCCTGGCCACCACGGCCAACGCCACGGTGCTGGACCACATGACGGTCCTGGAGGACACCGGCCTGGTCGACTTCGAGGCGCTCGTCGACCCCAGCCCCGCCCCCGGCGCACCCGGGTCCTCGGCCACCCTTCCAACCGCCCCCCTGACGAAGTGAAGTGATCGAATGAGTCGACAACAGGGCCACAAGCGCACCCGGTTGTCCCGCAAGGGCCTCGCCCTCGTCGCCACCCTGGCCCTGGGCGCCGGCGCCGTCGCCGTGGTCGCCCAGCAGGCCTCCGCCGGCATCACCTCCAACGACGGTGCGGGCCGCGCCGGGAACGGCGCCCAGGTCGTCACCGCCACCATCGACTGCCCCGACGTGGGCGACCGGCTGACCGCCGTACCCGACCAGGCGCGCGCCGCCGTGGACCGCAACCTCGCCGACCTGGACACCCAACTCGCCGACGCCTACCGCGACCTCGCCACCGGTCGCGCCTCGGAGCAGGCGCTCCTCGGCCGGTTGGAGCAGCAGCGCGACGGGTCCATCGACCGGGTGGCCGACGCCATCGGCGACTTCACCCGGCGCCCCGGCGAACTGCAGCGGATGAGCTCCTGCTCGATCAGCCGCACTCCCGCCGACCCCGCCGACGCGGCGGCGCCCGCGAACGGCGCCGCCGCCACGCCGGACAACGCCGGCGCGTCCACCGGCGACGCCGCGGCGCAGCAGCAGGGGACGTCGGAGCGGCGCAGCAGGGGCGGCCCGAGCCGCCGCGACTTCGTGCCGATCACCGCCGTACGGCCCAACGTGCGGCGCCCGGCCCTCCAGTCCGGTGCGTCCAACGGTTCCCTCACCGTCTTCTGCGGGCGCAACGAGAACGGCCACTTCAACCCCGACAACGTCATCGTCGCCCCCGGTGTCAGCAACGGCGCCCACCACATGCACGACTACGTCGGAAACCTCGCCACCGACGCCTTCTCCAGCAACGACACCCTCGCCGCCGCCGGCACCACCTGCAGCAACGGCGACAAGTCGACCTACTACTGGCCCGTGCTACGGCTGCGTGACGGCCGCGCCGAGCGGGACGTGAACGCCCCCGGCGGCGGCCAGGACGCGAACGTCGGCACCATCCAGCGGCCGCGCCAGGTGACCCTGCAGTTCAAGGGCAGCCCCGTGTCCAGGGTGACCGCCATGCCCCGCTTCCTGCGCATCATCACCGGTGACGCCAAGGCGTTCACCAACGGGCCGGGCAACGCCAACGCGTCCTGGAGCTGCACCGGATTCGAGGACCGCCAGCTCAAGGACAAGTACCCCATCTGCCCGACGGGCAGCGACGTGGTGCGCACCTTCTCCTTCCAGAGCTGCTGGGACGGGCGCAACATCGACAGCGCCAACCACCGCACCCACGTGGCCTTCGCGGACCGCGGCGGCCGCTGCGGCAACGGCTTCACCGCCATCCCGCAGCTGGTGCAGCGGATCGTCTACCGCGTGCCGCCGGGTTCCCGGATCGCCGTGGACAGCTTCCCGGAGCAGCTGCACAAGCCCGTCACCGACCACGGCGACTTCATCAACGTGATGTCGAACCGCCTGATGGACTTCGCGGTGCGCTGCATCAACTCCGGGCGCGCCTGCAGGTAGACCCGGTTCCGCCCCGCAACCCCGGACGGCCCGGCCGTCCGGGGTTGTCCGTGCCGGGAGTCCCGTCCGTGCCGCACGTCCCCTCCGTACCGGAAGACCCGTCCGCACCGAGGAGGGAGGTCCCCGACGGGCCGTCACGGCGCGGAGCGCGGGCCACGGACGTCGCCGGGGCGGCTCCCGACGCCGCACCCGCCCCACCGCACCACGCCGCCGCCCGGCCGCACGGGCGGCCCCCCGCAGGACCGCCGCCCGGGTGCACGGGACGGCACTCCGCACGACCGCGGCGCGATTTCCGGGGCGGGCCGGCCACGACAGCACCGTGCCCTTCCCCCGTGAGCGGTCGGGAGAAGGGCACGGTCGCCGTGGACGGAGCTGCTCGCTCCTACAGCCCGTTGACGCGGGCCAGTTGTACGGAACCCAGCGGGCGGAACTCGGCCGTCACGGGCCGCATTCGGCGGCCCACCCGGGTGTGCTGGCGCCGGACCTCGGCCATCAGGCGGCGGCTGCGCAGGGCCATCTCGAGCTCGAAGCGGGTGCGGGGGTCGCGCAGGCCCGGGCCGAACAGCTTCTCCAGCTGGCGCATCCGGTAGCGCACGGTCTGCGGGTGGACGCTCAGGGCCTTGGCGGCCTCGGGGGCGCCGCCGCCCTCCAGCCAGGCGAGCAGGGTGACTTCCAGGCGCTCGCTCTGCCGCGGGGTCAGGTCGGCGAGGGGTTGCAGCCAGCGGGCGGCCAGCGCATGGGCCAGCGGCTCGTCCTGCAGCAGCAGGAGGGTCGAGAGGTGGTCGTCGACGAACACGGCGCGCGGCTCCATGCCGGCCCGGGTGGGGGAGAGGGCGAGCAGCCGCATCGCCCAGCGCAGGGAAGAAGCGGTCTCGCGGGGTGGTACGGGATGTCCGACGGCCGCGAACCGGCCGCGCAGGGCGGCCTCCACGGAGGTGCGGTCGTCCGCCTCGGGGCTCGGCACCAGCAGGCAGGGCTGTCCGCCCACCAGTCCGGCGAGACCGTCGTCCAGGACGGCGGCGAGCTGCTGGGCCTCGCCGGGGGTGGCCAGGGCGATCGCCCGCAGGGCGGGCGGCTGGGTCCAGCCGGCGGCGTCCGCGAGCTCGGCCAACTGGATGTCGGTGAGCCCCGGGTCGCCCGTCAGCGCGTGGAAGAGCTCCTGGCGCGCCCGGTCGGGCACGACGGGCGACTCGTGTCCGCGGGCCTCCTGCGGGCCCGGGTGGTCGGCCCGGGCGTGTTCGGGGACGGCATCGGGCGCGTCCGCGCCCCGTACCCCGTGCGAGCTCCGCACTCCGCCCGCGCCCCGTATGCCGGCCGATCCCTCGGGAGCCTCAGCGGGGTCGGCGTCCACGGACGCGGTGTCCAGGTCCTCGTGTCGCCGCGGGGACGGGCGCTGGTAACCCAGCGCGACGAGCAGGGCCTCCTCCAGTGCGTGTCGGAGCAGTTCGTCGTCCATGTCTTCGACGCCCGCCGGGAGTGCGGGCGATCCGTGCAGCATTTCCTCCACGATCTCGCCGGCCAGAGCCGGGAGTTCCCTGCGCAGCACACGGCGCCACTCGCCGCGCGGGCGGGACCAGATGCGGTTGAGAAGTTCGCACATCGCTACCTCGTTCATGCCGGGTGAGGCCTGCCCGAGCGGAAAGGCGGCAGGCCCGTCGAGGTGGGCTCCCTCGCCGAACCGGTCATGTCCGGCGGGGAAGTTGAGGCCTCATCACTCCCTCCCAGAGGTAGCCCACCACTGGCTGTCCCGCGGCTGCGCAGCGTCGCGCCACCGTGGAACGGAGTGGGCGGCAACCCCGGGGATCACCCGTCCCTGCCGCACCACTGGAACGGAATCCTCCGTGGTTACACGATGTCATGGCGACACGCCCGCAAGAAGTTGTCACGTTTAGATAAATCCTGTGGTCGCGTTGCGAAGCTCCACGATGCTTCTGCCACTCCGACGGCCGAGCTGCCGGACTTGCCGGCACCGCCGCGCAGTACCGACCACTATCCCCCCGTGGTGCCGAGCGTGAGGTGGAGCCTCGGTACGCGGGGCGCACGGGAGACCCGATGCCGCTGTCCCACACGCACCCGCCGCGAACTCACCGCGCCAGCCGCCGAAGGCGGCACGCCGGAGCCGCCCGCACCGCAGGCCGGCGGGCCGTCCGGCGCCCGCCGTTGTCCCTCGCCCCCGCGGCGGGGCGCGCGCCGCGCGGCCCCCGGTACGCGGCCGGCGCCGCGCTCGTCCTCGTCCTGGTCGTGGCGGCCCGGGCCGGGGCGCTCACCCGCATATGGGAGTTCCTCGACTTCGGGGCGGGGGTGCTCTCCCTCGTCTCGCTCTCCGCCGCGGTGCTGTGGGGGTTGGCGGCCACCGATCGGACCGTCCTGGACTCCGGCCACCGGCTCCTCGCGCAGGGCGTGCACCGCGCCCTCGCGGTGTCCGGCCTGGGCTTCCTCGGCCTGCACATCTGGGCCAAGATCGCGGGCGGCACCACGGTGGCCGCCTCCGCGGTCGTGCCCTTCGCCGACCGGGACCGTCCGCTGATCATCGGTCTGGGCACCCTGGCCGGCTACCTCTTCGTCTCCGTGGCCGCCTCCGGCGCGCTGCGCAGCGCGTTCGCCACCCGCAGCCGCTCGGTGTGGTGGCGCGTGCTGCACACGGGCGCGTACCCGGCCTGGGGCGCGGCCCT
Organism: Streptomyces sp. NPDC093225; assembly: GCF_044753805.1. Classification (NCBI taxonomy): domain Bacteria; kingdom Bacillati; phylum Actinomycetota; class Actinomycetes; order Kitasatosporales; family Streptomycetaceae; genus Streptomyces; species Streptomyces sp. NPDC093225. The sequence continues at coordinate 225,428 of NZ_JBIVNX010000005.1, forward strand.
GGTGCACGGGCTGCGCGCCGGCCGCGCGGCCGCCGACTGGGTGACCACCTCGTACATGCTCTGCCTGGCCGCGGCCGCGTTCCTCGTCGCGCTGCGGGTCCGGAACCGGCTGCGCGGCGCCGCCGGCACGGCCCGACCCCCGGCCGGCGCTGCGGCGCCCGCCGCCGCGCCGACCCGGGCCGACACGCCGGCCGCGGCGCCGGACGCGCGACCGCCGCTGATCGGAGTGCCGCCCGGACCCGCGGTCCCCATGATCCCCCTGGCGGACTCCCGGCCCGGCACCGGAGACGCGCGGGCGGACCTCATCGAGACCCAACCCATCCCCGTCCAGCCGAACCTGATCCCACCCCAGCCCGGCCCGGACCGGGCCTTCCCGGGCCCCGCGCCCCGCCTCGTCCGCGGTCCGGGACGGTGACCGCGGTGTACGAACCCCGGCCCGCCCTCGGCTCCGTGGGGCCACCCCGACTGCTCGCCGGACTCGACCGCACCGGCCGGCTGGACCGGGTCGGGCACCTGACCCAGCACGGCTCCCCGCCCCGGTTCCGCCCCGACGAACTCGCCGATCTGGCCGAGAACGTCGACCTGCGCGGCCGGGGCGGCGCCGGGTTCCCGTTCGCCCGCAAGGTGCAGGCCGTGACCCGCTCGACGGCCTCCCGCGAGGGCCGGTGCAACGTCGTGGTCAACGGCAGCGAGGGCGAACCCGCCTGCCTCAAGGACACCGCCCTCTGGCTCCACGTACCCCATCTGGTCCTGGACGGCGCCCAGTTGGCCGCCGAGTCGCTGGGCGCGGAGGAGGTGGTGGTCGGCGTCACCCGGTCCGACGTCCACGAGTCCGCGAGCGCCGCCATCGCCGAACGCGGGCCCGCGGCCGTCCGGTTGCGGGTGGTGCGGCTGCCGGAGCGGTTCGTCACCGGTGAGGGCACCGCGCTCGTGGCCGGGATCAGCGGCGCCGCCGCGGTGCCCGCCGGCCGTCGCGTCCGCACCAGCGACCGCGGCCTGGGCGGACTGCCCACCCTGCTGTCGAACACCGAGACCTTCGCCCAGCTCGCGGTCGCCGCCCGGCTCGGCGCCCTCGCCTACCGGGCCGCCGGCCTGCCCGACGAACCCGGCACCCTGCTCCTCACCATCGCCGGCCGGGTCGTCGTCGAGACCCCGACCGGCGTACCGCTGCCGTACGTCCTGCGGCAGAGCGGCATGGACGCCGGCCAGGGCGTCCTCGTGGGCGGCTACCACGGCAGATGGCTGACCCCGCGCGACGCCAACGCCGCCCTGGTCTCCCGGCAGTCGCTGTCGGCGTACGACGCCGTGCTCGGGGCCGGCGCGGTGCTGCCGCTGCCCGAGGACACCTGCCCGGCGGGGGAGGTGGCGCGCGTGACCCGCTGGATGGCCGGCGAGTCGGCCGGGCAGTGCGGCCCCTGCGCCAACGGCCTGCCGGCCCTGGCGCGGCGGCTGGAGGACGCCCTCGTCGGCGACCGGCGCGCCTTCGGGGACCTGGAGGCGCGGATGCGGGCGGTCCGGCGCAGGGGCGCGTGCAGCCATCCCGACGGCACCGCCGCGTTCGTGGCCTCCGCGCTCGCCGTGTTCGCCGACGAGTTCCACGACCACGCCCACGGGCGCGGCTGCGGCCGCGCCGTGCTCGGGGCCCTCCCGCTGCCCCCGGACGCCGCGCCACCGGAGCCGGAGGGCCGCCAGCAGCTCGTCGTCGACTGGACGCTCTGCAAGGGCCACGGGCTGTGCGCCGACGTCCTCCCCGACGTCGTCAACCTCGACCCCGACGGCTTCCCGGCCCAGGCCTCGATGCCGGTGCCCCCGCGCCAGCGGGCCCGCGCACTGCGCGCCGTACGCCGCTGTCCGGCGCTCGCCCTGCGCATGCAGGAATGACGCGGGAAACGGGTGCCGGAGCCCGCGAGTTCAATGTTGGCGGGATCTGATAAATTCCGCCGCGATTCTCGCAACCGGCACCGGAACTCCCGTATGAATTTCCCCAGCAGTAAAGGACGTCCGCCGGGTGGAGACGCTCGAGGCCAGAGACGTTCGCAATACGGAGGAGAAGACGATGGACGACGACAAGCGCCGCGGAATCATCGCCGGATCGGCAGTGGCCGTGCTCCTGCTCACCGCAGGCTGCGGAGCCGGCGGAGACCGTGCGGCCCCGGTCGGCAATTCCGTCCAGCAGCAGGGCGGCGTCGGCGCGGCGAAGGACGCGGCGGCCGGTTCGGGATACGGCTCCGGCTCCGGATCCGGATACGGATCGGCCGACGGCTACGGGTCCGGCTCCGACGGGTCGGACACCGGCTCCGGGTACGGCGACGCGGACGCCGCCGGGAAGGGCGAGCCGGCCGGCAAGCTCGCCGCCCGGGAGATCTCGGGCGTGGGCACCGTGGTCACCGACGGCGCCGGCGCCACCCTCTACCGCTTCGACAAGGACAGCGCCGCGCCGCCCCGGTCCGCCTGCGACGGCGACTGCGCCGAGGCCTGGCCGCCCGTCCCCGCGGGGGACGCCACCGCCGCGGCCGGCGTGGACGCCGCCCTTCTCGGCGAGGTGCTCCGCTCCGACGGCACCCGCCAGCTCACCCTCGGCGGCTGGCCCGTGTACCGCTACGCCAAGGACACCAAGCCGGGCGAGGCGAAGGGGGAGGGCGTCGGCGGCACGTGGCACGCGCTCGCACCCGACGGCAAGAAGGCCAAGGACGCCGGAGCGGCGGGCGGCAGCAGCGGCGGCAGCGGCAGCGGCAGCGACACGGGAATGGAGGACATGAACATGGGCTCCAAGAGCGGCGCCGAACTCTCGGTGTTCCGCGACCCGCGCTTCGGGAATCTCGTGGCCGAGGCCTCCGGAATGACCCTGTACCGATTCGACAAGGACAGCGCCTGGCCCATGAAAATCGGCTGCGTCGGCGCCTGCGTGAATACGTGGAAACCGGCGAAGCCGGTGGACGCGGAAAAGGTGTCGGGAATAGCCAAGAAACTCATCGGATCGGTGAAGCGGCCCGACGGGACCATGCAGCTCACCATCAACTGCTGGCCCGTCTACTGGTTCACCGGGGACAAGAAGCCCGGCGACACCAACGGCCACGGCAAGCAGGGCCTGTGGTTCGCCATCACCGACACCGGCAAGAAGGCCCCCGCGGCCGGATAGGAGCGACGGCCGTGGCCCCCTCCCGCGGAACCGGCCGCGCCGCGGTCGCCCTGCTCGCCACCGCGCTGCTCCTCCCCGGCTGCGCCGCCCGTGAGCCGTCCCGGACGGCGGCCCGTGAGCCGGTCCGGGAGCCGGCGACGGCCGCCCGGCCGACGGCCCGCCCGCCCGGCCTCCAGACCCTGGCCACCGCCCTCGGCTGCACTCCCACCGTCAGCGTCGACGCCGACGAACTGCGCCAGGGCGAGTGCCGGACCGGCCGGGGTGCCTACCGGCTGGTCACCTTCGCCACCGGCAGCGGCCTGCGCGCCTGGCTGACCGAAGCCCGCGCGTACGGCGGTACGTACCTGGTCGGCGACCGCTGGGTGGTCACCGCCCGGCCGGAAGCCGCCCTGACCCCCCTCAAAGCCCGCGTCGGGGGCCGCCTCGACGCCGCCCCCGCCCACGGCCACCCCTCGGACCCGTCCCCGACCCACTCCGACCACATGAGCGGGATGAACCACCCCGCCCCCGACCCCGCCCACCCCGACCACGGCTGACCCTCCCCTACCCCCTCCCACCCCTGACCCGACCGACCTGGCCCGAACACCCCCGACCCGATCACCCCGACCGACCGACCACCCGACCCGTTCCGACCACCCCGACCCGAGCCACTCCCACTGCTGACCCGACCGGACATCCACCTCACCGGAACGACCCGAACCCACCCGTCCACGACGACCCTCCCCGATCCGACGCACCCTCCACGCCGACCTCCGGGAACCGGCCTCCTCAGCCTCCACCCTCCCGGACCCGACCCCCTCGGAACCGACCCCCTCGGCCCGGATCCGACCGAAAGGAGCCGCCCTTCGCACCATTGACCGACCCTCCCCAACCCCGGCGGCCGCCCCGCCGGAACCGACCGGGACGGGGGACACGGCGTACTGCACCGCGCCGGATCCCCCGTCCCGCGTCCGTGTCCGCGTCCGGCGACACCCCTAGAGCTTCTCCTCCATGCGGATGGCCGACTCCAGGTCCTCGTGCGCCCGCCCCGTGCGCCCCCGCTGCTGCTCCAGCAACGCGGCGGCGATGGCGTCGAGCTTGCGCTGGATCGCGTGCTCGGCACGGCGCTCGGAGTTCTTCAGCAGCGCCAGCAGGAGCAGGGACACGGCCCCGATCGCGTCCCCCGCGATGTTCTGCCACTCCAGCCCCAGGCCCGCGACGTGCACCACGACGAAGGCGGCGACCAGCGCGACGCACACCAGGGAGAAGACCGAGGAGCTCGTGAAGTTGGACGCGAGCTCGGCCAACCGCTCGAAGCGGTTGCCGCGCGCCTCGTCCGTGCGCTCCGCAGGGTGCTGGAAGGCCATGCACCGCTGCTGCCCCCGACACGCACGGGCACACCTGCCCCGCAACGCACGGCACCGCATCCGCACCTCCACGCGCATCCGCATCCGCCAAGGACGCACCGCCGCATCCGGCTCCGGCACCCCCGCCGACCGGCCCTGCCGACCCCCCGCTTTCGGGTGACCCCGCTGCCCGGCTCCGCCGCGCCGCGCCCACCACCCCGGAATCATCGCTGGCGGCCGGTCATGCCCCGGTCACGCGGAACGGGCCGGAGACGGCCCCCTCCCGCGTCCCATCCGCAAGGCCGGCCCGCCCCGCGCGACCCGGCACCGGCCGCCGCCGGGAGACCACGTGCACATCCTGCTCGTCGCGAGCGCCTTCAACAGCCTGACCCAGCGGGTCCACGCCGAACTGCGCGACCACGGCCACCGCGTCGCCGTGGAGCTCGCGCTGCCCGGCACCTCCCTCGCCGGGGCGGTGGACCGCCACGACCCGGACCTGGTGATCGCGCCGATGCTGCGCACCGCCCTCCCGGAGGAGGTCTGGTCGGCCCGCACCTGCCTCATCGTCCACCCCGGGCCCCCGGGCGACCGCGGCCCCTCCTCGCTGGACCACGCCCTGCACGACCGGGCGGCCCGCTGGGGCGTCACCGTCCTCCAGGCCAACGCCGAAATGGACGGCGGCGACGTCTGGGCCTCGGCCGACTGCCCGCTGCCCCCCGCCGGCAAGAGCGACCTCTACCGCGGCGAGATCGCCGACGCGGCCCTGGAGGCGGTCCTCGAGGCCGTGGAGCGTTTCGCCTCGGGTACGTACGTCCCCCGGCCCCAGGACGCCGGCCACGTCCGCCCGGCGGTCCGCCAGGAGCAGCGGCGCATCGACTGGGAGGCCGACCCTACCGAGCGCGTCCTGCGCGTCCTGCGGGCCGCCGACTCGCGGCCCGGCGTCCTCGACGACCTGCTCGGCACCCCCTGGTACCTGCACGGCGGCCACCCCGAGGACCGACTGCGCGGCCGTCCCGGGGAGCTCCTGGCCACCCGGGCCGGCGCGATCTGCCGGGCCACCACCGACGGCGCCGTGTGGATCCCGGAGCTGCGCGCCCCCCGCGTCCCGGGCGGCCCCGTCCCGGTCAAGCTCCCCGCCACCCTCGCGCTCGGCGACCTGCTGCCGCCGCTGCCCGAGCGCCCGGCCCCGCCGACCTCCGCCCGCGGCCGCCGCACCTGGTCCGACATCGGCTACCGCGAGGACGGTGCGACCGGGTTCCTGACCTTCTCGTTCCCCGGCGGTGCCATGAGCACGGCGCACTGCCGCCGGCTCCTCGACGCCTACCGGGCCGCGTGCACCCGCCCCACCTCCGTCCTCGTCCTGGGCGGTGGCCGGGACTTCTTCTCCAACGGCATCCACCTCGGCGTCATCGAGGCCGCCGCCGACCCGGCAGCCGAGTCCTGGGCCAACATCAACGCCATCGACGACCTCGTCGAGGCGGTCCTGACCACCACGGACCGCCTCGTGGTCGCGGCCCTGGGCGGCAACGCCGCCGCCGGCGGCGCCATGCTCGCGCTGGCCGCCGACGAGGTCTGGTGCCGGGCCGGCGCCGTCCTGAACCCGCACTACCGCCTGATGGGCCTGTACGGCTCCGAGTACTGGACGTACACCCTGCCGCGCCGGGTGGGGGACGCGGCCGCCGCCCGGCTGACGGCCGACGCCCTGCCGGTCAGCGCCGCCGCCGCCCGGAACGCCGGCCTGGTCGACCGTACGGTCGCCTGCGCGCCCGGGGCCTTCGCCGAGCGGACCGCGGCGCTCGCCACCCGGCTGGCGGCCGCACCCGGCACCCAGGCCCGGATCGCCGCCAAGAAGGCGCAGCGCGAGCGCGACGAGGCCACCCGGCCCCTCGCCGCGTACCGGGCGGACGAGCTGGCCCGGATGCGGGCCGTCTTCGACGACCCCGAAGCGCCCTACCACGCCCTGCGACGGGCCTTCGTGCGCAAGGAACGCCCCACCGCGACCCCGCCCCACCTCACCGGCCCGGGTCACCGGACCGGCCGTACATGACGGGGCGCTCGCGCCGCCGTCCTGTTAGCAAGAAAGGTAGGCCGCCCACGGCGGTCCGTCCCCCACCACCCTCCCCGAGGAGGAACCCCGCATGGACGCAGCAACGCCGGTCGAGGCCGACGCCCCTCCGATCCACGTCCTCTGGATCAATGCAGGCCTGAGCTGCGACGGGGACTCCGTCGCGCTGACCGCGGCCATGCAGCCGACCATCGAAGAGATCGTGACGGGCGCGCTGCCCGGGCTGCCCAAGATCCAGGTGCACTGGCCACTGATCGACTTCGAGTGCGGACCGGTCGGCGGCGCCGACACGTTCATCGAATGGTTCTTCAAGGGCGAGCGCGGCGAGATCGACCCCTTCGTGCTCGTCGTCGAGGGCTCCATCCCCAACGAGCAGATCAAGCAGGAGGGGTACTGGTGCGGCTTCGGCGACGACCCGGAGACCGGCCAGCCCATCACGACGAGCGAGTGGATCGACCGGCTCGCGCCCAAGGCCCTGGCCGTCGTCGCCATCGGCACCTGCGCCACGTACGGCGGCATCCACGCCATGGAGGGCAACCCCACCGGAGCCATGGGCGTGCCCGACTACCTGGGCTGGGACTGGAAGTCCCAGGCCGGCATCCCGATCGTGTGCGTCCCGGGCTGCCCGATCCAGCCGGACAACTTCTCCGAGACGCTCACCTACCTGCTCTACCAGGCGGCCGGCTCGGCCCCGATGATCCCGCTCGACGACAAGCTGCGCCCGACCTGGCTGTTCGGGCAGACCGTGCACGAGGGCTGCGACCGGGCCGGCTACTACGAGCAGGGCCAGTTCGCGGAGACCTACGACTCGCCCAAGTGCCTGGTCAAGCTCGGTTGCTGGGGCCCGGTCGTCAAGTGCAACGTGCCCAAGCGGGGCTGGATGAACGGCGTCGGCGGCTGCCCCAACGTCGGCGGCATCTGCATCGCCTGCACCATGCCCGGCTTCCCGGACAAGTTCATGCCGTTCATGGACGAGCCGCCCGGCGCCAAGGTGTCGACGAAGGCCAGCGGCGCGTACGGAGCGGTCGTCCGCAGGCTCCGCTCGATCACCCTCCACACGGTGGACGAGGAGCCCAAGTGGCGCCGCACCGGCCCGAAGCTCGCCACCGGCTACCGCCCGCCGTGGTGACCCCGGCACCTCCCCGCACCAGCTCGCCCCGCAACTCCCGCACCCCGGAAGGCTCACGGCACAGACGATGACAACCCCGAAGACCAAAACGGCCGGAGACGGCAACGGCCTCGTGGAGATGGCCTGGGATCCGATCACCCGGATCGTGGGCAGCCTCGGCATCCACACGAAGATCGACTTCAAGCAGAAGCGGGTCGCCGAGTGCTACAGCACGTCGTCGGTCTTCCGCGGCTACAGCGTGTTCATGCGCGGCAAGGACCCCCGAGACGCGCACTTCATCACCAGCCGCATCTGCGGGATCTGCGGCGACAACCACGCCACGTGCTCGGTGTACGCGCAGAACATGGCGTACGGGGTCAAGCCGCCCCACCTCGGCGAGTGGATCATCAACCTCGGCGAGTCCGCGGAGTACATGTTCGACCACAACATCTTCCAGGAGAACCTGGTCGGGGTCGACTACTGCGAGAAGATGGTCCGCGAGACCAACCCGGGCGTCCTGGAACTGGCCGAGCGCACCGAGGCCCCGCACGCCGCCGAGCACGGCTACCGCACGATCGCCGACATCATGCGCTCCCTCAACCCCATCGAGGGCGAGTTCTACCGCGAGGCGCTCCAGGTCAGCCGCTACACGCGGGAGATGTTCTGCCTGATGGAGGGCCGCCACGTGCACCCCTCCACCCTCTACCCGGGCGGCGTCGGCACCGTCGCCTCGGTGCAGCTGTTCACCGACTACATGAGCCGCCTCATGCGGTACGTCGAGTTCATGAAGCGCGTCGTCCCGCTCCACGACGACCTCTTCGACTTCTTCTACGAGGCGCTGCCCGGGTACGAGGAGGTCGGCCGGCGCCGCGTGCTGCTCGGCTGCTGGGGCGCCCTCAACGACCCCGACCACTGCGACTTCACGTACGCCAACATGACCGACTGGGGACGGAAGATGTTCGTCACCCCGGGCGTGGTCGTGGACGGCAAGCTGGTCACCAACGACCTCACGCAGATCAACCTCGGCATCCGCATCCTCCTCGGCAGTTCGTACTACGACGACTGGGAGGGCCGGGAGCAGTTCGTCACCCACGACCCGCTCGGCAACCCGGTCGACCCGCGCCACCCGTGGAACCAGCACACCATCCCGGCCCCGCAGAAGCGGAACTTCGACGACAAGTACAGCTGGGTGATGTCGCCGCGCTGGTTCGACGGCAAGGACCACCTGGCGCTCGACACCGGCGGCGGGCCCATCGCCCGGCTCTGGTCGACGGCGCTGTCCGGCCTGGTCGACGTCGGGTACGTGAAGGCCACCGGGCACAGCGTCGTCATCAACCTGCCGCGCACGATGACGAAGCCGGAGACCACCTTCGAGTGGCGCATCCCGAAGTGGAGCAACGCGCTGGAGCGCAACCGCGCCCGCACGTACTTCCAGGCCTACGCGGCCGGCATCGCGCTGCACTGCGCCGAGAAGGGCCTCGCCGAGGTCCGCGCCGGACGCACCCAGACCTGGGAGAAGTTCGAGGTCCCGGACGAGTCCATCGGCTGCGGCTTCACCGAGGCGGTGCGCGGCGTGCTCTCGCACCACATGGTCATCCGCGACGGCAAGATCGCCAACTACCACCCGTACCCGCCCACCCCGTGGAACGCCAGCGTCCGCGACTCCTACGGCACGCCGGGCCCCTACGAGGACGCGGTGCAGAACACCCCGATCTTCGAGGAGAACCCGCCGGAGAACTTCAAGGGCATCGACATCATGCGCGCCGTGCGCAGCTTCGACCCCTGCCTGCCGTGCGGCGTGCACATGTACGTCGGCGGCGGCAAGACCGTCAAGCAGCTGCACGTCCCCACCGGCCTGAGCGGGCTGGGCGGATGAGCGCGCGCACGGTACCCGACGCCCGGCAGGCCGGGCGCCGCGTGGAGGAGATCCTCGACGGCCTGGCCGAGAGCGGGGACCGCCCCGCCCTCGCGGCCGCCGAGGAACTCGTACGCGTCCTCATGGAGTTCTACGGCGCCGGCCTCGCCCGCCTCGTCGCCGCCCTCGACCCGGCCCGGACGGCCCGGCTGCTCGACGACGAACTCGTCGGCGGGCTGCTGGCGTTGCACGACCTGCACCCCGAGGACGTCCACACCCGCATCGGCCGGGTGCTGGCCGCCGCGCCGGAACCGGTCGAACTGGCCGCGTTCGACGAGGCCGACGGCGTGCTGAGGCTCCGCAGGGCCGCCGCGGGAGGCGGCTGCGGCTGCGGCTCCACCGACCCGGACGCCGCGCGGCGCGCGCTGGAGGACGCGGTCGCCGCCCTGGTGCCCGAGGTGACCTCGGTCGAACTGGAACCCGCCGGGAGCACCGGGCCGCGGCAGCCCCTGCTCCAGATCGGCACCCGGCCCCCGGCCCCGGCGCGGGTCCGGTGACCGCCGCCGCACCGCGCACGGCGAGCCCGCTCGGAAGGGGCGGGCTGCGCCGGTTCACCGGACCGCGCCCACCGCGACCGGAGGTGTGCGAGCTGTGCGGGACGCCGGTGGCCGGCGACGGTCACCGGCACGTGGTCGAGACGGAGCGGCGGGCGCTGGTGTGCGCCTGCCGGGCCTGCGCGACGCTCTTCGACCGGCCCGGCGCGGCCACCGGCCGCTACCGGGCCGTGCCCGACCGTTACCTCGCCGACCCGGACCACCGGCTGGACGAGGGGGCGTGGGAGCTCCTGCGCATCCCGGTGGGCGTGGCCTTCCTCTTCCGCAACTCCGCCCTCGACCGGCCGGTGGCGCTTTACCCGAGCCCGGCGGGCGCCACCGAGAACGAACTCGACCCCGACGTCTGGCAGTCGGTCCTGGACGCCGGCCCGCTCGCCGGACTCCTCAGGCCCGACGTGGAGGCCCTGCTGCTGCGCCGTACGGACGGTCGCACCAGCTGCCATCTCGTACCCGTCGACATCTGCTACGAACTGGTGGGCCGCATGCGCCTGCTGTGGCAGGGCTTCGACGGCGGCGCCGAAGCCCGCGCCGCCCTGGCGGAGTTCTTCGACCGGGTCGAGCACCGGGCCCGCCCGGTAGGCCCGGACGCGGCGACCAGCGGGACCGCGACCCGGCGGCCCCCGGCGACGGCCGCCCCGGCGACGTCCGACACCACGGCCCCGACCCGGACGGGGGCGGCCCGCCCGTGACCGACCTCACCTTCGCCTGCACCGGCGTGACCGCCGACCCGTACGCCGCCGGCCCCACCCTGGTCTTCCGGCTGCGCATCACCGGGCCCCCGCAGACCCGGGTGCACGCCCTCGCCCTGCGCTGCCAACTGCGCATCGAACCCGCCCGGCGCTCCTACGGCCCCGCCGAGGCCGAGGGGCTGACCGACCTGTTCGGCGAGCGCTCCCGCTGGGGCACCACCCTCAACCCCCTCCAGTTCGCCCAGGTCGCCCTGATGGTCCCGGGGTTCACCGGGGAGACCGAGGTCGACATGCCGGTGCCGTGCACGTACGACATGGACATCTCGTCCGCCCGCTACTTCGACGCCCTGCGCGACGGCGCGGCCCCGCTGCTCCTGCTCTTCTCGGGCACCGCCTTCACCGGCCCCGGCGGCTTCCAGGTCGCGCCCGTGCCCTGGGACCGGGAGGCGGCCTTCCGGCTCCCGGTGTCGGTCTGGCGGGAGATGGTCGAGCAGCACTTCCCCGGCTGCGGCTGGCTGAAGCTGCCCCGCGAGACCATGGACGCGCTGCTCGCCTACCGCTCCCGGCACTCCCTGGCGTCCTGGGAGTCGACCGTACGGGCCCTGCTCGACGGCGCCGCCGCGGCCGAGTCCGTCCCCCCACCCGGCGCCGCACCCCCGCGGCCCGGCGACCCGGCGCGCTCCCACCGGCTCGGCGCCATCCTGTCCCGGACCGGCGGCGAGAGGCCCGCGCCATGACCACCACCCGCACCACGACCGCCCCCGCCCCCCGCACAGCACCCCCCGGAACGGCCGGGTTCGCGCACGCCCGCCAGGTCGCCGACGCCGTCCTCTTCGAGGGGTACGTGCTCTACCCGTACCGCGCCTCCGCCGCCAAGAACCGGCTGCGCTGGCAGTTCGGCGTCCTGGTGCCGCCCGCGTGGGGCCCCGCGCACGGCGAGCACTCGACCTCGCGGACCGAGCTGCTCATGGAACCCCGCGGCACGGACGCCGTGCTCGCCGTCGAGCTGCGCTTCCTGCACGCCCTGCGCCGGACCGTCCAACAGGCGCTCCCCGACGGCGGGTTCGAGGACACCGCCGAACTCCAGCTGCCCGACCGGGTGCTGGTCCCCTGGGACGAGGGCGCCGAGGAGCGGGTGGAGTTCGCCGTACCGGTGGCGGACCTGCTCGGCGACGGACTCCTGCTGCCGTTCGCCCGGCCGGCCCGCGAGGAGACCGAACCCGTCCACGACGCCGCCGGTCGCACCGTCGGCCGGCTCGTCCGCCGCGCCGCGCCCGTCGAGGGCGCCGTACGGCTGCGGGCCGCCGAACTCGACGTGCCCTACCGGGCGTTCCGGCTCACCGCCACGGTGGAGAACACCAGCTCCTGGGCGCCGGACGGCGCCTCCGAGGCCGCCGACCGCGACGCCGCGCTGCCCCGGTCGCTGGTCGCCGCGCACCTGCTGCTCGGCCTGAGCTCGGGATCGTTCCTCTCGATGACCGCGCCGCCGGAATGGGCCCGCGCGGCGGTGGCCGCCTGCGAGAACCGGCACACCTGGCCGGTGCTGGCCGGCGCGCCGGGCCGGTCGGACGTCGTGCTGTCCTCGCCGATCATCCTCGAGGACCACCCCGCCATCGCCCCGGAGAGCGCCGGGGCCATGTACGACGCCACCGAGATCGACGAGATCCTCGCACTGCGCACCGCGGCCCTCACCGAACAGGAGAAGCGCGAGGCACGCGGCACCGACGCCCGGGCCGCCGCCGTCGTCGACCTCGCCGACTCCCTCCCCCCGGAGGTGCTGGAGCGCCTGCACGGTGCGGTCCGCTCGCTGCGCGACGTCACGGGCGACGCCACGGGCGAGGACACCGCCCGGACGCCGCCGGACACCGGCGGCCCGCGGCGGGTGCCGGGCGAGGACGCCGACGGCCCGTCGGACGCCGCGGACCCCGACCTGTTCCGGCCCGACACCCCCTGGTGGGACCCCGCCGGAGCCGCCCCGGCCGGCCCGCCGCCCGACCGGGTCCTGGTCGACGGCGTCCTCGTCGGCGAGGGCAGCCGGGTGCTCCTGCGCCCCGGACTGCGCCGCACCGACGCCCAGGACCTGTTCCTGGCGGGCCGCGCCGCCCTGGTCGAGTCCGTCCTGCACGACGTCGACGGGGTCGTCCACCTGGCGGTGACGGTCGAGGGCGACCCCGGCGCCGACATCCGCCGGGAGCAGGGCCGCTTCCTCTACTTCCAGCCCGACGAGGTCACCCCGCTGCCGGACGGCCCGCGGCCGGACGCCCCCCTGGAGGACGCGTGAGCGGTCGGACCCTGGTCGCCGGCATCGGGAACGTCTTCCTCGGCGACGACGGCTTCGGCGTGGAAACCGTCCGCGCCCTGGCCGGACGCCAGCTGCCCGGCGGCGCCGAGGCGGTGGACTTCGGCGTGCGCGGCGTGCACCTCGCCTACCAGCTGCTCGACGGCTACGACACCCTCGTCCTCGTCGACGCCACCGCCCGCGGCGGCGAGCCCGGCACCCTCTACCTGATCGAGGTCGAGGACCCCGGACGCACCACCGTGGAGACGGAACGGCCCGCCGTCCTCGACGGCCACCAGATGTCCCCGGACACCGTGCTCGCCCTCCTGGGCACCCTGTGCGCGGGCACCGGCGGCAGCCCGCCCGGACGGATCCTCGTCGTCGGCTGCGAACCGGCCTCCCTGGCGGAGGGCATCGGGCTGAGCGAGCCGGTGGCGGCCGCCGTGCCGGAGGCCGTACGGATGGTCCTGGACCTCCTGGACGAGGCCGCCGGGCGACCCGCCGCCGCACCGGAGCCGTGCACCCCCGCCGGACTCCCCGAGAACTGAAGGAGACACCGTGAAGAAGGTCTTCGCCGGCGCCGTGTTCGCCGCGCTCGCCGTCGTGTTCGCGTCCCAGCTGCCCGATCTCCGGCGGTACCTGCACATGCGCAGGATCTGACGCGCCGGGTCCGGCGCGCGGGGTCCGGCGCGCCGGACCCGATGCGCCGGGCCGACCGCCGACCGCCGCCGCCCGCCGAACGGAGTACGGGGCGCACGGCGCGACGGCGAGCCCGGCGGCATCCGACCCGCCCTGCCGGTGTAATGAGCGGCGGCAGGACGGAGTCCGATGCACGAGATGTCGATCGCCATGGCCGTCGTGGCCCAGGTGGAAGAGGCGGCCCACGCCGCCGGCGCACGCGCCGTCAGCGAGGTCCGCCTCCAGGTGGGGGAGTTGGCCGGGGTCGTCCCCGACGCACTGGCCTTCTGCTTCGAACTCGCCTGCGCCGACACGGTGCTGGCCGGCGCCGCCCTGGTCGCCGAGCCGGTGCCCGCCCGCGCCCACTGCCGGCCCTGCGCCGCCGACTGGGACGTCGGCATGCCGCCCGACCTGTGCTGCCCCGACTGCGGTTCGGCGGCCGGGACCGAGCTGCGGACCGGCCGTGAACTCCAGATCGCCGGCGTCACCTGGGACGACGAACCCGCCCGCGGACCCGCCCCCGGAGCCGGCCCCGACCGCGAGCCCGCCCCCGTCCCCGCGTCCGGCCGCGCCGCGCCGGACGTACCCGCCCGCGCGCGCCACCGCGAACCCCTCCCCGAGGAGCGCTGAACCATGTGCCGAACGGTCGACCTGAAACAGGCGGTGCTCGCCAAGAACGACGAGGCCGCGCACGCCCTGCGCAGCCGCCTCACCGCCGCCGGCACCACCACCGTCAACCTGCTCTCCAGCCCCGGCAGCGGCAAGACGGAGCTCCTCGAACGCGAACTCGGCCTGGCGCGGCGGCGCGGCGTGACCACCGTCGCCCTGACCGCCGACCTCGCCACCGAGAACGACGCGGTCCGCCTCGCCCGATCCGGCGTCCCGGTCAAGCAGGTCCTCACCGACGGCCTCTGCCACCTGGAGGCCCACATGCTCGGCCGCCACCTCGACGGCTGGCTCCCCGCCGACACCCGGCTGCTGTTCGTGGAGAACGTCGGCAACCTCGTCTGCCCCGCCTCCTACGACCTGGGCGAGGACCTGCGCGTGGTCCTCGCCTCCGTCACGGAGGGCGAGGACAAGCCGCTCAAGTACCCCACGGCCTTCGGGCTGGCCCACCTGGTGCTGGTCACCAAGCACGACCTGGCGGCCGCCGCGGAGTTCGACGAGCCGGCCTTCCGCCGCAACGTCGAGCAGGTCAACCCGGGCGTCGAGGTGGTCCTGACCTCCGCCCGCCGCGGCACGGGCCTGGGCACGCTCCTCGACCGCGCGCTGGCCCTCGGCGCCGGTACCCCCGCCCACGTCCCCGTCATGGCCGGCCGCCCCCGCACCGACCGGCACGCCCACGCCCACGCGCACGGACACTGAGTGACCGGCGCACCGGCGGAAGCCCACCGGCGCCGCCGCGTCACCGTGCGCGGCGTCGTCCAGGGGGTCGGCTTCCGCCCCTACGTGTACACCCGCGCGACCGCCCTCGGCCTCGCCGGACACGTCACCAACACCCCCGACGGCGTCGTCGCCGAGGTGGAGGGCCCGGCCTCCGCCGTACGGGAGTTCTGCGAGCGGCTCGCTGCGGACGCGCCCCCGCTGGCGGTGGTCGACGCCGTCCAGCACAGCGAGCTGCCGACCGCCGGCACCACCGGCTTCACCATCGTCGCCTCCCGCACCGAGGGCGCCGCCCGCACGCTCGTCGCCCCGGACACCGCGACCTGCGCCGACTGCCTCGCCGAACTCGCCGACCCGGCCGACCGGCGCCACCGGCACCCGTTCATCACCTGCACGCACTGCGGGCCCCGGTTCACCATCGTCACCGCCCTGCCGTACGACCGCGCGCACACCACCATGGCGGGCTTCCCCCTGTGCCCCGACTGCGCCCGTGAGTACGCCGACCCCGCCGACCGGCGCTTCCACGCCCAGCCCGTCGCCTGCCCGGCCTGCGGGCCGCGGCTGCGGTTGCTCGCCGGCGACCCGCCCCGGGAGGACCCCGGCAGCGACGCGGTCGCCGGAGCCCGCCGGCTGCTCGCCGCGGGCGCCGTCCTCGCCGTGAAGGGCCTCGGCGGCTACCACCTGGCCTGCGACGCGTCGCAGCCCGCCGCGGTCGCGGAGCTGCGCCGCCGCAAGGGCCGCGGCGACAAGCCGTTCGCGCTGATGGCACCCGACCTCGCGACCGTCGAGCGGCTGGCGGCGGTCGGCCCCGAGGAGCGGGCCCTGCTCACCGGCGCGGTCCGCCCGGTGGTCCTGCTGCGGCGGCGCGCCGCCGGCCCGACGGCCCCCGGCGCCCCGACGGAGCCGAGGATCGCGGACGAGGTCGCCCCGCGCTGCCCCGACCTCGGGTTCATGCTCCCGTACACGCCCGTGCACCACCTGCTGCTCGGCCTGCCCGGAGATCCGCCCGGCCCCCGACTGCTCGTCATGACCAGCGCGAACCTGTCGGGCGAGCCCATCGTCACCGACGACGCCGAGGCCCTGGAGCGGCTCGCCGGCATCGCGGACGCCTGGCTCACCCACGACCGGCCCATCCACGTGCCCTGCGACGACTCGGTGGTCCGGGTCTGCGACGGCGCGCCGCTGCTCGTACGGCGCTCCCGCGGCCACGCGCCGCTGCCGCTCACCCTCCCCGTGCCGGTCCCGGCGACCCTCGCGGTCGGCGGGGACCTCAAGAACGTCTTCTGCCTCGGCCGTGACCGGCAGGCCTGGCTGTCCGCCCACATCGGCGACATGGACTCGCTCGCCACCCAGGCCGCCCACGAACGCGCCGAGCGACAGCTGGAGTCCATCACCGGCGTCACCCCCGGGCTGCTCACCGCCGACCTGCACCCCGGCTACCGGTCCACCCGCCTCGCCGAGCGGCACGCGGCCGGCCGGCCGCTCGTCCGCGTCCAGCACCACCACGCGCACGTCGCCGCCGCCCTCGCCGAGCACGGCCACGACGGTGCCGCCCCGGTCATCGGCGTCGCCTTCGACGGCACCGGCTACGGTGACGACGGGGCGGTCTGGGGCGGCGAGGTGCTGCTCGCCGACTACCGCGGCTACCGGCGCTTCGCGCACCTGGCGTACGTCCCGCTGCCGGGCGGCGACGCCGCCGTGCGCCGGCCCTACCGGATGGCACTGGCCCACCTGTGGGCCGCCGGCCTCGACTGGGCGCCCGACCTGCCCTGCACGGCAGCCTGCCCGCCCGACGAACTGGCCGTGCTGAGGCGCCAGTTGGAGCGGGACCTCAACTGCGCCCCGACCTCCAGCATGGGCCGGCTGTTCGACGCCGTCTCCTCGCTGACCGGGATCTGCCACCTCGCCGGGTACGAGGCGCAGGCCGCGGTGGAGCTGGAGGCCGCGGCACTGGCGGCGGCGGACGCGGACGACGGCCCCGGCTACCGGTTCGCCCTGCGCCACCCCGCCCCCGAGGACGGCCGCGACGCACCCGTCGCGGCACGCCCGTTCGTGGCGGACCCGACCCCCCTGCTGGCCGCGGTCGTCGCGGACCTGCGCCGGGGCACCGCTGCCCCGGTGATCGCGGCCCGCTTCCACCGCGCGGTGGCCGGACTGGTCCTCGAGCTCGGCGAGGCCGCCCGCGACCGGTACGGACTGGAGACCGTCGCCCTGACCGGCGGGGTGTTCTGCAACACCGTGCTGTCGACCGCCTGCGCGCGGTCGCTGCGCGGGGCCGGGTTCACGGTGCTGCGCCACCGGCAGGTGCCGCCCAACGACGGCGGCCTGGCGCTCGGCCAACTCATGGTGGCGGCCGCCCGACAGGGCCCGGCCGGATCGGACGGACGCGCCCCAGCGGCGACCACGGAACGAGGAGGATGCCATGTGCCTGGCGGTACCCGGCAGAGTGATTGACATCGGCGAGCGGGACGGCACCCGCATGGCCACCGTCGACTTCGGCGGGGTGGTCAAGGAGGTCTGCCTGGAGTACCTGCCGGACCTTCAGGTCGGCGAGTACGCCATCGTGCACGTCGGGTTCGCGCTGCAGCGACTGGACGAGGCCTCCGCGAAGCAGACCCTGGAGCTGTTCGCCGAACTCGGCATGCTCCAGGAGGAGTTCGGGGACCCCTGGGAGCTCGCGGCCGCCGAGGCCGGCGGCCCCGCGTGGCCCTTCGAGGACGGTCCGGCGGCGTCGCCCGCCGGTGCGGGAGCGGCGACGGAGGCGGAGCGGCAGTGAAGTACATCGAGGAGTTCCAGGACCCGGACCTCGCCCGCCGGCTGCTGGACGACATCCGCGCCACGGTCACCCGGCCGTGGGCGCTGATGGAGGTCTGCGGCGGCCAGACGCACACGATCATCCGCCACGGTATCGATCAACTCCTGCCCGCCGAGGTCGAGTTGATCCACGGGCCGGGGTGTCCGGTGTGCGTCACCCCGCTGGAGGTCATCGACAAGGCGCTGGCCATCGCCGCCCGCCCCGACGTGGTCTTCTGCTCCTTCGGCGACATGCTCAGGGTCCCCGGCAGCGGCAAGGACCTCTTCCGCGTCCGCGGCGAGGGCGGGGACGTACGGGTGGTGTACTCGCCGCTCGACGCGCTCAAGATCGCCAAGCAGAACCCGGACAAGCAGGTCGTGTTCTTCGGCATCGGCTTCGAGACCACCGCCCCGCCCAACGCCATGACGGTGCACCAGGCCAAGAAGCTGGGCATCCGCAACTTCAGCCTGCTGGTCTCCCACGTCCGCGTCCCCCCGGCGATCGAGGCGATCATGCGCTCGCCCAGCTGCCGGGTCCAGGGGTTCCTGGCCGCCGGGCACGTGTGCAGCGTGATGGGCACGGCGGAGTACCCCGAGCTCGCCGCCCGCCACCGGGTGCCCGTCGTGGTCACCGGCTTCGAACCGCTGGACATCCTGGAAGGCGTACGGCGGGCCGTGCGGCAGCTGGAGCGCGGGCAGCACCGGGTGGAGAACGCGTACGCGCGCGCCGTCCGCCCCGAGGGCAACCCCGCCGCCCTGGCCATGCTGGCCGACGTCTTCGAGGTCACCGACCGGGCCTGGCGCGGCATCGGCACCATCCCGGACAGCGGCTGGCGGCTGTCCGACCGGTACCGCGAGTACGACGCCGAACACCGCTTCGCGGTCACCGACATCAGCACCCGCGAGCCGGCCGAGTGCCGCAGCGGCGAGGTCCTCCAGGGGCTGATCAAGCCGCACGAGTGCGAGGCCTTCGGCACCCTGTGCACCCCGCGGACCCCGCTCGGCGCCACGATGGTCTCCAGCGAGGGCGCCTGCGCGGCGTACTACCTCTACCGGCGGCTGGACCTGGCCCCGCCGCGCCGGGCCGACGCCCCGCAGCCCGCATCCACGCCCACGCCCGCACCCGCAGCCGCGTCCGTGGCCGTCGCCGCGGCGCCGGCGGGTACCGCCGCGCCCGCCGCGGCGACCACGCCCGCCGCCACGGACGACATGGAGGCGACCCCCGTTGTCTGACACCGCACCGCTCGACATCACCGGCTGGACCTGCCCCGCCCCGCTGCGCGACCACCCGCGCGTGGTGATGGGCCACGGCGGGGGAGGGGCGCTCTCCGCCGAGCTGGTCCAGCACGTCTTCGCCCCCGCCTACGGCGGACCGGCCCTCGCCGGCCTCGGCGACAGCGCCCAACTCACCCTGGGCGGTGTCCGGCTGGCGTTCTCCACCGACTCCTACGTCGTCCGGCCGCTGTTCTTCCCCGGGGGCTCCATCGGCGACCTCGCCGTCAACGGCACCGTCAACGACCTGGCGATGAGCGGGGCCGTACCGGCGTACCTGTCCTGCGGGTTCATCCTCGAGGAGGGCGTCGAGACGGCCACCGTGGCCCGCGTGGCCGAGGCGATGGGCGCCGCCGCCCGGGCCGCCGGCGTCGAGGTGGCCACCGGCGACACCAAGGTCGTCGAGGCCGGCCACGGCGACGGCATCTACGTCAACACGGCCGGCATCGGCCTGATCCCGGCAGGCGTCGACCTGCGCCCCCAGCGGGTGGTCCCCGGCGACGTGGTCATCGTGAGCGGCGAGATCGGCCTGCACGGCACGGCGATCATGAGCGTGCGGGAGGGCCTGGAGTTCGGGGTGGACGTGGTCAGCGACTGCGCCCCGCTGGGCGGCCTGGTCCAGGCGATGCTCGCGGTCACCCCCGACCTGCACGTGCTGCGCGACCCCACCCGCGGCGGACTGGGCGCGGCGCTCAACGAGATCGCGGCGGCCGCCGGCACCGGCGTCGTGATCCACGAGGGCAGCGTCCCGGTCCCGCCCGCGGTCGCCAACGCCTGCGCCGTCCTCGGCCTCGACCCGCTGTACGTGGCGAACGAGGGCAAGCTCGTCGCCTTCGTGCCCCGGGAGCACGCCGACGCGGTCCTCGACGCCATGCGCGCCCACCCGCTGGGCCGGCACGCGGCCGTCATCGGCGAGGCGGTGGCCGAGCACCCCGGCCTGCTGGTGGCCCGTACGGCCCTCGGCGGCACCCGGGTCATCGACCTCCCGGTCGGCGAACAACTCCCGCGCATCTGCTGAGGCCGGGCCGCCCCGGGCCGCCCCGACCGCCCCGACCGCCGCGGGCCGCGAGGGCCCGGCCCGGGGCGGGCGGTTCGGGGCGGGGCGGCCCGGGCCGGTGGTTCGAGGCGCCCCTCGGTGCGGGCCGCTCAGAGGGCGGACGGCGCCGCCACCGCCAGCGCGAGCAACCCCTCCAGCCCTGCACGCGACTCCTCGTCGGCCGGGGCGAACGTCATCAACCGGGGCCCCGCCGACGGGCCGAGCCACAGGTTGGTCACGGTCAGGCGCAGTTCACCCACGTCGGGGTTGCGGAAGCGCTTCGTGCGCAGCCCCTGCCCGAGCACCTCGTGCCGTTCCCAGATCTCCGCGAACTCGGGGATCCCCTGCAGCCGCGCCAGCAGCGACTTCCACGTCGGCTCGGCCAGGTGCTCCGCCATCGAGGCCCGCAGCTTGGCGGCCATCGTGTGCATCATCTCGTCGAGGTTGACCACCGAGGCCCGCCACGCCGGGTCCGTGAAGGTCAGCAGCACGCAGTTGCGGTCCTCGCGGTCGAGCGCGTCCATGTCGCGCAGCAGGCGCCCGTACGTCCGGTTGTACGCGAGGATGTCGTACCGGCTGTTCTGGACGCAGGCCGGCAGCGGCTCCAACTGCGTCAACAGCTCCTGCAGTTCGGGGGTCACCGTCGGGCACGGCCCACCGGGCGCCGGGTCGGCGGCGCCGCCCAGGGCGAACAGGTGGGCCCGCTCGGTCGAGTCCAGCAGCAGCGCCCGCGCCAGTGCGTCGAGCACCTGCGGCGAGACCTGGATGTCCCGGGCCTGCTCCAGCCACGTGTACCAGGTCACCCCCACCGCGGACAGGTGCGCCACCTCCTCGCGCCGCAGCCCGGGCGTGCGCCGGCGGGTGCCGCGGGGGAGTCCGACCTACTCGGGGGTGATCCGCTCGCGGCGGCTGCGCAGGAAGGCGGCGAGCTCGTGGCGCCGCACCTCGCGCTCGGCGCGGGCGGCGTCCCGTACCGTGTCCGGTGCCCTGTCCCGTACTGCCGTGGCCGCCTCGGAGGGCGGTTGCTGCTGCGTCATCGTGGCCATGCTCCCAGCGTGCGCGCTCTGCGGGCCCGCACCAGGTGCTCCTGATACGGGTAGCTCCAGTACCAGGATAAGCACCCTCTGGTACCAGGTTCCGAAGAAGTCGACCATGGTCCCGTGACCGATACGACGACCTCCGCCGCGGCCGCTGCCGTGGCCCGTACGACGACCGCCCCGGCCGGCCCCGGCCCCGGCACCGCGGACCGCACCGCTCCGTCGGCCGCCCCGGGCGCACCCGACGCCCTGGGCTCCCTGGGCTCCCTCGGGCTGTTCACCCTCCTCGTGGGGGCGGCCCTGCCGCTGATCGACTTCTTCATCGTCAACGTCGCCCTGCCCACCATCGACCACGACCTGGCCGCCGGCCCCGCCCTCCTCGAACTCGTGGTGGCCGGCTACGGCGTGGCGTACGCCGTCCTGCTCGTCCTGGGCGGCCGCCTCGGCGACCGCTTCGGGCGCCGGCGGCTCTTCGCGGCCGGCATGGCCGCCTTCGGCCTGACCTCGCTCGCCTGTGGACTCGCCCCCGACGCCTGGAGCCTGGTCGGCGCCCGGGTGGCCCAGGGCGCGGCCGCCGCCCTGATGCTGCCGCAGGTCCTGGCCACCATCCAGGCCGCCACCCACGGAACGCGCAAGGCCCGGGCCATCGGCCTCTACGGGGCCACGGCCGGCCTCGCCATGGTGGCCGGCCAGATCCTCGGCGGCGTCCTGGTCTCCGCCGACCTGGCCGGCACCGGCTGGCGGGCGATCTTCCTCGTCAACGTCCCCGTCGCCGGCCTCGGCCTGCTCCTGGCCCGCACGGTGCCCGAGACCCGCAGCGCGAGCCCCGCCCCGGTCGACGTACCGGGCACCCTGCTCCTCGCGCTCGCGCTGACCACCCTGCTCGTCCCGCTCGCCGAGGGCCGCACCGTCGGCTGGCCGCTGTGGACCTGGGTGGCGCTCGCCCTGTGGCCGTTCGCCACCGCCGGGTTCTTCCTGGCGGAACGGCACGCCGACCGGGCCGGCAAGGTCCCGCTGGTGCCGCCGAGCCTGCTGCGGCTGGTGTCGCTGCGCCGCGGGCTGGCCCTGGTCCTGCCGTTCTCCGTCGGGTTCGGCGGGTTCATGTTCGTCGCGGCCGTCGCCCTCCAGCAGGGGCTGCGGCTGGGGCCGGTCGACGCGGGCCTGGCCCTGGCGCCGATGGCGGTGGCGTTCTTCCTCGCCTCGCTCGCCGGGCCGCGCCTGGTCGCCCGCTACGGCACCCGGGTCGTGACCGTCGGCGGCCTGCTGCAGGGCGCGGGGCTGGCCCTGCTCGTGGCCACGGCCTGGCACGGCTGGCCCGACCTGGACGTCCTCGACCTGGCCCCGGCGGTCGCGCTCGCGGGCCTCGGCCAGGGCCTGCAACTGCCGGTCCTCTTCCGCGTCGTGCTCGCCGACGTGCCCGCCGACCGCGCCGGCGTGGGCAGCGGTGTCATGGTGACCAGCCAGCAGTCCGCACTGGCCCTCGGAGTGGCCACGCTGGGTTCCCTCTTCCTCGCCCTGGTGCCGGCGTACGGCATGCGCACCGCCCTGGCCGCCGTGCTGGTCTGCCAGCTGGGCCTGGTCGCGGTGACGGTCGCCCTGAGCCTGCGGCTCCCGCGCCGCCTCACCTGAGGGGTGCGCGGCGTGACGGGACGGGACGGGTCCCGTGGTGTGTGGGTCCCCTCGGTGCTTGAGGCGGCCCACACGTCACGGGGTCAGGGCGCCGGGCTGCGCACGCCCCGGCGCGCCCGCGCCGCGCTGACGCAGAGCGCCGCCACCGCCAGGGCCAGGGCCCCGGCCTGCGCGGCCCACGGCACGGCCAGACCCGGGCCCACGCCCGCGCCGACCACGAACCGCAGCGTGTCGACGCGCGACAGCAGGACGCAGACGCCGGCCGCGCCCAGGGCCCACAGCGTCGCCGGAGCCACCCGCTCGGGCGCGCGCAGGCGGCCGAGCAGGAGGGCGGCCGCGGCGGCCACCACGACCCAGCCCGGCCCCCAGGCGGGATCCGCGACCATGGGCCACGCGACGACCGCCCCGCCGACCGCCACACCCGCTCCGGCCAGCGCGAGCCCCGGCGGCAGGAACGGCAGCCGGGTCCGCGGGGCCTCGCAGTGGAACCCGCAGCAGACGGCCGCCACCGCGGCCCAGGCCGCCAACGCCTCGGCCGTCAGTACGGCCGGACCGCCCGTCAGCTGGACCACGAGCGGCTTCAGCGTCGGCAGCGCGGCCAGGGCGACGAGCCCCCGGGCCGCCTGCCGCCGTCCGCCCACCAGCGCGGCGTACCCGGCGGCCCACAGCAGGGGGAGCAGCCCCACCGTGACCTGCAGCGGGTCCGCTCCGAACGTCGCCGACCAACCCCCGTCGCCGGAGCCCTGCGCGGCGCCGGCGACGCGCAGGCCCAGGGCCGTGTACGTCAGTGCGCCCGCGGCCTGCAGCAGGACGCTGATCAGCGCGAACTGCCGGATCGCCTCGCCCGCTTCGACCCGCCGGGGGCTGGAGCCGGACGCGCCGAGCCGGATCCGCACGGCGAGCGCGGCGATGCTCGCGGTCTCCGCGAGGCTCGGTCGCCGCAGCTCCTGCTCGTCCTCCTCGACCCCGCACAGGTAGGTGTCGACCATGTCCTCCTCCCACCGGGCGCGGTAGTCGGCGGGCAGCATCCGGAGCACGGCGCGGTAGCGCTGTTCGAGGAGGGTGGTCACACCGCACCTCCCCAGCGCGGCGTCCCGGTGGCCCCCGCCCCGCCCGGGTGCCCGGGAGCCCGCCCGCGACCGAGCCGGCGGACCGCCGCCCGCGCCCCGGCGGCCATCCGCCCGGCCTCCGCGGCCAGGGCGCCCGCCCCGTCCTCGGTGATCCGGTAGTAGCGGCGCAGCCGGCCCTGCTGCACCTCCTCGCGGTCGAGCGCGATGAGGCCGTCGTTCACGAGCCGGTCGAGGACCCCGTAGAGGGTGCCGGCCCGCAGGACGACGTCGCCCTCCGACAGCTCCTCGACCTCCTGGAGGATCCCGTAGCCGTGCCGGGCCTCGTCGGCCAGCGCGGTCAGGATGAAGAACGCCGCGCGCGTCATGTCCTTGGTACCCATGTCAGCCAGCATATACCGCAAGCCGATATATGCAGCCCGACTGAACGAAGGTGCGCCCGACCCGCAGCCCGACCCGGGTGGCCGAAACCTTGGCGGTGCCGGTGGTTCCCGTGGTGTGTGGGGGAGGCGCTTGACAGGGGTGGCAGGCTGGTCCGGAGGCAGGCCCGGGCCAGGGGTGGCCGAAGGCCAGGGCGAAGCCCCA
>NZ_JBIVNX010000006.1:0-20456 GCF_044753805.1 Streptomyces sp. NPDC093225
GCAGGCTGGACCGGAGGCAGGCCCGGGCCGGAGGTGGCCGAAGGCCAGGGCGAAGCCCCGAAGCCTCCGGGGTGGGCCTGCCGCAGGGCCTGCAGCCCGCCCCCGTCAAGCGCCGAGGGGACCCACACACCACGGGACCCCCGCCATGCCGGACACCGAGCCCACCCGCACAGCACGGGACCCAGCTGTGCGACGCCGAGGGCACCCGCAAGCCACGGCCACCCACACACCACGGAACCCCCGCTGTTCCGGCCCCGGCAAGCCCGCTCCCCTCACCGCACCGGCCGCTCCGGCTCCGGTCGCTCGGCGTGCGTGGTGCTCAGGAAGATGGCGAAGACCGGCGGCTGCGTCTGGAGCAGTTCCAGCCGCCCGCCGTCCGCCTCCGCGAGGTCGCGGGCCACGGCGAGGCCGATGCCAGTGGAGTTGCGGCCGCTGATGGCCCGCTCGAAGATCCGGTTGCCGAGGTCGGCGGGGACGCCCGGGCCCTCGTCCGTGACCTCGATGACCGCCTGGTTGCCAGTGACGCGGGTGCGCAGGGCCACGGTTCCGCCGCCGTGCATGAGGGAGTTCTCGATCAGCGCGGCCAGGACCTGGGCCACGGCGCCCGGGGTGCCCACCGCGCGCATGCCCTGCTTGCCGGAGCGGACGATGGCGCGGCCCGCACTGCGGTAGGCCGGCCGCCACTCCTCCACCTGCTGCTTGACGACCTCGTCGAGGTCGAACGGGACGGCGGAGCCGGTCCGTGGGTCGCGCGAGTTCGTCAGCAGCCGCTGGACGACGTCCGTGAGCCGCTCGACCTGGTTGAGCGCGATGGACGCCTCCTCGCGGACCGTCTCCAGGTCGTCCGTGACGGTGATCTCCTCCAACCGCATCGACAGGGCGGTCAGCGGGGTGCGCAGCTGGTGGGAGGCGTCGGCGGCCAGCCGGCGCTCGGCGGTGAGCATCCGCCCGATCCGCTCGGCGCTGGAGTCGAGCACGTCCGCGACCCGGTCCAGCTCCGGCACCCCGTACCGCTTGTGGCGGGGGCGCGGGTCGCCGGAGCCGAGCCGCTCGGCGGTCTCGGCGAGGTCGGTCAGCGGCGAGGTGAGCCGGTTGGCCTGGCGTACGGCGAGCAGGACGGCCGCCACGACGGCGAGCAGGGCCACCGCCGCGACCACGACCAGGGTGCGACCGACCTCCTTGGTGACGACGGAGCGGGGCTCCTCGACCGTGACCACCACGCCCTGCTCACCGGTGCCGCGGCCGCGGATCACGCTGCCCTCGGGCCGCGTGCCGAGGGCCAGCTCCGGCTGGCCGGGGGCGGTGATCCGGACGAACCGGTCGGGGGCCACCCGGTCGGACAGGGCCGCCGGGTCGAGCCGCTCCTTCTCCAGCACCTTCGACTCGACGATGCCGGCGAGCTGCTGCGCCTCGTACTCGACGCTGTCCTGGGCACTGTTCGTGATCGTCCGGGTCTCGACGATCACGAGCGAGACGCCGAACACGGCGATCACGACGAGCACCACGGCCAGGGTGGAGTTGATCAGTCGACGGCGCATGGGCTGGTGGTGCTCCCGGCTCTCACGGTGGTGCGGCGGGTCCGCGTGCTGGTCCGCGTGCGGCTCGCACTATCGATTCGGCTCGCGCAGCTCATCGGCCCGCGCCGGCTCATCGGCTCGCGCTAACTCTTCTCGAAGCGGAAGCCGACGCCGCGGACGGTGGCGATGTAGCGCGGATTGGCGGCGTCGTCGCCGAGCTTCTTCCGCAGCCACGAGATGTGCATGTCGAGCGTCTTGGTGGAGGACCACCAGGTGGTGTCCCAGACCTCGCGCATGAGCTGGTCGCGGGTGACCACCCGGCCGGCGTCGCGGACCAGGACGCGCAGGAGGTCGAACTCCTTGGCGGTGAGCTGGAGCTCCTCGTCGCCCATCCAGGCGCGGTGGGACTCGACGTCGATCCGCACGCCGTGGGTGGCCGGCGGCTGCGCGGGCTCGGTGGCGCCGCGCCGGAGCAGGGCCCGGACGCGGGCCAGCAGCTCGGCGAGGCGGAACGGCTTGGTGACGTAGTCGTCGGCGCCGGCGTCCAGGCCCACGACCGTGTCGACCTCGTCGGCACGGGCGGTGAGGACCAGGATCGGGAATCCGTGACCTTCGGCACGCAGCCGGCGGGCCACCTCGAGACCGTCCATCCCCGGCAGGCCGAGGTCGAGCACGACCAGGTCGACGGCGCCCTGCAGGCCGGCGTCGAGCGCGGTGGGTCCGTCCTCGCGCACCTCTACCTCGTACCCCTCCCGGCGCAGGGCGCGGGCCAGGGGCTCCGAGATGGATGCGTCGTCCTCGGCGAGCAGTACACGCGTCATGTGGGTGATGGTAGTCCGCGGCGGGTGCGGCCCGGGCTGCGATCGCACAGGCCTGCGGATCATGAGTTTGCGAACATGATCTCCTTCGAAATGCGATTTCGGTTCCGCCAGTAACCTGTGATCCATCTCTCAAGTCCTTCCATATGCCGCAGTGTCGTGTCGTATGGTGGCTGAAGTTTTGATGCACTACTGATGGACAGTTCTGCGCAAATAAGCGCCAAAACGGTCTTTATCCGTGCATTTCATCGAACGATGCGGAGCGGGTCCCCGCACAGCGAGAACGCTGCCAAGGACCTCCTCCGCCTCCACGGGCAACGACACCGCTCACAAGGCGGCCGTCCCGAGCAAGCAAGGAACGACCATGGCGTCAAGCCTGACGAAGGCCCCTGCCGGTACCACCGGCGAGAAGACCTTCTTCGGCCACCCCCGCGGCCTGGCCACTCTCTTCATGACCGAGATGTGGGAGCGCTTCTCCTACTACGGCATGCGCGCCCTCCTCGTGTACTACATCGTCTCCGGCGGTGCGGACATGGCGAAGGGCAGCCAGGGCGGCGGCCTGGCGATGACCGCGGCCACGGCCACGGCGATCTACTCCGTGTACGTGTCGATGGTCTACCTCATGGCCCTGCCGGGCGGATGGTTCGGCGACCGCGTCTGGGGCGCCCGCAAGACCGTCACCGTCGCCGGCTTCGTGATCATGGCTGGTCACGTCTCGCTGGCCATCCCCGGCCAGGCGATGTTCTTCGTCGGTCTGATCCTGGTCGCACTCGGCTCGGGTCTGCTGAAGGCCAACATCTCCACGATGGTCGGCCACCTGTACGACGGTCCCGAGGACCCGCGCCGTGACGGTGGCTTCACCCTCTTCTACATCGGCATCAACCTGGGCGCCTTCGTCGCTCCGTTCGTCATCGGAACGGTCGGCAAGGAGTACAACTGGCACCTCGGCTTCGCCCTCGCCGCGGTCGGCATGGCGCTGGGTCTGGCCCAGTTCCTGTTCGGCACCCGCCACCTGAGCGCGAAGAGCAGCGTGGTCCCGAACCCGCTGACCCGCGAGGAGCGCAACGCGGTCATCGTGAAGGTCGCCGGCGTCTTCGGCGTCGCCGCCATCTTCTACGCGATCATCGGTTTCACCGGCATCTTCACCCTGAACTGGGCGATGGTCCCGCTGATGATCGCCGGTCTGCTCATCCCGATCGCCGTGCTGACGAAGATCAAGCGCGACAAGGACCTGAGCAACGCCGAGCAGTCGAAGATGACCGGCTACATCTGGTTCTTCGTCGCCGCGGCCGTCTTCTGGATGATCTACGACCAGGGTGGCTCGACGCTGTCCCTGTTCGCGGACGACAAG
This sequence comes from Streptomyces sp. NPDC093225, assembly GCF_044753805.1. NCBI lineage: Bacteria > Bacillati > Actinomycetota > Actinomycetes > Kitasatosporales > Streptomycetaceae > Streptomyces > Streptomyces sp. NPDC093225. Next base: position 3,687 of record NZ_JBIVNX010000006.1, read on the forward strand.
ACCGCCGGCACGATGTTCGGCTTCGGCTTCTCCGCCACCTGGTACCAGTCGCTGAACCCGCTGTTCGTGATGGCGCTGGCCCCGGTCTTCGCCTGGCTGTGGCTGTGGCTCTCCCGCCGCAACAAGGAGCCCAACACCATCGTGAAGTTCGCGATGGGCCTGGTCCTGATCGGCGCCTCGTTCTTCGTCTTCATCGTCCCGATGAACATGGCGGGCGACGGCCACACCATGGTCTCCCCCATGTGGCTGGTCTCCATCTACATGATCCAGACCATCGGTGAGCTGTGCCTCTCCCCGGTCGGCCTCTCCGTCACCACGAAGATGGCCCCGCGGAAGTACGCCTCCCAGATGATGGGCGTCTGGTTCCTCGCCGTCACCGCCGGTGACTGCACCACCGGCCTCCTCTCGACGGCCGGCGTGGACCTGAACGGCATCGGCATCATCGGCCTCCAGGCCGCGCTCGCCGCGGTCGCGGGTCTGGCGGTGTTCATGTACCGCAAGAAGGTGCAGGCCCTGATGGGCGACGTGCACTGACCTGACGGTCGCACCCCGCACCGAGGGCAGGGCCCCGGTTCACGCACTGCGCGTGAACCGGGGCCCTGCCCCTTTTTCCGTCCTCCGTCGCCGTGCGCCGTGGGACCGCCGGTCCCTCGCCGTGCGCCGTGGGACCGCCGTCCTTCCGCCGCCGGTCAGCGCTCGCGGCGCAGGCGGCGCCAGGGGGTGAAGGTGAAGACCGCCGCGCCCAGCAGGAGCACGGTGCCCGCGACCAGGCCGAGGGCCTTGACGCCGGCCTCGGCGCCGCCGCCGGTGTGGGCGAGGCCGCCGTTGGAGCCGGAGCTCGTCGTGCTGCCCGCGGCGGTGCCGTTGGTGCTGCCGGTGGTGGTGCTGCCGGTGGTTCCGCCCGGCTGCGCGGCCGTGTCGAGCTCCAGGGAGACGCCGGAGTTCGTCGCCTTGCACGGCACGGTGATGGGCGTCGCGCCCGCAGCCATGCGGACCTCGATGGTCAGCTGGTCCGGGCTGAGCGTCGCCTTGCCGGTCTTCCCGGGCTTGTAGGTGCCGGTCATGTCGGAGAGCGAGACCGGGCTGCCCTTGGGGATCGCGGCGGTGTTCGCCGGTCCGGAGACCTTGACCGCGCCGCTGTCGGCGCCACCGAGCCTGACGTCCATCAAGGGCTTGAGGGCACCCGGGGGCAGGTCCATCGGGCTGGCCATGGCGCCCTTGGCGGTCTTGACCGTGAGGTCGTAGCTGCCGCCGTTCTTCTTGGCGTTGATCGTGACCGGGGTCTTGATGCCGCCCGGGACGACCGCGCCGCAGTCGAACGACACCTGGACGGGCTTGCCGGGGAAGTCGGTCCCGCCGTTTCCGCCGCCGGTGGTGCTGCCGGCCGTGGTGCTGCCGGTGGTGTTCCCCGCGGTGGTGCCGGAGGTCGTGCCGGACGTGGTGCCGCTGGTCGTGCCCGACGTCGTTCCGGAGGTCGTACCGGACGTCGTACCGGACGTCGTGCCCGAGGTCGTACCGGACGTCGTGCCGGAGGTGGTCCCCGACGTCGTGCCGGAGGTGGTCCCCGACGTCGTACCCGAGGTCGTGCCGCCCGAGGAGCCGGCGGAGACGTCGATCGTGGCGCCCGGGCCCACCGTACCGATCGGGCTGCAGTGGGTGACGAAGGTGCCGAACGAGAACGTGACGGCCACGTCGTACTTGCCCGGGGTGAGCGTGATCTTGCCGGCCTTCGTGAGCTTGACCTTGCCCTTCATGGTCGACATGACCATCGGGGCGCGCTTGGGGATCTTCGGGTTCTTCTTCTCGCCGACGAGCTTGGCCTCGCCCAGCCCGCCGCCCAGGGTGATCCAGCCGGTGGGCTGGACGGAGTTCTCCGGGATGTCCATCAGGTCGGTGTTGTTCGAGGCCGGCTTCACGGTCTCCCACGACACGTCCGCCTCGTCACCGACCTTGGCCGAGGCCGGGGCCGTGATCCGCGCGGTGGTCTCGCCCTCCACCGGATCGCCGCCGCCCGCGGGCGGGACGCACTTGACCTTGAACGTGACCTCTGCGGCCTGGGCGGGCGAGGCCACCATCACGATGCCCGCGCCGCCGAGCAGCAGCGCGGCTGCTGCCGCGCACACCCTCCGTTGGGTCCTCACGACTGTCCCTTCGTTGTCGAACGGTTCTCAGACGGTGCGGACGTCTGTGCTGGTGCAGGTGGTGCGCTTTGTGCGGGTGATGCAGATGGTTTGGGTGGTGCGGGTGGTGCAGGCGGTGCGGATCGTTCTGGTTCCGTCGGTGCGGATGGTGCGGATGGTGCGGATGGTGCGGGTCGTGCGCCCGGTGCGGTGTCCGGGGTGAACCACGGCAGGACCGCCGTGGTGGTCCTGGTGTCCCGGGCCGCGCGCCGCGCCGGCGGGCCCGGGACGCGCGGGAGCTTCGCCGTGACGGCGGCCGCGCCGTCGTCGGCGGGCGCCCGACGGCGACCGGCCGGCCCGGTCGCGGCGGGCCCGTCGGCGTACGGGGCCGGGGCGGCGTACGTACCGCCGCCGCGCGGGCGGACCCGGTCCACCACCGCCATGCCGATGCGGAAGAGCCCGGCCGGGACGACCACGCAGAGCAGGATCCAGAAGAGCGTCACGCCGTACGGGCGGTCCACCCCCCAGGGCTGCGTGACCAGCGTTTTCTCCCCGTACTTGAGGAAGACGGTGTAGTCCCCGGACGCGCCCGCGTCCAGCGCCACGTGCAGGGCCACCCGGGCCTTCCCGCCCGGCTTGATGGTGCCCTTCCAGCGCCGTTCCTCGTACAGCGGCGCGAACACCCCGTGCGCGGTGCCGACCTGGAACACCGGGTCCGTGACCGGGGCCGCGCCCAGATTGCCGACCGTGACGACCAACTCCCGCTCCGGCGGGGCGCCGAACCACGTCAGGATCCCGTCGTCGCCCTCCAACCGGGCTGCCGCGAGCACCGCCAGCCGGGGACTGCCGGTGGCGGACGGCAGCGCGGCCACCGGATGGTCGGTGATCTTTACGGGCGCGTCGGCCGACTCCGTGCCACCGGTGACGGTGGCCACGTGCACCACGCAGGGGCAGGGCTTGGGCGGCGCCACGATCGGCAGTTGCTTGCCGAAGCGGCCGGCCGCGTCGGTGGTGACGGCGCGGCCGTCGGCGTTCGCGCAGGTGTTGGTGCCACCGATCATGTTCTGCCCGCAGACCAGCAGCATCAGGAGGGTGCGGGGGCGCCAGCCGGTGCCCGCGACGGTGACTTCGGTGCCCTTGGCCACGTCCTGGAGGGAGAGTTCGACGGTCGGCCCGCCCTCCGTCGGCGCGGCGGTGGCGGGCGGTGCCGCCACGAGGGCCAGTACGGCCGTGACCGCGGCCGCGATGGCCACGACGGCCCGTACCGCGGGCGGCGCCGCCGCTCTGCGGGTGCGGGCCGCGCGTCCACCGGACCGGTCCCGGTGCGGGGGCCGGTTCCGGTGCCGGTGCGGGTGCCGGTTCGGGTTCCGGTGCCCGGCCGTGCCGCTGTTCACCTGGGCGCTCCTGTCAACTCGGGTACGGGGAGGACCGATTCGGCCGACTCCGGAGGCTCCGGCGCGGGCCGGGACCGGTTGTCGGTGCGTACGAGCAGCCCGACGACCGCGGCGACGCCCGCCACGCCGAGCGCGGCGAGTCCGGTCCGGCCGAGGGCACCGCCGGGCACGAACCGGGCCGAGGCGGTGGCCTCGGCGCGAGCACCCCCGGCGGCGGTGACGGTCAGGCGCAGGTCGACCGAGTCGAATGCCGGGGCGTCGGGCCAGGGTTCGGTCAGTTCGACGCGCCGGCCCGGCAGCAACTCGACCGCCAACGGGTGGGCCGGCGGGCCCGCCACGTTCCCGAGGAGGCCGTCGGCGCCGACCGCCAGCTCGGGAGTCAGCGCGGTGTTGCCGCGGTTGACCAGGGCGTACCGGATGCGGGTGGCCGCGCCCCGGCCGGTGACGGCGACGTCCTCCACGGTGAGTGCGGCCAGGGTGGGGCCGCTGACCCGGAGCTGGACGCGGACGGCCGCCTCTCGGGTGCCATCGGCGGCCACCACGGCGGTCGGATGCTCGCCGGGTACGGCGCCGGCCGGCACGGTGACGGTGAAGGGCACCAGGGCGCGGGTGCGGGGCGGGACGCGGAGGGTGGTCTCACCGCCGCCCCGGCCGGGGCCGCCGGAGGCGCCGAAGGCGATCCAGGCGCCGGGGGCGTTGTGGGCGTCGGCCCCGCGCAGGGTGAGCGTGACCGCCCGGTCGGAGGGGTTGGTCAGGGCGAGCCGGTCCTGCAGGACGGTGCCGGCCACGCCTTCGAAGTAGAAGTACGGGCGTCCGTCCGGGCTGCCGGGTGGTGTGGCAGGGCCGGCGGCGGGGCCGGCGGTCCAGGCGGGCGCGGCGGGCCCGGCCGGTGCGCCGGGTTCGGCCGGTGCGCCGGGTTCGGCCGTCCGGGCGGGCACGGCGGGGGCCCGTACCGCGGCGGGCGGGGCGGCGGCAGCGGGGGCGGACGGGCCGAGGAGGGCCACGGTCGCGCCCACCGCGGCGAGCGGGGCGAGCACGGCGGCCCGGGCGCGGGGGCGGCGGTGGGGGCGCGTCGGCATGGGCGGCGGTCCCGGTCAGGCTCCGGAGCGCTGCCCGCGCCGGGTCAGCCACAGGACCCCGGCCGCCCCGGTGAGCAGCACGGTGCCGCCGAGGGTGCCGAGGGCGAGGGCCGAGTCGGCGGGGCCGGTCTGCGGGAGGGTTCCGGAGTCGGCGCCGGGCGTCGTGGTCTGCGGGGCCGTGCCGCCGCCGGCTGCGGTGACGTCGAGGGAGAGGGAGGGCCCCGGGCCGTTGCCCGGCGTGCAGGTGGTGGTCGTCATCATTGCCTCGATGGTGAGGACCCCGGCGGTGAAGGTGACCTTGCCGCTGTGCTTGGGCGTGTAGGTGCCCGACAGGTCGCTGATCTTGATGGGGGTGTTGGCGGGGGCGGCGACGGCGTTGGGCGGCCCGGACACGGCGAGGGTGCCGGAGTCGGCACCGCCGAGCCTGATGACCGCGCGGGGGCGCATCGCGCCCTTGCCGAGCTCGATGGGGCTGGAGGAGACGCCCTTCTGGAACGTCATGGTGACCGTGTAGGAGTTGCCGGATCCGGTCTTGACGGCGGTGATGTCGATCGGGGAGACCGCCGACTTCGGGCCGATCGGGGTCTGGCAGTCGTACGTCACGTCGACGACCTGGGCGTGGGCTGCGGGGGCGGTCGTCAGGACCACCGAGCCGGCCAGGGCCGCGGCCAGCGCGAGCGCGGCCGGGCGGGGTTTGTGCGTGGACACCTGTGGATCCCCCTCGGACCGGAGTTACTGACGACACATCAGATTGAGCCGTCAAGGTACGCCCGGGACCTTGGAGAGGGAAGACAAAGGACGGGCCGGATCGGGCCCGCCGTCGCACACCCGAACGTGTCGCACCTCACCGGGAAACGGTGACACGGAGTTGTCGCGGACGGCTGCGAGCGTCGGGGGCATGACGATCACCGATGAGGACTGCCGCGCCGAAACCCTGGCGTTCAACGAGGAGTTCGAGGCCCGTGCCGCGGACCGCCCGGCGCGCGACCGGACACCGGACGCCGCTGTGCTGGCGGCCCTGCGACGCAACCGACTCGGCGGGGACGCGCCTCCCGTCCGACTGCCGTGGGCTCGGAACCGCGTCACTGCCGCCGGGGTGCGGGTGAGGACGTTCGTGCCCGACCGCGTCGACGGCGTCTACCTGCACGTCCACGGGGGCGGCTGGGCGTTCGGCTCCGCGGACGGCCAGGACGAGAGGCTGTGGCGACTCGCCGAGCAGGCGCGGCTGGCCGTGGTCAGCGTGGACTACCGCCTCGCTCCGGAGCATCCCTACCCCGCCGGGCCCGACGACTGCGAGGCGGCCGCGCAGTGGCTGGTGGAGCACGCCGCGACCGAGTTCGGCACCGAACGACTGCTCATCGGGGGCGAGTCGGCCGGTGCGCACCTGACCGTGGTGACGCTGCTGCGCCTGCGCGACCGGCACGGCATCACCGGCGCGTTCCGGGCGGCCCACCTGCTCTTCGGCCCCTACGACCTCTCGATGACGCCGAGCCAACGGTCGTTCGGCTCCCGACGGCTGCTGAGCAACACCGACACGCTGCGGCAGACCTACGAGCTGTTCACACCGGGCATGGGGGCGGAGCGGCGCCGGGATCCCGACGTGTCACCGCTGTTCGCCGACCTGACCGGTCTGCCACCCGCCCGGATGGTCGTCGGTACCGAGGACCCGCTACGGGACGACTCGCTGTTCCTGGCCGCACGGTGGCGTGCGGCAGGCGCGCCCGTGCGCCTCGACGTCGTCGCCGGCGCCATGCACGGCTTCACCCTGTTCCCGCTGACCGTCACCGCACGCGAGGAGCGGCGCCAGGGGGACTTCCTGTCCGCCGCGGGACGGTAGCGTCGCCGGCATGAACCGCACCGCCCGGCTGTACGCACTGGTGGAGGAGCTGCGTGCGGCGGCGCCACGACCGCGTACGGTCGCGGCGCTCGCCGCGCGCTTCGAGGTGAGCACGCGCACGGTGCAGCGCGACCTCCAGGTGCTGATGGAGACCGGCGTCCCGGTGCGATCCGCTCCCGGGCGGCGCGGGGGCTGGTCGATCGATCCGGACATGACCCTCCCGCCGATCCGCTTCACCCCCGAGGAGGCCTCGGCGCTGGCCGTCGCCCTCGCCTCGGCCGACGCCGCCGCCCCGTACGCCGCCGCGGCCCGCACGGCGGCCCAGAAGATCGCCGCCTCCATGACCGGCCCCGCCTCGATCGCGGCACGGGAACTGGCCGCCCGGATCGTCACGCTGCCCCCGCCGTTCGATCCCGGCGTCCGTACCGCGGTGGAACGGGCACTCACCGCAGGCACGGTCCTCCGGCTGTCCTACACCGACGCGGCAGGGCACGGGAGCGTCCGCGCGGTGGAGCCGGCCGGACTCCTCACCGCCGGCGGCCGGTGGTACCTCGTCGCCTGGTGCCGCACGCGGCGAGCCGGCCGGGGCTTCCGGCTGGACCGCATCACGGCGGCGGCCGCGACCACCGAGCGGGCGCACGCCCGCGACCTGGCCGGGCTGCTGCGCGGCTCGGCCGCGGTCGGCGCGGTGCAGCCCGGCGCACTGGCCGCGTTCGCGGATCCGGCCGGGAGGACGTGAGTCTCCCCTCCTTGCGCCTCGCCGGGGCGGCCGCTAGACGGCGCGCACGCCGCGCTGCCAGACCGCTGCTACCAGCGGGACGCCCGGGCGGTAGGCGAGGTGGACGTGGCTGGGCGCGTCGAGGAGGGCGAGGTCGGCGCGGGCGCCGGGGGTGACGCGGCCGATGTCGGTGCGGCGCAGGGCGCGGGCGCCGCCGGCGGTGGCGGACCACAGGGCCTCGTCCGGGGTCATGCCCATGTCCCGGACCGCGAGGGCCAGGCAGAACGGCATGGAGCTGGTGTAGGACGAGCCGGGGTTGCAGTCGGTGGACAGCGCCACGGTCGCGCCCGCGTCGAGCAGCCGGCGGGCGTCGGGCCACTGGGCGCGGGTGGAGAACTCGGCGCCGGGCAGCAGGGTGGCGACGGTCTCGGAGTTGGCGAGGGCGTCGACGTCCGCGTCCGTGAGGTGGGTGCAGTGGTCGGCGGAGGCCGCGCCGAGCTCGACGCCGAGCTGGACGCCGGGGCCGAAGCTGAGCTGGTTGGCGTGGATGCGCGGGGTCAGGCCCTTGGCCTTGCCGGCGGTGAGGATCGCGCGGGCCTGGTCGCCGTCGAAGGCGCCCTTCTCGCAGAAGACGTCGACCCAGCGGGCGTACGGGGCGCAGGCCTCGAGCATCTCGCCGGTCACGAGCTCGACGTACGCGGCCGGGTCGTCGGCGTAGTCGGGCGAGACGATGTGGGCGCCGAGGTAGGTGACCTCGTCGGTGTGGGCGGCGGCGATGCGCAGGGCGCGGGCCTCGTCCTCGACGGTGAGGCCGTAGCCGGACTTGGTCTCGAAGGTGGTGGTGCCCTGGCGGAGGGCCTCGTGGAGATGGCGCACGAGGTTGGCTTCGAGCTCCGCGTCGGTGGCGGCGCGGGTGGCGGCGACGGTGGTGCGGATGCCGCCGGCCGTGTAGCTCCGGCCGGACATGCGGGCGTTGAACTCCTGGGTGCGGTCGCCGGCGAAGACGAGGTGGCTGTGGGAGTCCACGAAGCCCGGGATCAGGGCGCGGCCCTGGGCGTTGAAGGCCCCGTCCGCCGACGGGGCCTTGGCCGCCGGGCCGACCCAGGCGATGGCGTCGTCCTCGATGACGACGGCCGCGTCCTCGATCAGGCCGAGGGGGCCCTCGCCGAGGGTTTCGTCGTTGGTGACGAGGCTGCCGATGTTGGTGATGACGGTGGTCGTCACAGTGCTCTCCGTTGGGCGAGGGGGAGGGTGCGGGCCGGTGGCCCCGGGTGTGCCCACCCGGGGCGCGCGCTCGGCGTCAGCCGCGGACGGCGGCGATGGAGTCGGCCAGGGCCGCGGCGACGTCGCCGACCAGCGTGTGCGCGCCGTCGCGGACGACGTGGCGGCCGCCGACCACCGTGTGGCGGACGTCGGACGCGGTGGCGGCGAAGACCGCGGTCTCGGCGCCGAGGCGCGGCACGGGGCCGGCGGTGCGTACGGAGTCCAGCGCGACGGTCGTGAAGTCGGCCAGCGCACCGGCCTCCAGCGTGCCGGCGTCCGTCCAGCCGAGGGCGGCGTGCCCGTCGGCGGTGGCGGCGCGCAGCAGCGCGGCGGCGGTCCAGTGCCCCCGGGTCCGCGAGGCCAGGCGCTCGTTGAGCTCCATGGCGCGCGCCTCCTCCAGCAGGTCGATGACGGCGTGGCTGTCGCTGCCCAGGGACAGCGGGCTGCCGGCCCGCTGGAGCCGGACGGCGGGGCCGATGCCGTCGGCCAGGTCGCGCTCGGTGGTCGGGCACATGCAGGTGCCGGTCGTCGTGCCGCCGAGCAGGGCGACGTCGGCGTCGGTGAGGTGCGTGTTGTGGACGCCGGTGGTGCGCGGGCCGAGGACGCCGTGGTCGGCGAGGAGCCGGGTCGGGGTGACGCCGTGGGCGGCCTGGCAGGCGTCGTTCTCGGCGGTCTGCTCGCTGAGGTGGACGTGCAGCGGGGCGCGCCGGGCCTCCGCCCAGCCGGCCACCGTCGCCAGCTGGTCCGCGGGGACGGCGCGGACGGAGTGGATCGCGGCGCCGATGCGGGCGTGCCCGCGCTCCTTGAGGGCCGAGGCGCGCTCGGCCCACGCGTCGGCGGTGCCGTCGGAGAAGCGCAGCTGGTGCGTGTTCGGGGCCTCGCCGAAGCCGGAGGAGAGGTAGGCGGTGTCGAGGAGGGTGATGCGGATGCCGGCCTCGGCGGCGGCCGCGATCAGGGCCTCGCCCATGGCGTTGGGGTCGTCGTACCGGGCGCCGCCGGGGGCGTGGTGGACGTAGTGGAACTCGCCCACCGAGGTGATGCCGGCCAGGGCCATCTCGGCGTACACGGCCCGGGCGAGGGCGAAGTACGTGTCGGGGGTGAGGTTCTGGGCGACGCCGTACATGACCTCGCGCCAGGTCCAGAACGTGCCGGAGCCCACCTGCACGGTGCCGCGCAGGGCGCGGTGGAAGGCGTGCGAGTGGGCGTTGGCCAGGCCCGGGAGGGTGAGTCCCCGCAGGACCTCGGCGCCGGGCGGCGGGGTGTCGACCCCGGTGCGGACGGCGGCGATCCGGCCGTCCGCGGAAACGTCCAGGGCGACGCCCGGCTCGACGTGGGTGTCGAGCCAGGCGTGCTCCAGCCAGTACGTCTTCTGCTGCGCGGTCAGCGGCACGCGAGACCTTCCAGTACGTCGGCGAGGGCGAGGACGCCGGCGACGCAGTCGTCCTCGGCCGCGAACTCGGCCGGGGAGTGGGAGACGCCGGTGGGGTTGCGCACGAACAACATCGCGGTCGGGATCGAGCCGGAGAGGATTCCGGCGTCGTGTCCCGCGCCCGTGCCCAGGACGGGGACGTCGCGGCCCTGCGACGCGCCCAGGATGCGGGCCAGTTCGTCGCGCAGGGCGTGCTCGAACTCCACGACCGGGGTGAAGGACTCGCGCACGATCCGCAGGTCGATGCCGTCCCGCTCCGCCCGCTCCTGCGCGGCCTTCTCGATGGCCGTGACGACCGTGTCGAGGGTGGCCTGGTCGGCGGCGCGGGAGTCGAGCCAGCCGCGGACCAGGGAGGGGATGGCGTTGACGCCGTTCGGCTCGACCGCGATCTTGCCGAAGGTGGCGACGGCGCCGGCCAGCCGGGCCTCCTCGCGGGCGGCGAGGACGGTCTGGGCGTAGGTGAGCATCGGGTCGCGGCGGTCGACCAGGCGGGTGGTGCCCGCGTGGTTGGCCTCGCCGTGGAAGTCGAACCGCCAGCGCCCGTGCGGCCAGATGGCGGAGGCCAGGCCGACCCGGTCGCCGGAGAGGTCGAGGGCGCGGCCCTGTTCGACGTGGAGTTCGACGAACGCGCCGATGCGGGCGAGCCGTTCGGGGTCCGGCCCGATGGTCTCGGGGTCGTAGCCGGCGGCCTCCATGGCCTGCGGGAGGCTGATGCCGTCGGCGTCGCGCAGCTCGTACGCCTTCTCGCGGGTGAGCTGTCCGGCGGTGAGGCGGGAGCCGACGCAGGCCAGGCCGAAGCGGGCGCCCTCCTCGTCCCCGAAGTTGCCGATCGCGAGGGGCTTGGCGAACGACGCGCCGCGGGCCCGGAGTTCGTCGAGGGCGGCGAAGGCGGAGACCACGCCGAGCGGGCCGTCGAAGGCGCCGCCGTCGGGGACGGAGTCGAGGTGGGAGCCGGTGACGACGGCGTCGCCGGCCTCGGGGTCGCCGAGCCAGGCCCACTGGTTGCCGTTGCGGTCGGTCTCGTAGGCGAGGCCGCGCTTCTCGGCCTCCGCGCGGAACCAGGCGCGGCAGTCCCGGTCCGCCTCGGTCCAGGCGTACCGGCGGTACCCGCCGCTGTCGGCGTTGCGGCCGATGGGCGCGAGCTCGTTCCACATGGTGTGGAAGGAGCCCGCGCCCGTCGTCGGGTGCGAGGTCACTCGGAGTCGCCCTCGCGCATGGGGATGCGGACGCCGCGCTCGTCGGCGACCGTGTCGGCGATGTCGTAGCCGGCGTCGACGTGGCGGATGACGCCCATGCCCGGGTCGTTGGTCAGGACGCGGCGGACCTTCTCGCCCGCGAGCGCGGTGCCGTCGGCGACGGTGACCTGGCCGGCGTGGATGGAGCGGCCCATGCCGACGCCGCCGCCGTGGTGGAGGGAGACCCAGGACGCGCCGGAGGCGACGTTGACCATGGCGTTGAGCAGCGGCCAGTCGGCGATGGCGTCCGAGCCGTCGAGCATGGCCTCGGTCTCGCGGTACGGGGAGGCGACGGAGCCGCAGTCGAGGTGGTCGCGGCCGATGGCCAGCGGGGCGGCCAGCTCGCCGGAGGCGACCATGTCGTTGAAGCGCTCGCCGGCCTTGTCGCGCTCGCCGTAGCCGAGCCAGCAGATGCGGGCGGGCAGGCCCTGGAAGTGGACGCGCTCGCCGGCCATCTTGATCCAGCGGGCCAGCGACTCGTTCTCCGGGAAGAGCTCCAGGATCGCCTTGTCGGTCTTGGCGATGTCCGAGGCCTCGCCGGACAGGGCGGCCCAGCGGAACGGGCCCTTGCCCTCGCAGAACAGCGGGCGGATGTAGGCCGGGACGAAGCCGGGGAAGGCGAACGCGCGGTCGTAGCCGGCCAGCTGGGCCTCGCCGCGGATGGAGTTGCCGTAGTCGAAGACCTCGGCGCCGGCGTCCATGAAGCCGACCATGGCCTCGACGTGCTTGGCCATGGACTCGCGGGCGCGGGTGGTGAAGCCGGCCGGGTCCTTGGCGGCGGCGTCGGCCATGTCCTCGAAGGCGACGCCGACCGGCAGGTACGCCAGCGGGTCGTGGGCCGAGGTCTGGTCGGTGACGATGTCGATGGGCGCGCCCATCGCCAGCAGCTGCGGGACCAGCTCGGCCGCGTTGCCGAGCACGCCGATGGACAGCGGCTTGCGCTGGTCGCGGGCCTCGGTGGCGAGCTGGAGCGCGTGGTCGAGGCTGTCGGCCTTGACGTCCAGGTAGCGGTGCTCGATGCGGCGCTCGATGGCGCGCGGGTCGACGTCGATGCAGATCGCGACGCCGTCGTTCATGGTGACGGCCAGCGGCTGGGCGCCGCCCATGCCGCCGAGACCGGCGGTGAGGGTGATGGTGCCGGCCAGGGTGCCGTTGAACTTCTTCGCGGCGACGGCGGCGAAGGTCTCGTACGTGCCCTGGAGGATGCCCTGGGTGCCGATGTAGATCCAGGAGCCGGCGGTCATCTGGCCGTACATGGTCAGGCCGAGGGCCTCCAGACGGCGGAACTCCTCCCAGTTGGCCCAGTCGCCGACCAGGTTGGAGTTGGCGAGCAGGACGCGCGGGGCCCACTCGTGGGTCTGCATGACGCCGACCGGGCGGCCCGACTGGACGAGCATGGTCTCGTCCTGCTTCAGGGTGCGCAGGGTGCGGACCATGGCGTCGAAGGAGCGCCAGTCGCGGGCCGCCTTGCCGGTGCCGCCGTAGACGACGAGCTTGTCGGGGTGCTCGGCGACCTCGGGGTCGAGGTTGTTCTGGAGCATGCGGAGGGCGGCTTCCTGCTGCCATCCCAGGGTGCTGAGCTCAGTGCCGCGTGCAGCGCGAACGGGGCGGGGTCCTGACATGGCTGTGCCTCCTCCGATGTTGGTCAATCCATTCACATCCTGTCTCGCTGAATAGATTCAGTCAACAGCTGCGGCGGCGAGGCGCGGATGATTGGCTGACTCGTATGGCCGTCGCCGACCGGACAGACCCCGCGAACGACCCCGTGAACGACCCCGCGACCGCCGGCCCCGTGGGCCCCGGCGGCCCCGCCGCCGGGCCGCCTCCCGCCGCCGTCCTACGCCGTGACCTGGCCGTACGTGCCGCCGTGGCGCAGGGGCTGATCGGGACCGGGGAGGGCGGCGGGGGCGGGGACGGACCGCCGCTGGTGTGCCTGCTGGATGTGGCCGGGATCCGGGGCGCGGCGGCGGGGCTGCGGGCGGCGTTCGAGGAGGCCCTCCCGGCGGACGGCGGGGTTCCGGCGGGCGCGGCCGGCGGGCCCGTGCTGCACGCCTTCGCCGTGAAGGCCTGCCCCTTGGTGCCGGTCCTGCGCCTGCTGGCCGCGGCCGGCATCGGGGCCGAGGTGGCCAGCCCCGGCGAGCTGGCCCTGGCCCGGGCCGCCGGGATCCCTACCGACCGGATCGTGCTGGACTCCCCCGCGAAGACGCCCGCCGAGCTGCGCGAGGCCCTGGCCCTCGGGATCGCGGTCAACGCCGACAACCCCCAGGAACTCGCCCGCCTCGACGCCCTGCTCGCCGCCGGCCCCACGGCCTCGCCCCTCGGCCTGCGGGTCAACCCGCAGATCGGCGCCGGCTCCATCGGCGCCCTCTCCACGGCCACCGCCACCTCGAAGTTCGGCGTCGCGCTGCGCGACCCGGGGGCGCGCGAGTGGGTCGTACGCGCCTACCGCGAGCGCCCCTGGCTCACCCGGCTGCACACCCACTCGGGCTCCCAGGGCCTCCCGCTCGCCCTGATGACCGAGGGCGTCCGGGAGGCGTACGCGCTCGCCGAAGAGATCAACGGGGCCGTCGGACGGCGCCAGGTCGACACCCTCGACATCGGCGGCGGACTGCCCGTCGACTTCACCTCGGACGGGCCGGGCCCCACGTACGCCGCGTACGTCAGCGCCCTGCGCGGGGCCGTGCCGGGACTGTTCGCCGGACGCTACGGGCTGGTCACCGAGTTCGGCCGGTCGCTGCTGGCCAAGCACGGCCTGGTGCTCACCCGGGTGGAGTACACGAAGTCCGCGGGCGGCCGATCGATCGCCGTCACCCACGCGGGCGTACAGCTCGCCACCCGCACCGTGTACGCCCCGGCCGCCTGGCCGCTGCGCGTCCTCGCCTACGACGCCAAGGGCGCGCCCCGCACCGGGCCGCGGGTGGCCCAGGACGTCGCCGGACCTGCCTGCTTCGCCGGCGACCTGCTCGCCGAGGACCGTCCGCTGCCCCTCCTCCACCCGGGCGACCTGCTCGCGGTGCCGGACACCGGGGCGTACTTCTTCACCGCCCACTACGGCTACAACAGCCTCCCGCGCCCGGCGGTGTACGGCTTCACGGTCGCCCCGGGCGGGGACGCCGTGCGCTTCACGCCCGTGCGGCCCGCCCAGCCCCTCGCCGCGATCGTCGCGGAGGCGGGCGGCGACGCCCCGGACGCGCTCCTGTAGCCGCGCCGCCACGCACGGCCGGCAGCGGACAGCGGACGCGAAACGGGTGCGAAACACGCGCCGCCTACCGTCGGGCGGATGACCACCACGGCGAACGGCAGCGGGACGGGCCCGGACGTGCGGATCCGCCCGGGCACCGAGGACGACCTCGAGGAACTGACCGGGATCTACAACCACTACGTCGTCGGGACCCCCGTCACCTTCGACGTCGAGCCGCTCACCGTGGAGCAGCGCCGGCCCTGGCTGCTGGCCCACCCGCCCTCCGGCCCGCACCGGCTGCTCGTGGCCGAGCGGCGCGGGCGGCTCCTCGGGTACGCGACCAGCAGCGCGTTCCGCCCGAAGCCGGCGTACGCGACCTCCGTCGAGACCAGCGTCTACCTGGCCCCCGAACACGTCGGGCGCGGGGTGGGCAGCCTGCTGTACGCCTCGCTCTTCGAGGTGCTGCACGGCGAGGACGTCCACGCGGCGCTCGCCGGGATCGCCCTCCCCAACGAGGCGTCCCGGCGGCTCCACGAGCGGTTCGGCTTCCGTCCCGTCGGCGTCCACGAGCAGGTCGGGCGGAAGTTCGGGCGGTTCTGGGACGTGGCCTGGTTCCAGCGGTTCCTGCCGCCGGCGGCCCCGGGACGCGGGGCGTGAGCCGTCACGGGGCGGCCGGGCCTCAGGAGGCGGTGGGGCGCAGCACCATGCAGACGAAGCCCCAGATGTCGCGGTAGGAGCGCAGCCACTCCGTGCGGTGGGTGGCGGCCGCTTCGAGCGCCTGGGCGCTGCCCGGGTCGTCCGGGTGGTCGAGCGCCCAGGAGGCCAGGGAACCGGTCCAGGCCCACTCGTACGCGTCGAGCTCCTCGCGGCTGCTGACGTGGCCCTGGACCGGGACCCAGCCCTCGGCCGTCACGAGGTCCACGGTGCTCGCGAGGTCGGTCATCTCCCCCAGCATCTCGACGGCCTCGGGATCGGGCTCGTGGACCCAGATGCCGTCGCCGAGCAGGACCCGGCCGCCGGGCGCCAGGTGCTTGCGCGCGGTGGCGAGGACGGCGGACAGGCCGCCGAAGGCGTGCGTGGCCGCGACGACGAACACGACGTCGAAGAGGTGCGGGGAGGTGAACGCGCCCGCGTCCTCCTGATGGAGGGTGAGGCGGTCCTCGACGCCCCGCGCCCGGGCGGCCTCGCGGGCGTGCGCGAGCGAGGTCTCGGAGAGGTCGACGCCCTCGCCGCGCAGGCCCGGGTGGGCGGCCAGCGCGCGCAGCAGCCACTCGCCGCGCCCGCAGCCGAGGTCGAGGACGCGCTCGTCGCCGCGGACGACGGCGTGGTCCAGGAGCCGGCGCACCGCGTCGTCGCCGACCGGGGCCGAGATCGGGTGGTCCGCGTGGGCGAGCATGGAGATCTGATCACGGTTCACCGCGGGAGAGTGTCACGGCGGGTGGCCCCGCACCACCCGATCCGCCCACGAAGCGCCGCTTTCCAGCCACATCCGATCAACCTTCGACCGGAACCGGGCCTGGCCGGACAGAACAGGGCCGGCGGTAGTGCGTGCCCAGCTCCCGGGCGGCGGGGTGGCGGGGTGGCGCCCCCGGCTAGTCGACGAACAGGCCGCGTGCCGCAGCGCTCGCGTCGAACTGCTCCAGCCGTGCCTGCGCGTCCGGCAGCGCGTCCGCGATGGCCTCCAGCAGCACGCGGCCCAGCAGCATCGGCGCGCAGGCCGTGTCGAAGGCCAGACCCGTGCCCACGGGCGCCGGGATGAGCAGGTCGGAGTGGCGGGCGACGGGTGCGAAGGCGGAGTCGGCGACCGTGACCACCGTCAGCCCGGAGTCGCGGGCGTACCGGAGGATCTCCACGACCTCCTTCGGGTGCCGCGGCAGCGCGAAGCACAGCAGCGCCGAGGCCCCGGCCCGGACGCAGGAGTCGATCCGGTCGGCCAGCATGCTGCCGCCCTCGTCGAGGAGGCGTACGTCCGGGTGCACCTTGCCCGCGAAGTACGCGAAGCCGCGGGCCTGCGACGACGCGGCGCGCAGGCCCAGCACGGGCAGCGGCCGGGAGGCGGCGAGCACCCGGCCGGCCTCCTCCGCGGGCCCGGGGTCGGCGAGCATGGCCGACAGGTGGCGCAGGTTCTCGATCTCGGCCTGGACGGCCTGCTGGTAGGAGTTGTACGAGCCCTCGCCGCGGCCGGTGCCCGGTTCGGCGGCCGGCGCCACCTCGCGCAGGTAACGGCGCAGCGCCGGGTAGCCGTCGAAGCCCAGGGCGACCGCGAACCGCGTCACGGAGGGCTGGCTCACCCCGGCCAGCTCCGCGAGCTCGACGCTCGACAGGAACGGCACGTCGGCGGCGCCCCGGACCATGCAGTGGGCGATCCGGCGCTGGGTCGGCGTCAGCCGGTGGCCCTCGAAGAGGGCCTGCAGGCGCGGGGGCGGGGGGGGGCCCCCCGCGCGGCCGGCGGCCGCGGGCGGCCCCCCCCCCCCCGCCCGGGGGGGGGGTCCCCCCCCCCCCCCCGGGCCCCCC
>NZ_JBIVNX010000006.1:20462-233207 GCF_044753805.1 Streptomyces sp. NPDC093225
GGGCGGGGGGGGGGGGGGGGGGGGGGGGGGGGGGGGGGGGGGGGGGGGGGGGGGGCCCCGGGGGGGGGGGGGGGGGGGGGGGCCCCCCCCCCGGCCGCGGACGTGCCGGTCGTACCCCCGTCACCGCCGGTACCGGCCGCGTTCCCGCCCCGGCCGGCCGTGGTCCCGCTCATCCCGCCCCTCCCGTCCATTCACTCACGCAGCACTCTGCATGCATCTATGCAGGACGGCAAGCGGCGGTCAGCCCGCGGACGGCCCGGGCGCAGCCGCGGGCGGGGCCGGAGGCCGCAGGGGGTGCGGCGGGGAGGGGATGCGGCGGGGAGGGATGTGGCGGGGACCACCGCACCTCCGGGCGGGCCCGGAGATCGGGACGGCGGCGGTCCCCGCGAGGACACGGGCCGGGTCAGGGCCGGTCTCGCGTCCGTGGCGGCCATGGAGTTCCGGGAGCCGCTCCGGAGGTCCCTGGCGCCGTGCGTGGGCCGGCCGGGCCCTGGCGGGCCCTGCCGACGACCACCACTGTGCCGGAGCGTTGTTAAGCGCGTGCTGCCGTGACGTGTCGCGTTCGTACCGGTTGCGCGACGCGCAGCACCCGTACCGGGGCGTCCGGCACGGGCGGCACCCGTACCGGGGGAGCCCCGGCGGCGCGGCTACTTCGCGGTCTTGGCCAGGAAGGCCAGCAGGTCCTGGCGGCTGACCACACCGGTCGGCTTGCCCTCGACCAGCACGATGGCCGCGTCGGCCTCGCCCAGCGCGGCCATCAGGTCCGACACCGGCTCGCCGGAGCCGACCTGCGGCAGCGGCGCGCTCATGTGCTTCTCCAGCGGGTCGCTCAGGGCGGCCCGCTGCGCGAACAGCGCCGCCAGCAGCTCCTTCTCCACGACCGAGCCGATGACCTCGGCGGCCATCACGTCCGGGTGGCCGGCGCCCGGCTTGACCACGGGCATCTGCGAGACGCCGTACTCGCGCAGCACCTCGATGGCCTCGCCGACGGTCTCCTCGGGGTGCATGTGCACCAGGGACGGGATGCTGCCGCCCTCCTTGTCCGCGAGGACGTCACCGATGCGCGCCGCCGGGCCGGCCTCCTCGAGGAAGCCGTGACCGGCCATCCACTCGTCCGAGAAGATCTTGCTGAGGTAGCCGCGGCCGCTGTCCGGCAGCAGGACGACGACCACGTCGTCCGGGCCCAGGCCCTCGGCGGCGCGCAGCGCGGCCACCACGGCCATGCCGCAGGAGCCGCCCACCAGCAGGCCCTCCTCCTTGGCGAGGCGACGGGTCATCTGGAAGGAGTCCTTGTCGGACACGGCGATGATCTCGTCGGCCACGCTCCGGTCGTACGCGGTCGGCCAGAAGTCCTCGCCCACGCCCTCGACCAGGTACGGGCGGCCGGAGCCGCCGGAGTACACCGAGCCCTCGGGGTCGGCGCCGACGACCTTCACCTTGCCGCCGGACGCCTCCTTGAGGTAGTTGCCGGTGCCGGAAATGGTGCCGCCGGTGCCGACGCCCGCGACGAAGTGAGTGATCTTCCCCTCGGTCTGTTCCCACAGCTCGGGACCGGTCGTCTCGTAGTGCGAACGGGGGTTGTTCGGGTTGCTGTACTGGTCCGGCTTCCAGGCCCCCGGCGTCTCCCGGACGAGGCGGTCGGAGACGTTGTAGTAGGAGTCCGGGTGCTCCGGGTCCACGGCCGTCGGGCAGACGACGACCTCGGCCCCGTACGCACGCAGCACGTTGATCTTGTCGAGGGAGACCTTGTCAGGGCACACGAAGATGCACTTGTAGCCCTTCTGCTGGGCCACGATCGCAAGTCCGACACCGGTGTTTCCGCTGGTCGGCTCGACGATGGTGCCGCCGGGCTGCAGCGCGCCGCTCTGCTCGGCGGCCTCGATCATGCGGAGCGCGATGCGGTCCTTCACGGACCCGCCAGGGTTGAAGTACTCGACCTTGGCGAGGACCGTCGCCTGAAGGCCTTCGGTCACGTGGTTGAGCTTCACCAGCGGGGTGTTGCCGACGAGGCTGATCATCGAGTCGTGGAATTGCACCATGTTCTCCAAGGAGGGGACTCCACGGGTTCTCCGGGAGGTGTCGCCAGACTATGCGGAAAGTGATTGGCCGACCGGCAGTACGGGGCAGGTAGAGCCGTGTACGGCCGGGTCACCAGGAGGAGGTGGCGAAGCGGTGTCGAGGGCGAGGACAGCACGCCGGATCGCGGCGGGCGCGGCGTACGGCGGTGGCGGGATCGGGCTGCTCGGCGCGGCGGCCTTCGGACTGCTGCTCGCGGAGGCCCAGCTCGCGAAGCAGACCATCGGCACCGGCCAGGAGGATCCGCCGCGCGCGGACGGCCGGTACGGCACCGAGTTCGGGACCCCGGGTGACGCCGGACCGCTGCGGCTGGCGATGCTCGGCGACTCCACGGCGGTCGGGCTCGGGGTGCGCCGGGCCGGCCAGACCCCCGGAGCGCTGCTGGCCTCGGGGCTCGCGGCGGTCGCCGAGCGGCCGGTCGACCTGCGGATCGTGGCGCTGTCCGGGGCCATGTCCGACGACCTGGACCGGCAGGTGCGACTGCTGCTGGAGGAGCCGTCCGTGTACGTGCCGGACGTGTGCGTGATCATGATCGGGGCGAACGACGTGACGCGCCGGATGCCGCCGACGCAGTCGGTGCGGCTGCTGACGGCGGCGGTGCGGCGGCTGCGCACGGCGGGGGCGGAGGTGGCCGTCGCCACCTGCCCCGACCTGGGCACGATCGAGCCGGTCTACCAGCCGCTGCGGTGGCTCGCCCGGCGGGTGTCGCGGCAGCTGGCCGCCGCCCAGACCATAGGGGTCGTCGAGCAGGGCGGGCGTACGGTGTCCATGGGAGACCTGCTGGGTCCCGAGTTCGAGGCCAACCCGCGGGAGATGTTCGGGCCGGACGCGTACCACCCGTCGGCGGAGGGGTACGCGACCGCGGCGATGGCCATGCTGCCGACGGTGTGCGCGGCGCTCGGGCTGTGGCCGGGGGCGGACGCCCTCGACACCACGCGGAACGAGGACATGCTGCCCGTCGCGCAGGCGGCCTCGGCGGCGGCCTCGGTCGCCGGCACCGAGGTCACGGGCGCCCGCGCCCCGTGGGCGCTGCTCAAGCACCGGCGCCGGCGGCGCGTCCCGGCCCTGGCCCGGGCCGAGGCGCCGTCCGGAGCACCGCCGGACGCACCGACCGCACCCCCCGTCGACGCGTCGCACGACGGCGTGGAAGCACCCGGCGGCCCGGCACGGGACGTCGTTGCGGCACCCCCCACCGGGACGGATGCGGCGGGCGTCACACCACCTCGCCCGTGAAAAGGCCCGTACGGACCGGTAACTTCACCTGCGGTCCTGCCAGATTCCGTACCGCATCCCCTGGAGCCGTGTGATGCCCGAAGCCGTCATCGTTTCCGCAGCCCGCTCACCGATCGGCCGCGCCTTCAAGGGGTCCCTGAAGGACCTCCGTCCGGACGACCTCACCGCCACGATCGTCCAGGCCGCCCTCGCCAAGATCCCCGAGCTGGACCCGCGCGAGATCGACGACCTGATGCTCGGCTGCGGCCTTCCCGGCGGCGAGCAGGGCCACAACCTCGGCCGCATCGTGGCCGTGCAGATGGGCATGGACCACCTGCCGGGCTGCACCGTCACGCGCTACTGCTCGTCCTCCCTGCAGACCTCCCGCATGGCCCTGCACGCCATCAAGGCCGGCGAGGGCGACGTGTTCATCTCGGCCGGTGTCGAGATGGTCTCCCGCTCGGTCAAGGGCAGCTCCGACGGCCTGCCCGACACGCACAACCCGCTCTTCGGGGACGCCGAGGCCCGTACGGCCGCGGTCGCCCAGTCCGAGGGCTCGGCGTGGCACGACCCGCGCGAGGACGGCCTGATCCCGGACGCGTACATCGCGATGGGCCAGACCGCCGAGAACCTGGCCCGCCTCAAGGGCGTGACCCGCCAGGACATGGACGAGTTCGGCGTCCGCTCGCAGAACCTGGCCGAGGAAGCCATCAAGAAGGGCTTCTGGGAGCGCGAGATCACCCCGGTGACGCTCCCCGACGGCACGGTCGTCAGCAAGGACGACGGCCCGCGCGCCGGCGTCACGCTGGAGGGCGTCCAGGGCCTGAAGCCGGTCTTCCGCCCCGACGGCCTGGTCACCGCCGGCAACTGCTGCCCGCTCAACGACGGCGCCGCGGCGCTGGTCATCATGAGCGACACCAAGGCGCGCGAGCTGGGCCTGACCCCGCTGGCCCGCATCGTCTCCACCGGCGTCTCCGGCCTGTCCCCCGAGATCATGGGCCTGGGCCCGGTCGAGGCGTCGAAGCAGGCCCTGAAGCGGGCCGGCCTGACCATCGGCGACATCGACCTGGTCGAGATCAACGAGGCCTTCGCCGCCCAGGTGATCCCCTCGTACCGGGACCTCGGCATCGACATCGACAAGCTGAACGTCAACGGCGGCGCGATCGCCGTCGGCCACCCCTTCGGCATGACCGGCGCCCGCCTCACCGGCACGCTGATCAACAGTCTCCAGTTCCACGACAAGCAGTTCGGCCTGGAGACGATGTGCGTGGGCGGCGGCCAGGGCATGGCCATGGTCATCGAGCGGCTGAGCTGAGCCTTAGCGGAGGGTAGGGGTCGCCCGACGAAGGAGGGCGGCACCTGCCCGCAGCGGTGGCGAGGCTCAGCGCGACCAAGGTCATCGAGCGGCTGAGCTGAGGAATCGTTTGCCGTACGGGCATCCTGCCGCCTGGGTGCCCGTACCGGCCACCGCCTGAGCCTTCGCAGCCGCGGCGGTTCCAACCCCGTCGCGGCCGACCTGTGACCGAATTTCCCCCAGGATGTGACCTACGTCCCGGGGGTTCGGCATTTTTGCAGGTCAACCGCTAGACGGGTGGTTCTGCTGTGACGAACGCCCTGTCCATTTCGTGACGTAATGCACTGCACGCCATTCCCAGGTCGGGACAAGCTGATGTAGGAAGTCGGGGGATCGGAACACATCAGGAGTTAGTCAGTGAGCGCCATGTCTCTTGTCCTGCTGCTGACCACGGCCGCCGCGACGGCCGTGGGCGCTGCTGCGCTGCACGCCGTCCACGGGCTGCGCAAGCAGGTCACCGCCCTGCGGACCGACCTCGCGACGACCGCGCACGCCCGCGGTGCGACGGTTCCGCACGCCCGGCACGCCGCGGACAGCCCCGCCGCCGAGATACGGGCCGCCGTCGCCGAGGCCCTGGCCGAGGAGCGCGAGCGCGAGCTCGCCGAGGCGCGGGCGTTCTGGGCGGCCCAGGAGGCCCGCGACGCGGCCGACGCGCCGTCCCTGCTGGGCGGGCTGCCGGCGCTGGGCGAGGAGAACCCGGTGTTCCTGCCCCGCCAGGCGGACCTGGTGGGCCTGGAGCCGCTCCTGGAGGACGCCGCCGACCCGGAGTACCCCGAGGACTCCCCGGAGCTCGCCGCGGCCCGCCGCCGGCACCCCTCGCACCCCGACTTCGTCCCGGTCCAGCCGTCCCCGCACGCCGACCACGAGCGCACCGTGAGCCGTCTGGAGGAGCTCGCGGAGGCGCGCACCGCCCTCGCGGACGTCCGACCGGGCCCGCTCGGCACGCTCGACGTGTACGTGTTCACCGATGGCACCACGCTGTGCATGACCCCGGGCCACCGGGAGACCGCGGAGCGGCTCGCCGAGGCCCTGCGGTCCGGCACGGCGCCGGTGCTGCTGGGCGGCTCGGGGATCTCGGGCGCGTACGCGCTGACGTTCTCGTGCGGCGGCGACGCGGACGACCCGGAGAACAACGTCTACATCCTCGCGGACCGCGTCATCGCCTCGCTCTGACCGCCCCGGGCGGCCCGGTCGGCCCGGGCCGCGCGCTCAGGCCAGTGCCCGCCGCTCCGCCTCCGCGACCAGCCGTACGGCCTCGTCCACCATCCCGGGCGAGGCCGTTCCCGCGTTCCTGAGCGCCTCGGCCAGGTCGGCGCCGGCCACCGCGACCTGATCGCCGACCACGAAGACCCCCTCGTCGGGCATTTCCCGGGGCGCCACGGCCCCGTCCGCGCCCTCCAGGCGCTGCGCCCGTACGGCGAGCTCCCGGGCCAGTGCCAGCCCGTCGGCGGCGGCGCCGCGCTGGAGACGGCTCTGCGGAGCGGCTCGGAGCCGGTCGGCGAAGCGTTCCACGGCATCGGTCAGCGGTGAGGTATCGAGCACGCCGCGACCCTACGCGCCCGCACGGCAGTGTTGCCAACAGGCGAATGCTCGGGCACCGTGACGTAAAGAGAACCAGGCTCGTCACATGCGTCCGGAGGCGCCCATGTCCCAAGAGTTCTCCGAGGAAACCCACCGGAACATGCTTTCCCGCATCCCCGATGCGACCGGTCGTGACATGGCCGACTGGCTGCGCACCGTCGACGAGGGCCCCTCCCTCACCAACTTCGACGAGAAGGTCAGCTGGCTGCGCTCCATGCACGAGCTGTCCTACGGCCACGCGAAGGCGATCATCCACGAGTACGACCTGCGACGGGCCGCCCGCAAGCTGGGCTAGCCGAAAGGACTCCCGCTCCACCAACGCGGAAGCCCCCGCGAGCCGAGCTCGCGGGGGCTTCGTACGCCGGGCGGCCCTCGGAGGGCCGGGCGCCCCTCAGGGGGCCGGTACGACTAGTCGTCGCCGGAAAGGATCTGGAACAGCCGCAGCAGCTCCAGGTAGATCCACACCAGCGTCATGGTGAGGCCGAAGGCCGCCAGCCACGACTCCTCGCGCGGGGCGCCGTACGTCACGCCGTCCTCGACCTGCTTGAAGTCCATGGCGAGGAAGGCGGCGCCGAGGACGACGCCGATGATGCCGAAGACGATGCCGAGGCCGCCGGAGCGGAAGCCGAGGCCGTCGCCGCCGCCGAAGAGGGCGAACAGCGAGTTGGCGACCATCAGGAGCACGAAGCCCAGCGCCGCGGCCATGACGAAGCCGTAGAAGCGGCGGGTCACGCGGATCCAGCGCATCTTGTACGCGAAGAGCACGGCCGCGAACACGCACATGGTGCCGAGCACGGCCTGGATGACCACGCCCGCACCGATGTAGGTGCTGGTGGCGGCGCTGATGACGCCCAGGAACACGCCCTCGAAGGCCGCGTAGCCCAGGATCAGCGCCGGCGTCGGCTTGCGCTTGAAGGACTGGACCATCGCCAGGACGAAGGCGACGAGCGCGGCGCCGACGGCGATCCCGTACGACTTGTTCAGGTTCGCCGCGTCGACGGGCAGCAGGGTCCACGCCAGGACGGCGGTCAGGATGACCGTGCCGAGCGTGAGCGCCGTGCGGCTGACGACGTCGTCGATCGTCATCACGCCGGCGCGGGCCGGGGCCTGCGGCAGGCCCGTCGCCGGGTCGGCGGCGTAGGGGTTGGTCGCGTACGGGTTGGTCGCGGTCCCGGCCTGCACGTGCTGCGCCTCAAAGCCGGCGTAGCCGTTGTCGCGGCTGAACCCCCGTCGCGAGAAGACCGGGTTGCTGCTCCTCATCTCACTCCTCCATGGCCACCGTGCGCGGCCTTGCGTCAAGAGTAATGTGTTAGCAAAGGATCCACCCTACTGCTGAGGGAGGATCTTTCCCCGCCACCTGCGACCGATGGGTTTCGGTCAGATCACGGTTCTGCGTCCCCCTGCCCGCGACGGCCGACGACGTGTCCGACGAATCCCGACAAGCCCCCCATAGGGCCCCCGACCTGCACCGATTACGCCGTCCATGGGGCTCGCCGTCGCGGCGTACGACACCTCCGGCAACCTCTCCGTCACCCAGATCTTGCTGCGGGCCGAGCAGCCGCAGTTCGTCTACGCCCCGGGCCGGACCCCCGCCTCCGGGCGGGCCCTGCACGACCTCCACGGCGACCTGGACGGCGACGGCTACGCCGACGTCGTGGCAACGGACGCGAAGGGCGGGCTCCGCCTCCACCCGGGCAAGGGGACCGGTCGCTTCGGGGCCGCCAGGACCATCGGCACGTCCGGCTGGAAGGGCGCGCTCGTCGCGCACGGCGGCGACTTCACCGGGATCGGGGGCGGCGGCCCGGACGGGTACGAGGACTACGTCGTGCGCTTCGCCGGCGGCAGGAAGCTCTACCTCTACCCGAACAGCGGCCTCGGCACCCCGTTCGGCCGGACGAAGCAGGAGCTGGTCCGACCGTCGGCCGGGGGCGCGGACCAGGACTGGTCCCGGGTGCGCCAGCTGCTCCTCCCCGGGGACCTCGACGGCGGCTCGGCGTACGGGTACAGGGGCGGCAACGACCTCCTCGTCCGCGAGTGCGCCGACGCGACCTGCACGGACGCGGGCCTGACCCTGTTCCGCGGCCGGACCCGCTCGGACGGCAGTGCCGATCAGACCAGGCCCTTCGACCTCGGCTCCCCCGTCCGCCTCGGCGCCACTGGCTGGCGCTCCACCACCGTGCTGAGCATGGGCGACATGAACGGCGACGGCGTCCAGGACCTCGTCACCCGCAACGAGTCCACCGGACGGCTCGCGCTGCGGCCGGGCCGCATCACCCGCGGCGCCTACTCCCTCGGCAGCAGCACGCCGTACGCCACCGCCGGCTTCTCCGCGGCCGAGCGCCCCCGCCTCGCCTCCGCGGGCAACGTCCAGGGCCGGGTCGTGACCGGCAGCTACACGGACCCCGCCGGCGGCCCGGCGGTCCCGTACCGGCAGTTCCGCCCGACGGCCGGCCGGTCGTACGGCGACTTCTGGGCGACCACGCCGGCCGACCCCGCCCGCACGGTGCGGTACGTGGACGCGGACGGCACCCGGAGGACCACCACCTGCGTGACCGGATGCCTGCTGTTCCACCCGGGCGGAAGGACCGCCCCGAGCGACCCCCTGCTGGCCGGAACGGCCGGCTGGGCCACCACCGTCACGGGAATTTTCTGAGCGCTCCGCAAATAAACCGGAGGGGCGACCTGTTTTCGAATCCGGAAACAGGTCGCCCCTCCGGTTTTATCCGTCGAGTGCGCGGAGTTCTTCTCCCTCGAGAGGTGAAGGGAAGTGCCCGGAGCCGGACTTGAACCGGCACGGCCGCGTAGGCCAGCGAGGTTTAAGCTCGCCGTGTCTGCATTCCACCATCCGGGCAAGGCGTACGGCTCCGCGAAAGCCTTGAACGCAGAAGGTGAGCCTAACCGGAAGACTCCTCCCAACAGGCGAAGATCAACCCGATGTTGTCTGATTTTATTGACGCTTGAGGGAGTGTCAGGGGAGAGAAGGCGCGGTCCGGACGATACGGCAGGCCCCCCTCGCCGCATGCGAAATGACGGGATTTCGCTCCCCCTGCGCCACCCCGGGCCACCCCCCGCCCGCACGGCGGGCCGCCGCTCGCGGCGTCATACCAAAGGAGGATGCCGCCGCTGGTCCGGTCAGACTCCAGTGGGCCCCGGATTGGCCTCGCCGGCTGATCCCAGGGGCGTCTCCCCCGGCGACGATGGAAGGGTCCCGCAGACCGCGCCCCCAGAGGGCGCATCCGGCCCGAACAGGAGCACCCCGTGACCACCATGAACCTCTCCCCCCGTGCGACCGCAGTGGCCGCCCGCGCCACGGAGCTGTCCAAGGTGTACGGCCACGGCGAGACCCAGGTGGTCGCGCTCGACCGGGTCTCGGTCGACTTCGCCCAGGGCCAGTTCACCGCGATCATGGGCCCCTCGGGCTCCGGCAAGTCGACGCTCATGCACTGCGTCGCGGGCCTCGACACCTTCTCCAGCGGCTCGGTCCGCATCGGTGAGACCGAGCTGGGCTCCCTCAAGGACAAGCAGCTCACCCAGCTGCGCCGCGACAAGATCGGCTTCATCTTCCAGGCGTTCAACCTGCTGCCGACCCTGACCGCGCTGGAGAACATCACGCTCCCCATGGACATCGCCGGCCGCAAGGCCGACAAGCAGTGGCTGGACAAGGTGATCGAGATGGTCGGCCTGTCCGGCCGCCTCTCCCACCGCCCCACGCAGCTCTCCGGCGGCCAGCAGCAGCGCGTGGCCGTGGCCCGCGCCCTGGCCTCCCGCCCCGAGATCATCTTCGGTGACGAGCCCACCGGAAACCTCGACTCGCGCTCCGGCGCCGAGGTCCTCGGGTTCCTGCGCAACTCCGTGCGCGAGCTGGGCCAGACGGTCGTCATGGTCACCCACGACCCGGTGGCCGCCTCGTACGCCGACCGCGTCATCTTCCTCGCCGACGGCCGCATCGTCGACGAGCTGTACGGCCCGACCGCCGACGGCGTGCTCGACCGCATGAAGGCCTTCGACGCCAAGGGCCGGACCAGCTGAGGCCCCCGGCCTCCCCCGAGAAGCCACGAGCCCCCTCAGCCGCACCCCAAGACTTCCTGGACGCACCCACCATGTTCCGTACAGCCCTGCGCAACGTCCTCGCGCACAAGGCCCGACTGCTCATGACGGTCCTCGCCGTCATGCTCGGCGTCGCCTTCGTCTCCGGCACCTTCGTCTTCACCGACACCGTCGGCAAGGCCCTCTCCAACCAGTCCCGCAAGAGCTACGACAACGTGGCCGTCTCCGTCACCTCGTACGGACCCGGCGTCCGCGACGCCTCCGGCAAGAAGGCGGAGCCGGGCCTCGGCCAGAAGACGGTCGACAAGATCGCCGCACTGGACGGCGTCGAGTCCGTCTCCGGCCGCGTGCAGGGCTTCGCCGGCGTCGCCGACAAGCACGGCAAGCTCATCGGCAACGGCTGGGCCAACACCGGCGCCAACTTCGCCCCCGTCAAGGACGGCAAGGACCCGCGCTACGCGTTCACCGACGGAACCGGCCCGTCCGCGGCCGGCCAGATAGCCCTCGACGAGGACACCGCCCGCAAGGGCGGCTACTCGACCGGCGACACCGTCCGCGTGGCCACCAACGGCCCGGTGAAGGAGTACACCCTCTCCGGCGTCTTCACCACCGAGGACGGCGCGGTCAACGCCGGCGGCAGCCTGGTCCTGTTCGACACCCCGGTGGCCCAGAAGCTCTACCTCCAGCCCGGCTACTACGACGAGGTCTCCGTCGCGGCGAAGGCCGGCGCCTCCGCCGACGCCCTGCTGTCGAAGGTCAAGCCGCTGATCGGCGACAACGCCAAGGCCCAGACCGGCGCCGAACTCGCCGACGAGCAGGCCCGCAACATCGAGCAGGGCATGGCCGGCATGAACCAGGGCCTGCTGGCCTTCGGCCTCATCGCCCTCTTCGTCAGCGTCTTCCTGATCTACAACACGTTCACCATGCTGGTGGCCCAGCGCACCAAGGAACTGGCCCTGCTGCGCGCCGTCGGCGCCACCCGCCGCCAGGTCAAGCGCTCGGTCCTCACCGAGGCGTTCCTCGTCGGCCTCGCCGCCTCCGCGGCCGGCCTCGGCGTGGGCGTCGGCCTCGCGGTCGCGCTGCGCTCCGCGATGGACTCCTTCGGCGCCAAGATCCCGGCCGGCGACGTCGTCATCGCCCCCAACACAGTGATCATCGCGCTGGTCGTCGGCATCGTGATCACGATGCTCGCGGCCTGGCTGCCGGCCCGCCGCACCGCCAAGATCCCGCCCGTGGCCGCCATGGGCAGCGCGCACCTGCCGACCACCGGCAAGTCCCTGATCGTCCTCAACAGCGTCGGCGGCGTCCTGACCGCCCTCGGCATCGGCCTGATCTTCCTGGGCGCCTCCCAGGGCGGCGACGGCCGCTGGACCATCGGCGGCGGCGCGTTCTTCACCCTCATCGGCGTGGCCGTGCTCATCCCGATGCTGTCCCGCCCGCTGATCGCCACCGTCCGGCCGCTGCTGGCCAAGGTGTTCGGCGTCGCCGGCTCGCTCGCCTCGCAGAACGCCGTCCGCAACCCGCGCCGCACCGGCGTCACCGCGGGCATGCTGACCATCGGCCTGACCCTGGTCACCGGACTGACCGTGCTCGGCGTCACCGTCGGCCAGGCCGTGGACCGCATGACGACGGACAACATCAAGGCCGACTACATGGTCTCGATGGCCAACCACGACACCCTCGACAAGGCCGTCCTCAAGCCGCTGCGGCAGATCCCGGGTGCCACGGTCTCCCCGCAGATCGCCGGCAACATCAAGATCGGCGACGAGTACAAGGCCGCCTCCGGCGTCACCCCGGGCGCGCTGGAGAAGGTCCTCGCCCTCGACGTCACCCACGGCTCGCTGGCCTCCCTCGCCGAGGGCGAGGTCGCCGTCGCCGACAAGACCGCCGACAAGGCGGGCCTGACGGTCGGCAAGTCCTTCGCCGCCGAGTACGAGGACGGCAGGAAGACCACGCTGACGGTCGGCGCGGTCTACAAGGAGAACGAGTTCGTCTCCCCGTACGTGCTGTCCGACGAGCTGATCCTCGAGCACACCGAGCGGCCGTTCATCCCGAACGTGTACGTCAAGATGGCCGGCGGCGAGTCCAAGGCCGCCGAGCAGAAGGTCGTCGAGGCCCTCGGCTCCAACCCGGCGATCAGCGTCGCCGACAAGACGGACATCCGCAACGAGCAGGGCGGCATCATCAACCTGATGCTGAACATCATGTACGGCCTGCTCGGCATGGCCCTGATCATCGCGGTGCTGGGCGTCGTGAACACCCTGGCGATGTCGGTCTACGAGCGGACCCAGGAGATCGGCATGCTCCGGGCGATCGGTCTCGACCGCGGCCGGGTCAAGAACATGATCCGGCTGGAGGCCGTGGTCATCTCCCTCTTCGGAGCGGTCCTCGGCATCGGCCTGGGCACGTTCCTCGCCTGGGCGCTGGGCCAGACCTTCAAGAACTCGATCCCCGGCTACGAGCTGGTGATCCCGTTCGACCGGATCGGCGTCTTCCTGCTGCTGGCGGCGGTCGTGGGCGTGCTGGCGGCGATGTGGCCGGCGCGCAGCGCGGCGCGGCTGAACATGCTGACGGCCATCAAGACCGAGTAGGTCGGCGGGGGGACCCGTGGCCCCGCAGGGCCGGACGCATGCGACGCGTCCGGCCCTGCGGCCTGGTCGGGGTCAGTAGCCGGGCGCCTCCGCCACGGGCTCCTCCGCCCCGGCGGGGACCCCGGGTCCGCCCGGGGGCACGGGCTCGACGGCCTCCCCGAACTCGGCGAGCCCGAACGAGCCCCCGCCGGGACCGGGGCCCTCGACGGCGAGGTCGGGGAGCCCGGCGGGTCCGGGTCCCCCGGCGGCCGGTTCGGAACCGCTTTCCGGGGCGGCGGTGTTCCAGGTGCGGGTGCGCAACCCGAGGCCGGACACCCCTCGTTCGGCCTGCCGCACGGCCAGGACCTGGTTGACGCCCAGGCGGCCGTGCTCGAAGCCGAGGGCCGAGGCGGCCATGTACAGCCGCCAGACCCGGGCCCGGCCGGGCGAGGCCAGCCGGACCGCCTCGTCCCAGTGGTCTTCCAGGTTGGCCACCCAGGCCCGCAGCGTCAGCGCGTAGTGCTCGCGCAGGGACTCCACGTCCCGCACCTCGAAGCCGGCCCGTTCCAGCTCGGCGACGGTGCTGCCGAGCGGCGAGAGCTCGCCGTCGGGGAAGACGTACCGGTCGATGAACTCGTCGACGCGGTACGCCGCCTCGTCCGCCTCCGGGGGCCGGGCGATCTGGTGGTTGAGCAGCCGGCCGCCCGGCCGCAGCAGCCCGAACAGGTCCCCGGCGTACTCGCGGTACCGCTCGGCGCCCACGTGCTCGGCCATGCCGATGGACGAAACGGCGTCGTACGGGCCGTCCCTGACGTCCCGGTAGTCCTGGACGCGGATCTCGACCCGGTCGGCCAGCCCCTCCCCCGCGACCCTCTTGAGGGCGTACGCGGCCTGCTCCCGCGACAGCGTGATGCCGGTGACCCGGGCGCCGTACTCGCGGGCCGCGTGCAGTGCCATGGAGCCCCAGCCGCACCCGACGTCGAGCAGCCGGTCGCCCTCCGCGAGGGCGAGCTTGCGGCAGACCAGGTCGAGCTTGTCGTACTGGGCCTGCTCCAGGGTGCCGCCCGGGCTCCAGTAGGCGCAGGAGTACACCATCGACGGGCCCAGGACCCGCGCGTAGAAGTCGTTGCCCACGTCGTAGTGGTGGCTGATCGCCTGCCGGTCGCGGCGCCGGGTGTGCAGCGCCCCGGAGCCCCGTAGAGCCTCCTCGGCCGGCGGCGGGGGCGGGGGCAGCGGCCCGGCCAGCGCCACCAGGTCGCGCAGCGCGCCGCGCACCTGGGCATCGCGCAGGGAGGCCTTCCGGCCCGCGGCCGGATCCCGCTCCCACAGCAGGCCCGCGAGCCGCTCCAGGGCCTCGTAGAGGTCGCCGTCGACCTCCAGCTCGCCGGCCACCCAGCCGCGCGCCAGACCGAGCTCCCCGGGCTTCCACAGCAGTCTGCGCAGCGCCCGCCGCTGCCGTACGACGAGGACCGGCGCGTCCGCCGGACCGGCTTCGCTGCCGTCCCAGGCCCGGATCCGGACGGGCGGCGGGGCGCCGAAGAGCACTCCGATGGCATCGGTCAGCCGCGACGCGGCACCGGTCATGGCACACCTCCCAGGGAAACTCCCATCGAGATCGCGTACCCCGCCGCCCGCCCTCTCATGCCCCCGGGCACGCCGAAGGGGCCGCCTGCACCACGGATGGCAGGCGGCCCCTTCGGGGTCGTACTTACGAGGCCTTGGCCTTCTCGGCCGGGGCGGCCGCGGCGGCGGCCGGCGCCGGGGCGGGCTTGGCCGCCTCGTAGAACTCCTCGCGCGGGGTCTCCATGGCACCCAGGGAGACGACCTCGCGCTTCAGGAACATCGCGAGGGTCCAGTCGGCGAAGACGCGGATCTTGCGGTTCCAGGTCGGCACGGCCAGGCCGTGGTAGCCACGGTGCATGTACCAGGCGAGACGACCCTTGAGCTTGATCTTCATCTTGCCCATGACGATCATCGCGACGCCCTTGTGCAGGCCGAGGCCCGCGACCGCGCCCTTGTTGGCGTGGCTGTACTCCGTCTGCGGGAAGCCCCGCATGCCGGAGACGACGTTGTCGCCGAGGACCTTGGCCTGGCGCAGCGCGTGCTGGGCGTTCGGCGGGCACCAGGCGTTCTCGACGCCGGCCTTGCGGGCGGCGAGGTCCGGGACCTGGGCGTTGTCGCCGGCGGCCCAGATGTAGTCGCTGCCCTGGACCTGGAGGGTCGGGGCGGTGTCGACGTGGCCGCGCGGGCCGAGCGGCAGGCCGAAGCGGGCCAGGGCCGGGTTCGGCTTCACACCGGCGGTCCACACGATCGTGTTGGAGTCGACCTCGAGGCCGTTCTTCAGCACGACGTGGCCGTCGACGCAGGAGTCCATGGAGGTGGACAGGTAGATCTCGATGCCGCGGCCTTCGAGGTGCTCCTTGCCCCACTTGCCGAGCTCGGGGCCGACCTCGGGGAGGATCTTGTCGGCGGCGTCGACCAGGATGAAGCGCATGTCCTCGCGCTTCACGTTGGTGTAGTACTTCGCCGCGTCGCGGGCCATGTCCTCGACCTCGCCGATGGTCTCCGCACCGGCGAAGCCACCGCCGACGAAGACGAAGGTCAGCGCCTTGCGGCGGACCTCCTCGTCGGTGGTCGAGTCGGCCTTGTCGAGCTGCTCGAGGACGTGGTTGCGCAGGCCGATGGCCTCCTCGACGCCCTTCATGCCGATGCCCTGCTCGGCGAGGCCGGGGATCGGGAAGGTGCGGGAAACGGCGCCGAGCGCGACCACCAGGTAGTCGAAGGGCAGCTCGTACGCCTCGCCGACGAGCGGCGCGACGACGGCGACCTTGCGGTCCTGGTCGATGCTGGTGACGCGGCCGGTGAGGACCTCGGCACCACGGACGACCCGACGCAGCGGGACGACGACGTGGCGCGGCGAGATGCTGCCGGCGGCGGCTTCGGGCAGGAAGGGCTGATAGGTCATGTACGACCGCGGGTCGACGACCGTGACGGTCGCCTCCGCGTAGCGCATCTTCTTGAGGATGCGCCGGGCTGCGTACAGGCCTACGTACCCACCGCCTACTACGAGGATCCGGGGACGCTCCGTGGT
This sequence comes from Streptomyces sp. NPDC093225, assembly GCF_044753805.1. Lineage (NCBI taxonomy): Bacteria > Bacillati > Actinomycetota > Actinomycetes > Kitasatosporales > Streptomycetaceae > Streptomyces > Streptomyces sp. NPDC093225. The sequence goes on from NZ_JBIVNX010000006.1 coordinate 36,394, forward strand.
GCTCATGCCATCGAGTATCCAGCACCCAGTAGGGGGATGCTCGTGAGCCCCTTCACAAGAACCGATAGCCCCTCTGCTACACTGCGCCGCCCACGTGACCCAGGTCATGGTGCCGCACGGGAACCACGGTGTAACGGAACACGTTGTACACCCCCGCTGAGCTGGACCTCACGGCCGACGGACAGCTGAACCAGAGCTGTTGTTCATCCGAACGAAACGGATCCCGTAGGCTGTTCGCATCGCACGAAAGGGGCCGCCGGGCCTCCGGAGAGAGCCGAAGGGCCCTTCCGGACCCCCGCCGGACCCTTTTTCCTTGTGAAGAACTTCACGAAGTTTCTGCGGACGACGGCGCCGACGACCCTGTCATGGCCCTCTCAGAACCCCGAAGTGACCTTCGAAACCCCTGTACCCGACCTCCGGAACCCCCCGATCCACCCGGTCGGGCCCGCCCGGAGACGCGTGAGGGGCCCGCGCACGGACCCCTCACGGCACGACTCCGACGGCCCTCAGGCGCCCGCGGCGGCCGAGATCGCGATCCCGTCCGGCATTCCCGGTGAACCCGCACCTGTTCGGCGCCGGACCGGCGCGTGTACACATGCGCGCGTACACTGCCGTCATGAGTGAGAATGCCGTGACCGTGCGCGAGGCCCGCGCCCATCTCGCAGACCACATCAACCGGGCGGAGCAGGGCGCGCCGACCATCATCACCCGCAACGGCGCTCCGGTGGCCGCCCTGGTCCCCATCGCGGACTTCAACGCGCTCGAAGAAGCGGCGGACGAACTGCTCGCCCGCGAGGCGGAGGCCGTGCTGGCCGAAGGCGGTCCGACCGTGACCATGGCCGAGCTGCTGGCCGACCTGTTCAGCGAGCGGGGTGACGGAGCGGCGTGAAGTACGCGTTCCGGTTCACCACGGCGGCGCAACGACAGCTCCGGGCGATCGACAAACCAGCCGCAATGCGCATCCTCGCCGCACTGACCGCGCTGGGAGATGATCCGTACCGCGAGGACGCCGACGTCAAGAAGCTCACCGGACCGTCTGGCCTCTACCGGCTCCGGGTCGGCAACCACCGGATCGCCTATCAAGTCCTGGACGGTGAGCTCGTCGTCCTCGTCGTCAAGGTCGGCGACCGGCGCGACATCTACCGCACCATCTGAGTCCGACGGTGATGACGGCGCTCCGGTCAGCGGGCCCGACCGGAGCGCCATCGTTCAGCGGCTCCCGTCGACCTCGACCCCTTCCGCGGCCGAGATCGCGATCCCGTCGAGGATGTCGTGCTCGCTCACGACGACTTCGGTCGCACCGATGCGCTCCATGATCGCCAGCAGCACCAGCGACCCCGCCCCGATGACGTCCACCCGCCCCGGGTGCATGACGCCGATCCGCGCCCGCTCGTCGTGCGTCGCGGTCAGCATCCGCTCGCTGATCGCACGCACCTGCTCGTACGGGATCCGGGAGTGGTGGATCTTCTCCGAGTCGTACTCCGCCAGCCCCAGCGCGATCCCGGCCACGGTGGTGACCGAACCGGCCAGCCCCACCAGCGTGCGGGCCTCGCCCAGCGGGACGGTCCCGGCGGCCAGGTCGAGGGCCGCCTCGATGTCCGCCCGCATCGCGGCGACCTGCGCCTCGGTCGGCGGGTCGGTGACCGTACCGTCGACCACCAGGTGGCGCTCGGTCATGCGGACGCAGCCCACGTCGACCGACCGGGCGGCGCGCACGTGCTCCGCGCCGAGGACGAACTCGGTCGAGCCGCCGCCGATGTCGACCACCAGGTACGGCGTCGCCAGGTCCGAACGACCCGCGGCGGCCAGCGACCGGGTGGCACCGGTGAAGGAGAACTCGGCCTCCTGGTCGCCGCTGATCACCTCGGGCTCGACGCCCAGGATGTCCAGCACGCCGGCGACGAACTCGTCCCGGTTCTCGGCGTCGCGCGAGGCGGAGGTGGCCACGAAGCGGACCTTCTCCGCGCCCAGCTCCTTGATGACGGCCGCGTACGCGCGGCAGGCGGCGAAGGTGCGCTCCAGCGCCTCCGGGGCCAGCCGGCCGGTCTTGTCCACGCCCTGGCCCAGCCGGACGATGATCATCCGGCGGTCGAGCTCGACCAGCTCTCCCGTGGCCGGGTCGACGTCGGCGACCAGCAGGCGGATGGAGTTCGTACCGCAGTCGATTCCGGCGACCCGGGTCACTCGGACTCCTTCTCCTCGTCGGTGCCCTGCTCCCCGCAGGGGGTCACGCACGGACCCTTGGCCCACCACTCGGGCAGCATCGCCAGGGCCTCGTCGCCGAGCGGGTTCACGCCCGGGCCGGCCGCCAGCGAGTGGCCGACCAGCACGTGCAGGCACTTGACCCGGTCGGGCATGCCGCCGGCGCTCGGGAACCCCTCCAGCACGTCGATCGCGTCGCGGCGGGCGATGTAGTCCTCGTGCGCGGCCCGGTAGGCGGCCGCCAGCTCCGGGTCGGTGCCGAGCCGGGCCTGCATCTCCTTCATCACGCCGTTGGCCTCGAGGGTGCCGATGGCGGAGGCGGCGCGCGGGCAGGTCAGGTAGTACACCGTCGGGAAGGGCGTGCCGTCCGGCAGCCGCGGGGCCGTCTCGACCACGTCCGGCTGGCCGCACGGGCAGCGGTGCGCGATGGCGCGCAGCCCGCGCGGCGGGCGGCCGAGCTGCTCCTTGAACGCGGCGACGTCCGCGTCCGTGGGCTCGGTCCGTTCGGTCTGGGGCGGGGGCGTTTCCATGCCTGAAGTGATGTCTCTCAGTTGTCGTGTGCGGTCGTCGACGGTCGGCGGTGCTCGGTGCCGGCCGTCGGCGGTCTCAGTTGTCGTCCGGGCGGTCGGCCTTGTCGACCCCGTCCCAGACGTTGGAGTACCAGGGCCGGTCGGCCTCGCCCGTCTCGGCGCGGCGCCGCTCCTCGGCCTCCGGGTCGGCCACGGTGTACCCGGTCTCCCCCGGTCGCACGTAGTGCAGGTGCTCGCGCGCCTGCTGCTCGACGTACGCCGGGTCCTGCCAGCGGGCCTTCTCGTCCCGGAGTTCCTCCAGGCGCTGGCGCGCCCGGTCGGCCTCCTGCTGCTGCTCGGCGATCTCCGAACGCTGGGAGACGTACTGGCGCATCGGGTACGCGAGGGCGACGACCAGGGTACAGAGGACGAGGACCAGCAGGGCCGCGCGCCCGGTCAGCCGACTGCGCCGCACCTGGCGCCGGGACTGCGAGCGGTAGACGTGCGCCGCGGTGCGCTCCCCGAGCTGCCGCAGCCTGGTCGCGGTGGAGAACCGGTCCCGGTTCCCGGACATGTGCGCCGCCTCCCCTGCTCCCCGTGGTCCGTCGTCCGTGCGCGCCCGCGTACGCGTACGTCCGTGCGGGCACGTGTGCGTCCGTGCGCGACGCAGTACGTATGACGCAGTACGTCCCCGCACACGGTACGGGACCGAGTGCGGGGACGTACGGAGGCTCTAGCGACCTCTGGGGATGACCGGAGGATCAGCCCTTGAAGCGCGGGAACGCGCTGCGGCCGGCGTACACGGCGGCGTCGTCGAGGATCTCCTCGATGCGCAGCAGCTGGTTGTACTTGGCGACGCGCTCGGAGCGGGCCGGGGCACCGGTCTTGATCTGGCCGCAGTTGGTGGCGACGGCCAGGTCGGCGATGGTGACGTCCTCGGTCTCGCCGGAGCGGTGCGACATCATGCACTTGAAGCCGCTGCGCTGGGCGAGCTCGACGGCGTCGAGGGTCTCGGTCAGGGAACCGATCTGGTTCACCTTCACGAGCAGGGCGTTGGCGGTGCCCTCCTCGATGCCGCGGGCCAGGCGCTCGGGGTTGGTGACGAACAGGTCGTCACCGACGAGCTGCACCTTGGCGCCGAGCTTGTCGGTGATGACCTTCCAGCCGGCCCAGTCGTCCTCGAACAGCGGGTCCTCGATGGAGACGAGCGGGTACGCGGAGACGAGCTCCTCGTAGTACTCGGTCATCTCGGCGGCCGAGCGGGCCTGGCCCTCGAAGTTGTACTTGCCGTCCTTGTAGAACTCGGACGCGGCGACGTCGAGCGCGAGCGCGATGTCCTTGCCCGGGGCGTAGCCGGCCTGCTTGATGGCCTCGAGGATGAGGTCCAGGGCCTCGCGGTTGGAGCCCAGGTTCGGGGCGAAGCCGCCCTCGTCGCCGAGGCCGGTGGACAGGCCCTTGGACTTCAGCACGGACTTGAGGGTGTGGTAGACCTCGGTGCCCCAGCGCAGGGCCTCGGAGAAGGACTCCGCGCCGATCGGGGCGATCATGAACTCCTGGATGTCCACGTTGGAGTCGGCGTGCGAGCCGCCGTTCAGGATGTTCATCATCGGAACGGGCAGCAGGTGCGCGTTCGGGCCGCCGAGGTAGCGGAACAGCGGCAGGTCCGAGGCCTCGGACGCGGCGTGCGCCACGGCCAGGGAGACGCCGAGGATCGCGTTGGCGCCGAGCGAGCCCTTGTTGTCGGTCGCGTCCAGGTCGAACATGGCCTGGTCGATCAGGCGCTGCTCGGTGGCGTCGTAGCCGACCAGCTCGGGGCCGATCTGCTCGATGACGGCGAGGACGGCCTTCTCGACGCCCTTGCCCTGGTAGCGGTTCGGGTCCCCGTCGCGGAGCTCAATGGCCTCGAACGCACCGGTGGAGGCACCGGAGGGAACGGCAGCACGGCCGGTGCTGCCGTCGTCGAGGCCGACCTCGACCTCGACCGTGGGGTTGCCTCGGGAGTCCAGGATTTCCCGGGCTACGACGACGTCGATGGACGGCACGAGCATCTCCTTCTGGGATGTGACGCTAGGTGTGCGGTGGCGCCTGGGCCGTGGGACCGACCCAGCCGGACTAGAGCCTAACCGGCTCCGGGGCATCGGCCAGCCGACCGCCCGGGTCCTGGGACGAAAAAGGGGCTGAATACCCGCCTTCCAGGACATACGGCCCTTGATCAAGAGCACTCCGGAGGCCCTGACGGCCTTTCGGGGACCCCCGGGCTGCGCCGAACATACGTCCGCCCGGCGCGTCGGGGGGAGGACGCGCCGGGCGGACGTGCTTGCACCGGGTGAGCAGATCTCCGCTCAGGAGAGCTTCGAGAGCCGCTCAGAGGGCTTCGGCTCCGGTCAGGAGAGCTTCAGCATCTGGCCCGGGTAGATCAGGTCGGCATCGGTGACGATGTCCTTGTTGAGCTCGAAGAGCTTCTCCCAGCCGCCCTTGACCTGCTGGGCGTCGGCGATGGTGCCGAGGGTGTCGCCGGCCTTCACCTCGTAGGAGCCGTCGCCCTTCTTGATGACGCCGGAGGACGCCGGCTTCGGGGCCTCGGAGGTGCGGGCGGAGCGGGTCGTCGGGGTCGACTCGGAGGAGCGGGTGCTCTTCTTCGCGGTCGACTTCGAGGACTTGGAGCTCTTGGAGGACTTCGTGGACGTGGAGCCGTCGGAGCCCTTGTAGGAGGCGCCGGACAGGCCCACGCCGCAGCTCGGCCAGGCACCCTTGCCCTGGGCGGCCAGAACCTTCTCGGCCACGGCTATCTGCTGGGACTTGGAGGCCTGGTTGGCCTGCGGGGCGTAGGAGGTGCCGCCGTACGCCGCCCAGGTGGACGCGGAGAACTGCAGGCCGCCGTAGTAGCCGTTGCCGGTGTTGATGGACCAGTTGCCACCGGACTCGCACTGCGCGACGCGGTCCCACTCGGAAGCGGTGGCGGCGCTGGCCGAACCGGCGGCCATCAGCGGAGCGGCGACGACCGCACCGGCGACGCCGACGAGGGCGGCGGTACGGGCGGCCTTGGACGCACGGCGGTGCTTGCCCTTGCTGGAAGACAGCATGGAAGGTCTCCTCACCGACGCCTGCGAGGTGAGCTGTCGGGTTCGGGCGAGTGAGTTGCCCGGCCTCGCGACCTAGCGCGTGGCTTCACCCCTAGCCGGTTCCGTGACCGTCTCTCAACGGCCGGGCCCGGCAAAAATCTTGGGTCCCCCGCTCCTGCCTACGGCGCTTACGCGTCGACTGTTCCCTTGCGTCCGGTGGCAGGACTCGGCGTGCGGTCGAAGGGGCTCGCGGTGGCGAGCGGTCAGACCGTAGGCAGAGGTCTCCCCGATGTTCAAGGTGGGACATCGGGGAGAAACCGCTCGTACTTGCCTTCCGGGAACCGGCGTTTGCGCAGGTGGGAGGGGGCTTGCGCACACCTCCCGGACGCAACACGCCAGTTGACGGCCTGAGACTCATGTCTCACTCGCGCCAAACCCGGACATTCAACGCGTACCGGGTGTCCCGACTGCGCCCGAACTGCCCCTACTTCTGCCCGAGGTGGAGGCTCTGTCCCGGCTTGATGAGGTCCGCGTCATCCCCGATGAGCTGCTCGTTCGCCTTGTAGAGGGCATCCCAGCCGCCCTTGAGGCCCTTCTCGTCCGCGATCTCCGAGAGGCTGTCGCCGGGCTGCACGGTGTACGTCGGGTCGGTGGTGGTCTCCGTAAGGGTGGAGACGTCGTTCCCGGACGCGCCGTCAGCTGCACCCGGGTCATCATTCGCGGCGTGACGTCCCGTTGCGGCGAATATGTCCGATTCGGTTCCGGGTCCCTCGAGGGCCGGGGTGCCGCGGTGCTTGCCGGTGGCGCCGTCGGCGGTCTGGCCGGGGTCCGACGGGGTGCCGGTCGGGGTCTCGGGGGTGCCGGGGGTGCCCGGGGTGCCGGTCGGGACGTCGGGGGTGCCGGGCGTACCGGGCGTACCGGGCGTACCGGGGACGGTGGGCGTGCCCGGCGTGCCCGGCGTGCCCGGCGTGCCGGGGGTACCGGGAGTCCCCGGCGTCGTGGGCGCGGACGGCGAGGCGGGGTCCGTCGGACCGCCCGGGGTCGCGGGCGTCGTCGGCGTCGAGGGCGTCGTCGGCGTGGTGGCGCCGGGGCTCGGGGTGCCCGGGGCGGCGGGCTCGGTCGGCTCGGCCGGGGTCTCCGTGCCCTGGTCGGGGCGGACCGGGGCCGGGGTGACCGGCTTGCCCTCGTCCTCCAGGCCGGCGTCGACCTTGGCCTTCGGGCCGCCCTTCGTCAGGCCGGCCGGGCCCGCGCACATCGGCCAGGCCGACGGGCCCTGGGCGGCGAGCACCCGCTCGCCGACGGTGATCTGCTGCGAACGACTGGCGAGGTCGGCACGGGCGGCGTAGGCGAGGCCGCCGTTGCCCTCCCAGACTTCCTGGGTGAACTGCAGTCCGCCGTAGAAGCCGTTGCCGAGGTCGGCGCTCCAGGCGCCGCCGCTCTCGCACTCGGCGACCTTGTCCCAGGTGGTGGTGTCGGCGGCGGAGGCGCTGGTGGCCGCGAGCAGCGGCAGCGCGAGGGCGGAGCCGGTGACTCCAGCCGTGACGACGATCGCGGGGGCCTGGCGGGGCCGACGGTGGCGGCCGTTACCGGAGCGCATGCGTGAGGGCCTTTCGTGGCGGCAAGGGGGCGACCGCGAACCTAGCCGGGTTCGAACGGATGTCACAAGTCGATGCAGCGCAGATCACGTTGAGATCACGAAACTGAGGAATGCTCAGTTCCGCTCCGTGTCGGAATCCCTACGGGCCGTCTATCGGCGCCCAGTTGAGCCCGTTACGTCCCCCCGGCGCGGCGCACGGCGCCCCTCGGGCCGGTTTCCGGAGGGAAATCTTCCTTAAGGGAACCGTCACGCTCCTTCCGGCGTGAAGGTGACCGGGAGGGTGCGCAGCCCGCGCATGATGAGCCCGCCCCGCCAGCGGAGTTCGGCCGGCTCGACGGCGAGTCGCAGGTCGGGCAGGCGCGTCAGGAGCGTGGCCAGCGCGGTCTGCCCCTCCAGGCGCGCGAGCGGCGCGCCGAGGCAGTAGTGGATGCCGTGGCCGTAGCCGAGGTGCTGGTTGTCGGAGCGGGCGAGGTCGAGGGTGTCGGGTTCGGCGAAGCGCGCCGGGTCGCGGTCGGCCGCCGCGAGCACGACCAGTACCGGGTCGCCGGTGCCGACCGACTGCCCGCCGAGGGTCAGGGGCTCGGTGGCGAACCGCCACGTGGCGAGCTCGACCGGGCCGTCGTAGCGGAGGAGCTCCTCGACGCCCGTGGCCAGCAGGTCCGTCTCGCCGGCGGCGAGGGAGGCCTGCAGCCGGTCGCGCTCGCGGGGGTTCATGAAGAGGGAGTGCAGGCCGTTCCCGATGAGGTTGACGGTCGTCTCGAAGCCCGCGAAGAGCAGGATGAAGGCCATCGCGGCGGCCTCGTTCTCCGTGAGGTGCTCGCCGTGGTCGCTGGCCCGGATGAGACCGGAGATCAGGTCGTCGCCCAGATCGTCCCGTTTGCGGTGGATCAGGTCGACCAGGTAGCTCCGCATCTGCTTGACCGAGCGGGCCACGCCGCCGCGCGGCCCGCCGCCGTGGCGGATCATCATGCCCGCCCAGTCGCGGAAGTCGTCCTGGTCCTCGCGCGGTACGCCGAGCATCTCGCAGATGGCGTAGATGGGGAGCGGGAACGCGAACTCGTGGATGAGGTCCGCCTCCCCCTTCGCCGCGAAGCCGTCGATGAGCTGGTCGGTCAGCTGCTGCACGCGGGGCGTGAACTCCGCGACGCGGCGGGGCGTGAACGCCTTCGACACCAGCCGCCGCAGCCGGGTGTGGTCCGGCGGGTCGATGTTGAGCAGATGGGTCATCAGCTCGGCCTTGCGCTCGCCCGGAATGCCGGTCTTGCCCTTGGCGTGCGCGGGCTCCGCGTGGTGCGCGGGGTTCTTGCTGAGCCGCTGGTCGGCGAGGGCCTGGCGGGCGTCCGCGTAGCGGGTGACCAGCCAGGCCTCGACGCCACTGGGCAGCCGGGTCCGGTGCACCGGCGCGTGCTCCCGCAGCCAGGCGTAGGCGGGGTACGGATCGGTGGCGAACTCCCAGGTGAAGAGCTCGGGCGGGGTCTGGGCGGAGGGCTGGTCCTGCATGCGCCCGACCCTAGTCGGCCCGGTGGGCGCGCACCGCCCGGGCGGTGCCGCGGCGGGCTGACGGGCCCTCCCCCGGGCGGGGGAGGCGGTCCCCTCTCGCGGGGGACGTGGTGGGGGTGGGGCGGCTGCGAGCGTGGGTGCAGCGGGATCGAACCGACCCGCCTCCGCACAGGAATAGAGGTCCGATCATGCGTACGTTCCTCACGGGCATCGCGCTGGCCACCGCCGCCGTGGTCGCCGTGCCCGTCACCGCGGCCTCCGCCGCTTCCGCCGGTCCTGCCGCTCCTGCCTCCCCCGCCGCTTCTGTCGCCTCTTCCGCCACCGCCGCTCCGGCCGCGCGTGGATCCCACGTCGGCCTGCGGGCGAGCACCAGCCTGCACGGCTGGGGGCGCCTCGCCCTGCGGGGCCCCGCGCCCGACCCGGACGGGTCGATCACCCTGGGCGTCGACGCGCACTCCGTCGCGCGGCCGGGCGCGGCTCGGCCGACGCCCGCGATGTCATGGGGTCACGTGACCGTCCAGCACGCGTTCCGCGAGAACGGGCGGTGGACCGGCACGGTACGGGCCGAGATCAGGGTCGACTGCCTCGTCGGGAAGGGGGAGGACGCCGTCCTCACCGGCACCGCGGACTCGGTCACGTACACCGTCCCGCCGGGGGCCGAGCAGCCGCACTTCCCGGCGGGGTGGCACCCGGAGGTCGCGCTCGGCTTCCACCGCGACGCCGAGGGCCGCAGCCGGGTGGCCTGGACCGGCGTCCCCGACTCCCGGGAGGCCCCGCCCGTCGCCGCCCGGTGCGAGGCCCCTTCCACGGACAGTCCGGACCTGTACCTCATAGCCGGCGGCTTCGACCTGAAGTGAGGGCGGACGGGGCGAGGACGACCGGAGGTCAGCCATCGGAGGGGGTGGTGGGTACTGCGGTGGGGGGAGCACCGGCTACCGCACCGGTATAGCTGTAGACGACAACCGATCCAGCGCGCCGCACGGGCGGAAAGGACCGTCCGGGGAGGCAACCGAACGGCGCCCGGGGCCCTCATCAGGGGTATCGGGGGCGGTGCGGCGGAGCGCCCGTCGGACCCGGCCCCGCGTACCCACAGGTAGGCCTTAGGCATATGCGCGGGTATGCCTAAGGCTGTCCGTAGATACGACGGACCTTGACCTGACCGAGTCTCACATTCCTACTTTCGGTTGGTGGATGTGAGGATCTTGAAGAGCAGCTTCGCGGTGGTGGAGCGACGCGCCGAGCACGCGGTCAAGTACTTCTACTCGCACCTGTTCTGGCACAACCCGGGGATCCGGGAGATGTTCCCTCCCGGATTCGAGGACATGGAGCGGCAGCGCGACCGGCTCTTCGCCGCGCTCACCCACGTCGTGTCGCACCTGGACGACCCGTCCCTCGTCCCGTACCTGCGGGACCTGGGGCGGGACCACCGCAAGTTCCTGGTCGGCGCCGAGCACTACGCCGCCGTGGGGACCAGCCTCCTCGCCGCACTGGCCGAGGCGGCCGGGGAGGCCTGGACCCCCGCGGTGGAGAAGGCGTGGGGCGAGGCGTACCAGGTGATCGCCGACGTGATGACGGCCGGCGCCGCCGAGAGCACGGACCCGGCCTGGTGGGACGCCGAGATCGTGCGGCACCTCCAGTACGGCCGGGACATAGCCGTGCTCACGCTGCTGCCGCACCGGCGCCTCCCCTACTCCTCCGGGCAGTACGTGAGCGTGAGCAGCGAGCGGGTGCCGACGACGTGGCGGACGTACTCGATCGGCAATGCGCCCCGTGCCGACCTGACCGTCGACCTGCACATCAGCCGCATCGAGCGCGGCCGGCTCAGCAACCACCTCGTCCGCGAGGCGCAGCCGGGCGAGCGGCTGCGGCTGGGCGCGGCCGGCGGCGCGATGACCCTGCGCCGGGACGCGAACCGCCCGGTCAGCTTCATCGCGGCGGGCACGGGCTGGGCACCGGTCCGGGCCATGCTGGAGGAGCTGGTCGAGAACCCGCCGCAGCAGGACATCCGGCTGTTCGTCGTGGCCCGCGACCAACCGCACCTCTACGACCGTCCGCTGATCGAGCGGCTCCAGGAGCAGTGCCGCTGGCTCACCGTCACGTACATCACCCCCGCTCCCGGCCAGCACCGCAACCAGGCCACCGACCGCCTCGCGACCGCACTCGCCACCCGCGGGCTGTGGCGGGAGCAGGACGTGTACCTCAGCGGGCCGTCGCTGTTCATCGACGAGACCGCCGCCCTGCTGGAGGACCTGGGCGCGGACCCGGCACGGATCTTCTACGACGCCGTACCGGCGGCCTCGGGCGGCGAGCGGGTCCGGCCCCTGGGCTTCGGCGAGTGGTTCCTGAACCGGCCGCGGACGCACTGGTACAACCCGGCCGACCGTGCGCCGCGGCCGCCCTCGGCCGACGCCCACCGGACGCCGCCCGGGATCAGCCCCGGTTCCGGGCTCGGCCCCGAGTTCGGCCCCGGTCCGGGACCGTCCGGCGGCGGGGCCGGTCCCTCCGGCGGGTCCGGTCACGGGTCCGGGGCCGGGTCCGGGGACGGGGCCGGGGACGGGGCCGGGGACGGGGCCTGCCCCTTCTGAGCGGTCGGGGTCCGGGGGTTACGCGTCGACGCCCTCGGCGGCGCGGATCGCGTCCCGGTACGCCCGGGCCGCCGCCCGCAGCGCGGTCTCCGGGTCGACGCCCTCCGCGTCGGCGCGCGCGGCGAGGGCCAGCAGCTCGTACCCGATCCCCTCGCCCTCAGGCAGGTCCACGTCCACGCCGCCGCTGCGCACCCGCCCGGCGAGCTTGGCCGCGAGCGCGAGGCCCGGCTGGCCCAGGGGTATGCCGTCCGTGACGGAATCCCGCTGCTTCTCGGCGGCCTTGGTCCGCAGCCAGTGCGCCTTGACGTCCTCGGGGGTCTCGGCGGTGGCGTCCCCGAACACGTGCGGGTGCCGGTGGATCAGCTTCTCCACGATGGTCCCGGCCACGTCGTCGACGGACCAGGGCTCCTCGGCGTCCTCCTCGGCGATGCGCGCGTGGAAGACGACCTGGAGCAGCACGTCGCCGAGCTCCTCGCGCAGCTCGTGCCGCTCGCCGTCCTCGATGGCCTCGACGAGCTCGTACGCCTCCTCGATCGCGTACTTGGCCAGGCCCTCGTGGGTCTGCAGCGAGGACCAGGGGCACTCGCGCCGGATGCGGTCCATCACCTGGACGAGGTCCAGGAGGCGGGCGCCGGGCAGGTCGTACGAGCCGGGCAGCAGTTCCAGGTCGGGCATGGACACCCGTCCGGAGCCGGCCATGCGGGCCAGCCCGTCGGTCAGGCGGCGGTCGCCCTCGCCACCGGGGACCACGACGACCGTCCGGCCGCCCGCGGCCGCGGCCACGAGCTCCTGGGCGTCGAGGTACGCCTCCTCCACGGCTATCCCGGCCTCGCGCAGGTACGGCAGCTGAGGGTGCCCCGGGTCGGCGCACAGCACCCGGTCCGCGCCGCGCAGGGCCTCCCAGGCGGTCCAGGACAGCAGGCCGGGAGCCACCCGGTGGCTGGTCGTGAGCAGGACGATGCGGCCGGTGCCGGTCGCCTCGGGGTCGGTGGTGGTGGCGGTCGTGTCAGTCACCCTTCGAACCTACCCCGCCGGACCGGCCGGCCCCGCCCGGCTGCCCTGACGCGGCCCTGACCGGCCCCTGACCGACCCCTGAGGGCGGCCGGGCGGCCGAGGTCGCGGGAGGTACGGGGTGAGGGCGGCCCGAGGCCGGCCGGCCGAGGTCGCGGGCGGGGACGCGGGCGTCACGCCGGGCGGGGTGCCTCCCGGGGGACCGTGCGCTGGGTGATCCACGGCGTCTTCACCGCGGCGAGCTGGATCTTGGACGCGTCCCACGCTCCGTAGCGCGGGTTGACCTTGACCCCGAGCTGCTTCGCCGCGGCCGTGACCGGTCCGATGATCTGATCGTGCCCGTACTTGTCGCCGAGCTTGCCGACGATGAGCCGGTCCCGGACAGCGGCGTCGATCTGGTCGGGCGCGATGGAGGCCTGCTGGAGGACCATCGCCTCGAACTGCTCCTCGCCGCCCAGCCGCTGCACGTCGGCCGCGCGGGCGTCCTCGATCTCCCTCGTGGTGACCGTCAGCCCGGCGTTCTTCGCGGCCTTCTCCAGCACCAGGCTCTGGATCATCGAGTTCAGCTTGGCGCGCTCCAGGCCTGCCGAGTTCCCGATGAGGTCGGCGGCCTGGGGAGAACGGTTCTGCGCCTCGCGGACGTCCTTGACCTGGGCCTGCAGCGCGGAGGTCGCGATCCGCTCGCCGCCGACCACGGCCGCCGTACCGGCGCGGGTGTCGCTCGCGCACGCGGTGAGCAGGGGGGCCGCGGCCAGCAGGGCGGCGGAGACGGAGAGCGCTGTGCGACGGTGCAAGGGAGCCTCCCGGAGATTGTGCGTCCATGCACAAGCCGTGCGGTGATCGATGGTAGGGAGTCGGGGCTGATCTCAGCTACCGATTCGACCAACGATTCCCTGGCCGTTCAGTCGCGTTCACCGCCTCGGCGCACGGGGTTGGCAGTCTCTCCCCCACCATGTCGACAACGGAACGTCCCCTTCCCCGTACCGGAGTCAGCCCGGTCCCGGTGACCGCCGACCCCGGGAGGCCGCCCCGTACCGGCGCCCGCCCGGCCCGTACCGGCGTCCGCCCGGCCGTCCTCGCCGGACTCCTCGCCGCCCTGTCCGTCGTCGCCGGGGACGCGGTGGCGCGGGTCTTCCCCTTCGGGCCGCACCACCGCGCCGTCAACGACCTGAACAACCAGTTCATCCCCTTCCACGCACACCTGTGGGACCTGCTGCACGGCCGGGCCGCCGGCGGGCTGCTGCTCAACTGGCAGTCCGGCTACGGCACCGCCTTCCTGCCGGACCTCGGCACGTACCTCACGAGCCCCTTCGCCCCGCTCGTCGCCCTCTTCCCGCGCGACCGGATCGACCTGGCCGTGTACGTGGTCTGCGTCCTGAAGACGGCGGTGGCGGCGGCCGCGATGACCTGGCTGCTGCGCACCCAGCACCGGGGCCGCGGGCGGGGCTGGGCGGCGGCCGTCCTGGGCGCCTCGTACGCGCTGTGCGGCTGGTCGGTGACCGAGGCCGCGTACAACCCCATGTGGCTGGACGGCCTGATCGCCCTCCCCCTGCTCTGCCTCGCCGGCGAGTGGGCGCTGCGCGGGCGCCGACCGCTGCTCGGTCCGCTGGTGGTGGCGCTGGCCTGGACCGCGAACTTCTACACCGCGTACATGGCCACGCTGGGCGCGGGCCTGGTGCTGCTGGTCCGCCTCGCGCTGACCGTCCCCGCGTCCGCGGGTGTCCGGGGGTTCGTGCGGGGGTACGTGCGGGGCTCCGCCCGGGTGCTCGCGCGGGCCGCCGGGCGGACGCTGCTCGGCATCGCGCTGGCCGCGCCGGTGCTGGTTCCGGTCTTCCTCGGGTCCCGGCACGCCTACCCCGGGATGGAGGCGACCTTCCGGGCGGCCGGGTGGGCGGACGTGTTCGCCCGCGCGCTGCCGGCGACGTACGACTTCTTCACCCCGGCCGTGTTCACGGGGACGGGCACGCTGCTGCTCGCCGCCGCCCTGGCCTTCCACCGGGGGGTGCCGGGCCGGGAGCGGTGGGCCTGGCCGGCGCTGGCGGTGGCCGTGGCGCTGTCGTTCCAGTGGGAGCCCGCGCACCTGGCCTGGCACGTCTTCCAGACCCCCAACGGCAGCCCGTACCGGCAGACCTTCGTGCTCGCCGGGGTGCTGGTCATGGCGGCCTGGGCGGCGGTCGCGCACGGCTGGCCCGCGCCGCGCGCGCTGCTCGGCGGCGGCGCGGTGCTGACCGCGCTCGCGGCCGCGGCGGCCGGCAGCCCCCTGCGCAGCGCGTGGAGCCTGCCGCTCTTCGGCGCGGGCCTCGGGGCCGCGGCCGGCGGCCTCCTGCTCGCCCGGGCGGCGGGCCGCGGGCGGCGCCCCGGCCGGTCGGTGGTGGCGGCGGTGCTGCTCGCCGGCTCGCTGGCCGGGCAGGCCGCGGCGACCACGGCCTACGCGGACCGGGCCCGGCTGGGGCGGCTGGACGACTACCCCGCCTGGGGTGCGGCGCACGGCGCGCGGGCCGCCGCGGTCGCCGCCGCCGACGGCTGGCCGGCGTACCGCACCGATCCGGGGCGCGACCAGTTCTCCGGGAACGATCCGCTGCTGCTCGGCGGCGAGGGCGGGGCGTACTACAGCAGCCACACCCCCGCCGTGCTGACGCGCACGATGGCGGCGCTGGGTGCGGGCTGGACCTCGCGGGGGCGGAGCGTGCAGAGCCTCGACAACCCGGTCACGGACGCGGTCTTCGCGGTGGGCGCCCGGGTGCGGGGCACGGCGGTGGCGCGCACGGCGGTGCCACCGCTGGTGACCGTACGGCCGGACGCCGATCCGGGCCGCTTCGGTCCGTCCCCCTTCCGCAACCAGGAACTCCTGCTGGGGGCGCGGGTGTACGAGGACCCGGTCGGCGGGGTGTGCCGGGCGGGTACCGGGACGTACCTGTGGGCGCCGGACCACGACGGGCGGGTCCGGCTGGGCTCCCGCGGGCCGTCGGTGCGCCTGATCGGCGGGCGGCCGCGGTACCGGGCGGCGCTCCAGCCGCTCGGGGTCTCGCCCGGTGGCGCGGCCGCCCGGGTGGTCTTCGAGCCGGCCGCCCCCCGGGAGTGGCGGCTCGGCTGCCTGGACCGGGAGCGGTTGGCGGCCGCGGTCGCCCGGCTCCGCGCGACCGGGGCGGTCCGGGTCTCGGTCACCGACGACGGCGTCCGCGCCGACCTCCCGCCCGGCAGCCGGGGCACGGCCGTCCTGGCCGTCCCCCGCACTGCCGGCTGGCGCTGCGACGGCGCCCCGGCGTCCTCCTACCTCGGCCTGGTCGCCACCCCGGTGAAGGGCACGACCGTCTCCTGCACCTTCCGCCCGCCGGGCCTGCGGGCGGGGGCCGGAGCGGGGGCGGCCGCCCTGCTGGTCCTCGGCGGCCTGGCCGCCCGGGGGCGGATTCCGGTCAGGTTCCGGCACGTGCGGCGTCACCGGAGGTCCTGACGGACACAATGACCCCGCCGATTCGGCCCGTGGGTGGCCGATAACGGGGGGATGCATGACCGCGACACCGAGCACGCCACCGCCACCGCCGCCGATGCCGTCGGAGCCGCCGTCCGAGGCGGGGCCCGACCAGGGGCCACGGGGCACGATGCGCGTCTTCGGGGAGGTGGCGGGCTGGATCTCCGCCCTCACCGGCCTCATCGGCCTGGTCCTCGGCTTCTTCGGGCTGCCGGCGGTGGTCGCCTCGCCGACCGCCGAGCGCGTGGCCGCCACCGTGACGGTCACGGCCACCACGACCGTGACGGCCACCGTCACGGCGCCGGCGGGCGGGGCGGGGGGCGCGTCCGGATCGGGCGGGTCGGACGGCGGTTCCGGCAGCCCCTCCCCCTCGGCGGGCGGGGCGCCCTCGGACGTCTTCAAGACGGCGACCGTGGACGTGGCCGAGGACTACGGCTTCAGCCTCGACGACGACCCGCTGCGGCCGGTCAGGAAGAACGAGAAGAAGCGGGAGCTGTACCGGTGGTCGGCCGGCCTGTGGGCCGAGGAGGAAACCCAGCTCGTGGTGCTGAACCGGAACGAGAGCGGCACCTATGAGACGTGCAGCGCCGTGACCCGCTTCCAGGAGAAGGTGGAGATCTCCGACATGAAGCCGGGCTTCCGGTTCTGTGTGCTGTCGAAGACCGGCCTGGTCAGCCTGGTCGAGTTCAAGGAGGGCGGACTGCAGCAGGGCTACGTCCGCCTGAAGCTCAAGATCTGGAAGGGCTCTTACTGAGGCGTCGGGCGTCGGGCGTCGACGGCGGAGGTCGGCCGGGCCGGCCTCCGCGCCGCACCCCCTACGGCACCTGGCTGAGCCAGTGCACGGTGTTGCGCAGTTCGGCCGCGAACGGGTGGTGGGGGCCGTGCAGGCGCTCGGCGTCGAAGAGGAGGCGGCCGAGGGTGTCGCGGGCGGCCGGGCGGTCGCCGAGGGACAGCAGCAGGTGGCCGATGCGCCGGCGGATCTCCAGCGGCAGCTCGCGGTCGGAGTTGGCGTACTGGTTCTCGAAGTACGGCAGCAGCGACCGGTATTCGGCGAGGGCGGCGGCGGCCTCGCCGAGCTGCTCCAGGCACTGGGCGATCTCGTAGCGGACCCGCAGGGCCTTGTGCTGGCCGCTGCCGGTGCCGGTGTCGGCCGCGTAGTCCTGGGCGAGCCGGCGCAGTTCGGGCAGGGCGCGCCGGTACTGGCCGTCGTCCATCAGGGTGGCCGCGTACTGCTTGCGCAGCGAGCGCACGACGGCGGAGTACTCGCCGTGCTGGGAGGCCGCCACCGGCAGCAGGTTGCCGAGCAGGTCGGCGGCCTGGGTGAGGCGGCCCTCGTCGAGCAGGCGCCGGACGTGGTCGACCTCGGCCGCGATGTCGGTGCGAGGGCGGTCGTCCGCGGGGGCGGGCTGCGCCGCGGGCGTGCTCGTGGCCGGGGCGGAGCCGGCCCGGTCGGGCCAGGGGGCGTGCGGGCGCAGGAAGGGGCGGGTCGGGTCCAGGGACTCCGCGGGCCGGCCGTGGGTGGGCAGCAGCGGGACGAGCGCCTCGTACACGTCCTGCGCCGAGGAGGGCCGGGCCTCGGGCTCCTTGGCGAGCAGCCGCAGCACGAGGGCCTCCAGCGCGGGCGGCACGTCGGGGCGCAGCTGGCGCAGCGGGACCGGCGCCTCGCTCAGGTGCCGGTGCAGCACGCCGAGGGCGGTGGCCCCGGCGAAGGGCACGCTGCCGCTGAGGAGTTCGTGCAGCAGCACGCCGAGCGCGTACAGGTCGGTGTACGGGCCGACGGCGCCGCTCAGGGCCTGCTCGGGGGCCATGTAGGCGGGGCTGCCGATGGGGACGCCGACCTGGGTGAGGCGGGTGGTGTCGGGGGCGTCCATGACGGAGGCCACGCCGAGGTCGAGGACGGTGACGGTGCCGTCGGGGCCGACCATCACGTTGCGCGGCTTGAGGTCGCGGTGGACGATCGGCACCGCGTGGACGGCGGCGAGCACCCCGCACAGCTGGGCGGCGACCGAGACCGCCCAGGTCCACGGGTACGGGCCGTGCTGGGCGAGGTGGTCGGCGAGGTCGCAGCCCTCGACGTGCTGCATGACGAGGTAGAGGTCCTCGCCGTCGCTGCCGGCGTCGTGGACGGTGACCAGGCCCGGGTGGTCGACCTGGGCGGTGACGCGGCACTCGCGGGTGAAGCGGCGGCGCATCTCCTCGGCCTCGGCGGAGCCGGCGCTGCCGCCGGAGACCTTGTCGGGGCGCAGGAGCTTGACGGCCACGCGGCGGTCGAGGCGCTGGTCGTAGCCGGTCCACACCTGGCCCATGCCGCCCTCGCCGAGGATGGTGGCGAGCTGGTAGCGGCCGGCGATGACGCGGTCGCTCACCGGCCCGACCCCTGCGGGCCGCCGTCGCGGGTCTCGTCGATGCCGGGGTGCTGGCCGCCGCTCTCGCGGCGCAGCAGCTCGCTGAGCTCGTCGAGTTCGGCGCGGACCTGGCCCAGGCGCTGCGGCTGGGGCGGTACGGGCGGCTGGTTCACCGGCGGCTGGGCGACGGGCGGCTGCTGGTTCAGCGGCGGCTGCGGCAGCGGCGCCTGGTGCGCGGGCCGGGTGGTCTGGGTGGGCGGGTAGCCGTAGCCCTGGCCGTTGTACGGCTGCTGGACGGGGGAGACCACCGGCGGCCGGGCGTACGGCGACCAGCCCGGGGCGTCGGCGCGGCCGCGGATGTCGACGTACAGGAAGTGGGCGATGGAGCCCGCGGCGGAGGCGAGCGAGCCGACCATGGCGAGGTTGCCGTACCAGGTGCTGAGGTCGTCGGTCGGGTCCTTGGCGATGAGGACCAGGAAGAGGATGTTCAGGGCGAGGACGCCGACGAACACGCCCCAGGTGCGCTGGTGGCGGGAGACGATCGCGGCCCTCAGGGTGGTGGCCCAGGAGAGGAACCCGCAGCTGAGCAGCGGCAGGACCACGAAGAGCACGCGCAGCGCCACCACGGCGCCGTCGGCGGGCCGGGCGGGGGGCGTGGGCGGCTGCTGCGGGTAGCCGGGGCCGTGCATGGACTGCTCCTGTGGGCTGGTGGGGCCTGGTCGTCGGGGCGCGGACACGCCCGGGCAGGCCTTGAGCGTATACACCGGTCCGGCCGGTGGCTCCCGGGTTGTGCGGAACCGTTGCCTGGTTGGTGCGGTGGTGACGGTACCGCCCGTAGAAGGGACGGACGGACCCGGACCGGTCCGTGGACGGTCCGGGGCCGCGCGGACGCCGTGCGGGGGTCAGCGGAAGCGGGCGGGCGGGGTGGTGGGGTTGCCGCCGGCGGGCAGCGTCTGGTCCGGGCAGCCGGCGAGGACGCGCTTCATCGCGTCCCGCTCGGCGGCCGTCACCCACAGCCCGTACTTGGCCTTCACGGCCACCTGCGCGGCCACGTAGGGGCAGCGATAAGCGCGGTTGGCCGGGAGCCAGGTCGCGGTGTCGCCGTCGCCCTTGCCCCGGTTGGCGGCCGCGTCGACGGCGACGAGGTTGAGCGGGTCGTTGGCGAACGCCACGCGCTTGCCGCGGTCCCAGCCCCGGGCGCCCTTCTGCCAGGCGTCGGAGAGGGCCACCACGTGGTCGATGTCTATGGCGGAGCGGCCGCGCGCGAACTCCAGCCGGCGGCCGGTGTACGGGTCCTCCTCCAGCACGCCGGAGGCCACCTTGCAGTGCCCGTCCTTGAAGCGCGTGCCGGTGAGGTCCCTCTTGAGGATGTCGTCGCGGGTGCCGCAGCCGTTGGCGTCGGTGTCGAGCCAGGCCGTGCCGAACGCGTCGCGGGAGTAGCCGGTCCTCGGGGCGCGGCCCTTGACGGCCAGGGCGTCCACGGCCGCGAACGCGCCCGCGGCGGCCCGGGGTCCCCGGGCCCGGTCCGTGGGTGGCGGAGTGCTCGTACAGCCCGTCAGGAGCACGGCGGAGGCCAGCAGGACGGCGGCGGACGGGGCGAGGACGCGGCGCATGGGTCCCGATCCTAGGGGGACCGCCGGCGAGCGAATCACCCCAATGGGGCGTAGCGTGACCAAAGGGGCACCGAAGGGAGTTCGTGCATGGGCATCATGGACCGGGCCAGGGAGCTGCTCCGCGGCGAGCACGGCAAGAAGCTGTCCGACGCCGCCGAGAAGCAGGTCAACGACCGGACGGGCAACAAGTACACCGAGCAGGTGGACCAGGCCCAGCAGCAGGTCGAGAAGCAGCTCGGGATCGACGACGACCCGAACAGGTAGCCCCCTCGCACGCACCGACACACGACCGCCCGCGGACCCGTCGGGGTCCGCGGGCGGTCGCACGCGGTCGCACGCGGTCGCGCGTGCCCGGCGGTGACGCCGTCACCGCCGGGGCGCTGCTCAATGCCCCGAGGCCTTCGCGACCCCGGGGTACGTCACGACCCCAGGATCTGGGCCAGGAACTCGCCCGTCCACGCCAGCAGTTCCCGCCCGACCAGCGGCTTGCCGCCGATCTTCCCGGCCTTCGGCCGCGGTACGAGCACCTGCGAGGCGGCCGCCTTGATGACCGACCCCGGGTAGAGCCGCTTCAGGCGCAGCTCCTGGGACTCCCTCAACTCCACCGGCGAGAAGCGGATGTTGTTGCCCTGGAGGGTGATGTCGCCGACCCCGCAGGCCCGGGCCAGCATCCGCAGCCCGGCGACCAGCAGCAGGTTCTCCACCGGCTCGGGCAGCTTGCCGTAGCGGTCGGTGAGCTCCTCGCGGACCGCCGTGACGTCGTCCTCGGAGCTCGCGGAGGCGATGGCCCGGTAGGCCTGGAGGCGCAGCTGCTCGCCGGGCGCGTAGTCGTGCGGGACGTGCGCGTCCACCGGCAGCTCGATCTTGACCTCCAGCGGCGGCTCCTCCTCCACCCCGCCCTCGAGGGACGCCCGGTAGTCGGCCACGGCCTCGCCGACCATCCGCACGTACAGGTCGAAGCCGACGCCGGCGATGTGGCCGGACTGCTCGCCGCCGAGCAGGTTGCCGGCGCCGCGGATCTCCAGGTCCTTCATGGCCACGTACATGCCGGCGCCCATCTCGGTGTGCTGGGCGATGGTGGCGAGCCGCTCGTGCGCGGTCTCCGTCAGCGGCTTCTCCGGCGGGTAGAGGAAGTACGCGTACCCGCGCTCGCGGCCACGGCCCACGCGGCCGCGCAGCTGGTGCAGCTGCGAGAGGCCGAAGGTGTCGCCGCGCTCGACGATGAGGGTGTTGGCGTTGGAGATGTCGATACCGGACTCGACGATCGTCGTGGAGACCAGGACGTCGAACTTCTTCTCCCAGAAGTCGACGACCACCTGCTCCAGCTGGCTCTCGCCCATCTGCCCGTGCGCGGTGGCCACCCGCGCCTCGGGCACGATCTCGCGCAGCCGGGCGGCGGCCCGGTCGATGGACTCGACGCGGTTGTGGATGTAGAAGACCTGTCCCTCGCGCAGGAGTTCGCGGCGGACGGCCGCGCCGATCTGCTTCTCCTCGTACGGGCCGACGAAGGTGAGCACCGGGTGGCGCTCCTCCGGCGGGGTGGTGATCGTCGACATCTCGCGGATGCCGGTGACCGCCATCTCCAGGGTGCGCGGGATCGGGGTGGCCGACATGGTCAGCACGTCGACGTTGGCGCGCAGCTTCTTCAGCTGCTCCTTGTGCTCGACGCCGAAGCGCTGCTCCTCGTCGACGATGACCAGGCCCAGGTCCTTGAACTTCGTCTCGGAGGAGAAGAGGCGGTGGGTGCCGATGACCACGTCCACCGAGCCCTCCTTCAGCCCCTCCAGGGTGGCCTTGGCCTCGGTGTCGGTCTGGAAGCGGGACAGCGCCTTCACGTTGACCGGGAACTGGCTGTAGCGCTCCGAGAAGGTGCCGAAGTGCTGCTGCACCAGCAGCGTCGTCGGGACCAGGACGGCGACCTGCTTGCCGTCCTGGACGGCCTTGAAGGCCGCGCGGACGGCGATCTCGGTCTTGCCGTAGCCGACGTCGCCGCAGATCAGGCGGTCCATGGGGACCGACTTCTCCATGTCCTCCTTCACCTCGGCGATGGTGGACAGCTGGTCGGGGGTCTCGGCGTACGGGAAGGCGTCCTCCAGCTCCCGCTGCCAGGGGGTGTCCGGTCCGAAGGTGTGCCCCGGGGCGGCCATGCGGGCGCTGTACAGCTTGATGAGGTCGGCCGCGATCTCCTTGACGGCCTTCTTCGCCTTCTGCTTGGTCTTGGTCCAGTCGGCGCCGCCGAGCCGGTGCAGGGTGGGCGCCTCGCCGCCGACGTACTTGGTGACCTGCTCCAGCTGGTCGGTGGGGATGTAGAGGCGGTCGCCCGGCTGGCCGCGCTTGGCGGGGGCGTACTCGACGAGCAGGTACTCGCGGGTGGCGCCCTGGACCGTGCGCTGGACCATCTCCAGGTAGCGGCCGACGCCGTGCTGCTCGTGGACGATGTAGTCGCCGGCCTGGAGGGTCAGCGGGTCGATGGTCTTGCGGCGGCGGGCCGGCATCCGGCCGAGGTCCTTGGTGGCGGTGCGCTGGCCGGTCAGGTCGGTCTCGGTGAGCACCGCGACCTTCAGGCCGGGGTCGACGAAGCCGCTGTCGATCGCGCCGCACGCGACGTGCACCACGGAGGGCTGGATGCCGTCGAGGTCGGCCTCGAGGCGGGCGGGGATGCCCTCGCCGCCGAGCACCTCGACGGTGCGGGAGGCGGGGCCGTGGCCCTCGGTGACGTAGACGGTGCGCCAGCCGTCGGTGAGCCAGCCCTTGGTGTCGGCGAGCGCCCGGGCGGTGTCGCCGCGGTAGGTCTCGGGGGCGTGCATGCCGAGCTTCAGCGTCTCGTCGGACAGTTCCTCGTCGGCGGCGAACGGGGAGACCGACCACCACATGACGCCGAGCTCGCGGGCCCGGTCGCGGACGTCCGCGATGCCCCACAGGCTCGCCGCGCCGACGTCGATGGGCGCCTCGCCGCCCCCCGCGGTCGCCGCCCACGAGGCCTGGAGGAACTCCTGGCTGGTGGCGACCAGGTCGGTGGCCCGGGTGCGGACGCGCTCGGGGTCGCAGACCACGGCCATGGCGCCCTCGGGGAGCACGTCGAGCAGCAGCTCCATGTCGTCGACCAGGACGGGTGCGAGGGACTCCATGCCCTCGACGGCGATGCCCTCGGCGATCTTGCCGAGGAGTTCGCCCAGCTCGGGGTGGGCCTCGGCGAGTGCGGCGGCGCGCTCCCGGACCTCGGGGGTGAGCAGCAGCTCGCGGCAGGGCGGGGCCCACAGGCCGTGCTCGGCGATCTCCAGGGAGCGCTGGTCGGCGACCTTGAAGTAACGGATCTCCTCGACCTCGTCGCCCCAGAACTCGATGCGGAGCGGGTGCTCCTCGGTGGGCGGGAACACGTCGAGGATGCCGCCGCGCACGGCGAACTCGCCGCGCTTCTCCACCAGCTCCACGCGCGCGTACGCGGCCGCCGCCAGCGCCTCGGTGACCTCGCCGAGGTCGACCCCCTGCCCCTGCCGCAGCGCGACGGGCACGAGGTCGCCCAGGCCCTTGACCTGCGGCTGGAGCACGGACCGTACGGGCGCCACGACGACGCTCACCGGCCCGGCGGCCGGGTCGTCCTTGGAGGGGTGCGCCAGGCGTCGGAGCACGGCCAGGCGGCGGCCCACGGTGTCGCTGCGGGGGCTCAGGCGTTCGTGGGGCAGGGTCTCCCAGGAGGGGAAGTCCACGACCTCGTCGGGCGGCAGCAGGGAGCGCAGGGCGGCGGCCAGGTCCTCGGCCTCGCGGCCGGTGGCGGTCACGGCGAGCACCGTGCGGCCGGCGCTGCGGGCCAGGGCGGCGATGGCGAAGGGCCGCGCGGCGGGCGGGCCGACCAGGTCCACGTGCATCCGGTGGCCGTCCGCGGCCGCCTTGACGGCCTCGCCGAGCGCGGGGTCCTGGATGACGGCGTCGAGCAGACCGTGCAGGCTCATGAAAGGGCTTTCCGTCCGGTGTGTCCGAGAGTGGGGAACTGTCCGAGAAATGGGCAACGCGAAGGACCCGACACGTCTCACGGGCCGGGGGTGCCGGCTGCGCCGGCGCGCTCCCAGCGTACGCCCGGGGGCGATCACCCGCGCGAGGGATTGCGGTCACTCAGGGGGTGAGGGAGCTGGTCGCCGCCACCCCTCCCTGGCTAGCCTAAGTCCAGCACCTAGTCCATCCCTCGCTGCGAGGTCGCGATGGAAGCCGCCCGGCAGTACAACGTCCACGAGGCGAAGACGCACTTCTCCAAGATCCTCGAAATCGTCGCCACCGGCGAAGAAGTGATCATCAGCAAGTCCGGCGAGCCGGTCGCGAAGGTGATCCCGCTCCCGCACAAGGTCCGCCGAACGGCGCGGGGGTCCTTGACCGAGCCCGTACTCCTCCACGACGACTTCGACGACATGTCCGACGACTCCGGGTTCGCCGAGGCCTTCGGACTGGGAGACGACGAGTGAAGCTCCTCGCCGACACCCACGTCGTCCTGTGGTGGCTGCTGGACTCCCCCCAGCTCTCGGACGAGATCAAGGACCTCCTCGACACGGAGTCGCTGGCCCATGTGAGTGCCGTGACGCCGTGGGAGCTGACGGTCAAGCAGGCCCTGGGGAAGCTGGAGGGGCCTGAGGACCTGCCGGAACGGGCACGGGACTGCCAGCTCAGGCCGCTGCCGATCACCGGCCATCACGGCATCCGCGCGGCACAGCTCCCCTTCCACCACCGAGACCCGTTCGACCGGATGCTGATCGCTCAGGCGCAGACCGAGGGCCTCACCCTCGTGACCCGGGACAAGTCCATCCCTCTGTACGACGTGCCCGTCATGCCGGTGTGAGGGGGGGCGGCAACCTCTGCCGTCGGTGACCCGTCCTAAGGTCGGAGGGGCCGGTTTGCCGGGATCCGGCCCGATGACCCCAGGAACCACCGCCATGACGACACCGCCGCGCACCACCGCGCCGGCCACGCCCGCCGACCCCACGGCCGCCCCGCCGCCGGGGCCGGGCTTCCGCATACCCCGGCCCCGCGGGGGCGGAGCGGGTCCGGCTCCCGCGCGGGCGCGCCGGGACTGGGTCCCGTACGCGCTGGCCGGGGTGCTGTTCGTCGCGTACGCCCTGCAGTCCCTGCTCCGCTACCGGCGGATGGAGACCCTTTCCTGGGACCTCGGGATCTTCACGCAGGCCATCAGCGGCTACGCGCACCTCCAGGCGCCCGTGGCCGATCTCAAGGGCCCCGGCAGCCACATCCTCGGCGACCACTTCAGCCCGATCACGGCGCTGCTCGCGCCGTTCTACCGGCTCTTCCCCTCCCCCGTGACCCTGCTGGTGGCGCAGGCCCTGCTGTTCGCGCTCGCCGCGGTCCCGGTCACCCGGGCCGCGACCCGGCTGCTGGGGCGGGCCCGGGGGCTGGCGATCGGGGCGGCCTTCGGGCTGTCCTGGGGCGTCCAGCGGGCCGTCGACTTCGACTTCCACGAGATCTGCTTCGCGGTCCCGCTGATCGCCTTCTCCCTGGAGGCGCTGCTGGCCCGCCGCTGGAAGGCGGCGCTGTGGTGGGCGCTGCCGCTGTGCCTGGTCAAGGAGGACCTCGGCGTCACCACGGCCGCGATCGCCCTGGTCGTGGCGTACCGGGTCCTCCGCACGTCCTCCCGGACCGCGGGCTGGGCGCTGCTGACGGCGGCGCTGGGGCTGCTGGTGTCCGTGCTCGCGTTCACCGTCGTCATCCCGGCCTTCAACACCTCCGGCGGCTACGGCTACTGGGACAAGCTCGGCGAGGGCGGGCCCCTGGACGGCTGGGACACCAAGGTCCGCACGCTGCTGTGGATCCTCGTGCCCACCACCGGCCTGCTCGCCCTGCGCTCGCCGCTGGTGCTGGCGGCGCTGCCGACGATCGGCTGGCGGTTCCTCTCCCACGACGACCACTACTGGTCCACCGACTGGCACTACAGCGCGGTGCTGATGCCGGTGCTGGTGCTGGCGCTGGCCGACGCGATCGACCTGACCCGCCGCAGCCCCCGGCCGTGGCTGCGCTCGTACGCCCTCCAGCTGCCCACCGCCGTCGCCGCGGCCGCGCTCGCCCTGACCCCGTACCAGCCGCTGTCGGCGCTGACCGACCCGGCGACGTACCGCAGGAGCGAGAAGGTGGCCCGGGTCGAGGAGCTCCTGGCCCGGATCCCGGACGGGGCGAGCGTCGAGTCGGACGTCGGCCCGATAGCGCGCCTGGTATCGCGCTGCCGGGTCTTCTGGGTGGGCGGCACCAAGGGCGTGGTACCGGACTGGATCGCGCTGGACAACGGCGACGGCTGGGCCGGCCCGCCGGTCGAGTACGCGAAGAAGCTCCACCCGCACGCCCGCTACACCCTGGTGGACCGCACCGACGGGTACGTCCTGCTCAAGCGCGCCGACTGAGCGGACGGGGGCCGCGACCGCTCCGTCCGGTCCTTCCCGGGCAGCGGGCAGCGGGCAGCGGGCAGCGGGCAGCGGGCAGCGGGCAGCGGGCAGCGGGCAGCGGGCAGCGGGCAGGTCTACCCGGTCTGCTCCTGGTTGACGTCTCCCGCGACCCTGAGCCGCCTCGCGGCCTGCTCCCCGGGCCCGGCCATCCGCTGCGTCACCGAGCCGCCGTCGACCTCGAGGTCCTCGAGGTCCTGGCGACGGCCGGCGCCGGGGCTCCCGGAAGCCGTCCGGTCCGCCGCCGTCAGCCACGCCTGCAGGGCGGCACCCACGAGGACCACCACGGCCGTGCAGAGCCACCAGGCCAGCGTCCACTTCTGCGTGAGCATGCCGGTCGTCACGTTCACGACGGCCCCGACCACGATCGTCCCGGCGGCCGCCAGCATGCGCCTTCGCACCATTGTCATCACGCAACTCCCCCTGGTTTACGTAGCATTGCCAGCCGGATCCACGCTCCGGCCACTTGTACCACGGGGGGACGCGCATGCGCGGTGGATGGAAGCAAGTGCTCAAGGACGTGGAGGCCGAGCGTGTCTTCCAAACCCAGATCCACATCACGAACGGCGAGGTCGTCTCCGACACCGACCGCGCCGCACACGAGCTCCGCCGCGCCGTCCGCGGCCGCCTCCACACCGAGATCGCCCGGCTGAGGCTGGAGCACCCCGGCCGGATCCCGGTCCGCTTCTCCCCCACCGGACGGCCGGTCCGGGCGCCGGAGCGGGCGCTCGGCGTCGACGCCGGGAGCCTGCCGCTGTCCGGCGACGTGGACCAGGTGCCGGAGTTCCTGCGGAGCCTGCCCCGGCGCCAGCTCGTCGTGCTGGGGCCGCCGGGCGCCGGCAAGAGCGTCCTCGCGCTGCTGCTGGCCTGGGACCTCCTCAAGACGTGGCAGCCGGGCGAGCCGGTGCCCCTGCTCCTCTCCCTGTCCTCCTGGCGGCCGACCGTCGGGCTGCGGGAGTGGATGGCCCAGCGCATCCGGGAGCTCGGCGCGGGCGGCGGCCGGTCCGGCCCCCGCCCCGGCAGGCGCCGCGCCCGTGCGGACACCGCGCGGGCGCTCCTCGACGAGAACCGGGTGATGCCCGTCCTCGACGGCCTGGACGAGCTGCCCCCGGCGCTGCACGCCGCCGCGGTCGAGGCGATCGACGCGGCCGTCACCGACGGGCTCCCGCTGCTGGTCACCTGCCGGGGGGACGAGTACGAGACGAGCGTGCGCGAGAGCGGCCGCCACCTCACCCGGGCGGCCGTCGTGGAACTCGACCGCGTGGCGCCGCGGGACGCGATCGCCTACCTCGAGCAGTCGGTGGTGGCCGGTGACCGCCGCTGGGACCCCGTCTTCGAAGCCCTGCACGGCACACCCGGCTCGCCCCTGGCCACCGCCCTGTCCTCGCCGTTGATGCTGTACCTGGCCCGCACGGCCTACCAGGCGGGTTCGACCGACCCCGGGGAGCTGCTGGACGAGGAGAGGTTCGGGCAGCCGGAGAAGATCGAGTCGCACCTGCTCGCGGTGTACCTCCCGGCCGTCTGCGCCGACCTCGCCGCCGCGGTCCCCCGCCTGGCCCCGGCCCGGGCCCGGCGCTACCTGGCCACCGTCGCCGGCCAGATGCGGCGCGACGAGACGTTCGACTTCGCCTGGTGGCAGGTCCACTCCGAGGTCACCGGCTGCGTGCTGGGGGCCCTGTTCGCCTGCTCGTACGGCTGGTTCCTCTATCTGCTGTTCGGCGCGCGGGAGACGCTGTTCATCACGATGTTCTGCGGCCTGGGCGGCACCGGCGTGCACTTCGTCGTCCGGCACACGCTGACCCAGGCGTACGTCACCGAGGACGTCCTGCGCGGTCCGCGGGGCGTGCTCCGCCAGTACGCGCTCATCGGCGCCCTGTCGGCCCTGGCCGTGGGGGCGTTCATGGGGGCGGCCGTGGGCGGCTGGCTGCGGTTCGTGCTGGGTGCGACGCCCTGGGAGGCCTTCGGCTTCGGGGCGCGCGTCGGCGCGGTCAGCGGCGTCGTCACCCTGATCGGGTCGGCCTGGGGCACGTACCAGGTGTCCCGTACGTGGCTCTGGCTGACGGGCCGGCTGCCCTGGCGGTTCTGGGAGTTCCTCGGCACCGCCCACGAGCTGGGTGTGCTGCGGCAGACCGGTGCGGTCCACCGGTTCCGTCACCACCGGGTCCAGGAGCAGCTGAGCGGCGGGCCCACGCCGGCGCACCGCTCGGTCTACCGCGGAAAGACGGCCGCACGGCGCTGGAGGTACCTGCTGCCGGTGCTGCCCAGTGCCTTCCAGGCCCTGCTGGCGCTGATGCTGCTGTTCGCCGTCGACCACGTCACCACCGGCGACGGGCCGGTCGACCTGCTGTCGTTCCGCTCCGGGGACCGGCCGGACATCGAGCCCCCGCTCTGCGAGGGCTACTGCTCGAGGGCCAACGACGTCTGGTGGTGGCAGCTGCCGCCGGGCGCGTCCCGCCGCGCGACGCTGGAACTGCCCGAGTCCGACGAACGCTCCCTCACGGGCTGGAGCGGCTTGGTGGGAGCCGGCGGCTGCCCCGGGGCGGCCGTGGAGGTGACGCTGCGGATGGGCGATCGTCCGGCGGCGCCGTTCGTCCTGCCGAACGACGACGGGCCGCGGGTCGGGCTGGGGCCGAAGGCGCCGTTTCCCGCACCCGTCCCGCAGACGGACGCCCCGGCCACCCTCACCTTGCGCAGGCTGGACCGGGAACCGTGCGAGCTCGCGTTCTCGTGGGCGCAGGTGGGTGTGCACCGGGACGGCCTGGAGCTGGCGAGGCGGCGCTTCGGCATCGAACGGCCCGGGGAGCCGTGAGACGGGCGGCGGCCCCGTACGGCCCCCGCCCGTCCCCGCCCTCACAGAGGGCCCGTCACTCGCTCGCGATGGCGTTCAGCACGTTCATCCGACCGGCCCGGAAGGCCGGCACCAGGGCGGCGAACAGGCCCACGAACGCCGAGCCCACGAAGACCGTGAGGATCGTCGGCCACGGGATCTCCAGGACCTGCAGGCCCTCCAGCGCCAGCAGCTTCTGCGCGGCCGCGCCCCAGCCCATGCCGAGCCCGAGGCCCAGCAGCGCGCCGAAGAGGGCGATGACCACCGACTCCAGCCGGATCATGCGGCGCAGCTGGCGGCGGGAGAGGCCGATGGCGCGCATCAGGCCGATCTCGCGGGTCCGCTCGACCACCGACAGGGCCAGGGTGTTCACCACACCGAGCACCGCGACGATGATCGCGAGGGCGAGCAGGCCGTAGACCATGTTGAGCAGCTGGCCCACCTGGTCCTTGAGGGTCTGCTTGTAGTCGGTCTGGTCGAGCACCTTGTACTGCGGGTACGCGGCCAGTTCGTGCTTGAGCGCGGTGTACGCCGCGTCCGCCTGCCCGTCCTGCGCCTTGGCCAGCAGCATGAAGGGGCGGGGCAGCCGGTCGGCCGGGACGTTCGCCTCGGCGGTCGCGGTGCTGACGTACATGACGCCCTTGTCGAGGTTGCCCTCGTCGGTGGTGATGGCGGCGACCCTCAGCGAGGTGGTCCGGCCGTCCTTGAAGGCGACCTTGAGGGTGTCGCCGGCCTTGATCCCGTACTGGGTGGCGTAGTCCGAGCCGACCGACATCGCGCCGGGGCCGTAGGCGTCCTGGTGGGCGCCCGCGGTCATCTTGCGGCGGACGTCCTGCGGGTACGTCGGGTCGGTGACGCTGAGCTCTTCCTCGGCCGTGTGTCCGCGCGGGGTGGTGACGGTCGCTTCGAGGCCGCGGTAGGCGGTGACGTGGTCGAGGCCCTTGGTGGCCCGTACGGCCTTCTCGGTCTGCGGCATGAGCGGCTGGCCGGCGGGCGACTGGATGATGAAGTCCGCGCCCACCGAGCGGTCGAGCTCGTCGGTGGCGGAGGCCACCATGGAGGAGCCGACCACCGACAGGCAGGCCACCAGCGCCAGGCCGATCATCAGGGCGGCGGCGGTGGCTCCGGTACGGCGCGGGTTGCGCAGCGCGTTGCGCTCGGCGAGCCGGCCGACGGAACCGAAGGGCTTGAGGACCACGCTCGACACCGCCTTGACGACGACGCCGGCCAGCAGCGGGCCGATGACGATGAACCCGATGAGGCTGAGCACCACGCCCAGGCCGAGCCAGAGGGAGCCCTGGGCCGCCTCGTCGGCGGCCGCGGCGGCGAACAGGGCCGCGCCGCCGGCGCCGGTGAGGACCAGGCCGATCAGACCGCGCACCCAGCCGGCCTTGCGGTCGCCGGGGGTGCCGGCGTCGCGCAGGGCGGCCATCGGGGAGACCTTGCCGGCCCGGCGGGCGGGCAGGTAGGCGGCGAGGACCGTGACGACCACGCCGAGGGCCAGGCCGATGACCGGGGTGGTCCACAGGACCGTGAGGTCGTCGGTGGACAGGTTCATGCCCATCTGGCCCATGAGCTTCATCAGGACGACGGCCAGGCCGACACCCGCGCCGACGCCCAGGACCGAGCCGAACACGCCGAGCAGCAGGGCCTCGACGAGCACGGAGCGGTTGACCTGGTCGCGGCCGGCGCCGATGGCGCGCATCAGGCCGATCTCGCGGGTGCGCTGGGCGACCAGCATCGAGAACGTGTTGAAGATCAGGAAGATGCCGACGAGGAAGGCGATGCCGGCGAAGCCGAGCATCACGTACTTCATGACGTCGAGGAACGAGCCGACGTCCTTGCGGCCGGCGTCGGCGGCCTCGGCGGCGGTCTGGAGCTTGTAGCTCCCGGCGCCCAGCGCCCGGTCGACGTCCCGCTTGAGCTGCTCGTCGGTGACGCCGTCCTTGGCGGTGACGTTGACGTTGGTGAACCGGTCGGGGCCGCCGAGCAGTTCGCGCTGGGCGGTGGCGGTGTCGAGGTAGACGAGGGTGGCGCCGGGGTTGGTCACCTTGAAGGTGGCGATGCCGGAGATCCGGGCGCGGAAGTCACCGGTGACGGCGATCGTGCGGATCTCGTCACCGAGCGCGAGGTGGTGCTTGTCGGCGGTGTCGGCGTCGACCATCACCTCGGTGGGGCCGCGCGGGGCGTGCCCGGAGCTGACCTCCATCGAGCGCAGCTCCTGGTCGTTCCAGCTGGCGGCGATGGTGGGGGCGCCGGTGCTGGAGCCCAGGTTCTCGTTGCGGGCGTCGACGACGGTGACGGCCAGCGACACGACGCTGCCCTCGGCCGACTTGGCCCCGGGGGCCGCGGCGGCCTTGGCGACGACCGCGCCGGGGATCGTGTCGGGGCGGCCGCGGCGCATGCTCTCCTCGTCGCCGGCGGCGGCCTTGGCGGAGACGGTCACGTCCGCGGCCGTGGTCGCGAACAGCTTGTCGAACGTGGCGTTCATCGTGTCCGTGAAGACCAGCGTTCCACAGACGAAGGCGACGGACAGCAGTACCGCGATGCCCGACAGGGCCATGCGGCCCTTGTGGGCGAGGAAGCTGCGCAGCGAGGTCTTGAGGACGGTCACGACGTCCGCCCCCGGGCGTCGAAGTCCTTCATCCGGTCCAGCACCTGTTCGGCGGTGGGCGCGTGCATCTCGTCCACGATCCGGCCGTCGGCCAGGTAGAGCACCCGGTCCGCGTAGGAGGCGGCGACCGGGTCGTGGGTGACCATGACGATGGTCTGGCCGAGTTCGTCGACCGAGCGGCGCAGGAAGCCGAGGACCTCGGCGCCGGCCCGGGAGTCGAGGTTTCCGGTGGGCTCGTCCCCGAAGATGATCTCGGGGCGGGCGGCGAGCGCCCGGGCCACCGCCACGCGCTGCTGCTGGCCGCCGGAGAGCTGGGTGGGACGGTGCTTGAGGCGCCCGGCGAGGCCGACGGTCTCCACGACCCGGTCCAGCCACTCCCGGTTCGGCTTGCGGCCGGCGATGTCCATGGGGAGCGTGATGTTCTCGAGCGCGTTGAGCGTGGGGAGCAGGTTGAACGCCTGGAAGATGAAGCCGATCCGGTCCCGGCGGAGCTGCGTGAGCTTCTTGTCCTTCAGGCCGGTGATCTCGGTCTCGTCCAGGTAGATCTTGCCCCCGGTCACGGTGTCCAGGCCGGCCAGGCAGTGCATCAACGTGGACTTGCCCGAGCCGGACGGGCCCATGATGGCGGTGAACTGGCCGCGCGCGATGTCCACGTCGACGTGGTCGAGGGCGACGACGCGGGTCTCGCCCGCGCCGTACGCCTTGACGACCTGCCGAGCCCGCGCCGCCACGGCAGACCTTCCGTCCGTACCCCCGTGCCGGGGAATGGTCACAGCCGATGTCACGGTTCTTCTCCTCTGTCGCACTGTCTGCCTCGGACCCACCGGGCTTCTTCCGGTCACGAGTCTCTGTCCTGCCGCCCCGTGCGCGCGCTGGTGCCGGTCGGCGTATCGGTACGGGGGCTGGCCCCACCCCCCTGGTGGCGCGAACCCTCGTAGGAACCAGTTAAGGACCTCGTGGGCCCGGCCACCTCCTCCGCCGGGACGACCCTTCCCTCGCCCCTCCTACGGACCTCCCCCTAGGGGTTGTCCACCCTGCGGACGACCGGGTCTCGGGGATACCGCCGGGGCGGGCCGCGGTGAGAAGGTGTTTCGCGGAAATAGGTGCACAGTGAAGCGACCTTGCGAGGGGGCCCGGTGGACACAGGGGAGTACGAGGAACGGACCGCGCACGGGACGACCGCGGGCACGACCACCGGCGCGAGCGCCGACACGGGCGCGGCGGACGGGGCGGCCGCCCGGCCCAAGGGCGTCGCGGCCGCGCTCATGCTCGGCATGGCGCTCGCCGCCCTCGACAGCACCATCGTCTCGACGGCGGTCCCCCAGATCGTCGGCGACCTGGGCGGCTTCGCCGTCTTCTCCTGGCTCTTCTCCGGCTACCTGCTCGCGGTCACCGTCAGCCTCCCCGTCTACGGCAAGCTCTCCGACACCTTGGGACGCAAGCCCGTCCTCCTCTTCGGCATCAGCCTGTTCCTGGTCGGCTCCCTCCTGTGCGCCGCCGCCTGGAACATGGCCGCCCTCATCGCGTTCCGCGTCGTCCAGGGCCTGGGCGGCGGCGCCATCCAGGGCACCGTCCAGACCCTCGCCGGCGACCTCTACCCGTTGCGCGAACGGCCCCGCATCCAGGCCCGGCTCTCCACCGTGTGGGCCGTCTCCGCCGTGGCCGGCCCGGCCGTCGGAGGACTGCTCGCCGCCTCCACCGACTGGCGCTGGATCTTCCTCATCAACGCCCCCATCGGCGGGCTCGCCCTCTGGCTCGTCGCCCACCGGCTCACCGAACCCGGACGTGCGGCCGGCGCCGCCGCCCCGGCACCGGGTGCGGGCGGACGCCGCCCGCGGATCGACTGGCCCGGCGCCCTCGCGGTGTTCGCCTGCGGCGGCCTGCTGCTGACCGCCCTCGTCCAGGGCGGGGTCGCCTGGCCCTGGCTGTCGACCCCCTCCCTGGCACTGCTGGGCGGCAGCGCCGTGCTCGCCGTGGTCGTCGTGCTCGTCGAACGGCGGGCCGAGGAACCGATCCTGCCCGGCTGGGTGTGGCGCCGCCGCACCATCGCCGCCGTCAACCTCGCCATGGGCGCCCTCGGGCTCCTGATGGTCGCCCCGGTCGTCTTCGTGCCCACCTACGCGCAGTCGGTCCTCGGGCTCGACCCGGTGTCCGCCGGCCTCGTGATGTCCGTGATGACCCTCAGCTGGCCCATCAGCGCCGCCTGCAGCCAGCACGTGTACCGGCGCATCGGCTTCCGCAACACCGCCGCCCTCGGCATCGGGCTGGCCGCCCTGATCCTGTGCGCGTTCCCGTTCCTGCCCGAGCACGCCCGGCCCTGGCAGCCGGCCCTGATCATGCTGCTGCTCGGTGCGGCCCTCGGGCTGTTCCAGCTGCCCCTGGTCGTCGGCGTCCAGGCCACCGTCGGCTGGGCGGAGCGCGGCACCACGACCGCGTCGGTCCTCTTCTGCCGCCAGGTCGGCCAGAGCGTGGGCGCCGCGCTCTTCGGCGCCGTGGCCAACGCCACCATCGCCGCCCGGCTCGCCGACGCCCCCGTCCCCGGCCTGCCCGCGCACCTCGACGGCGTCGCCCGGGCCCTCGCGAGCCCCGGCACGCTGCCCGAGCGGGCCGCGGCCTACCTGCGGGACGCCGTCGCGAGCGCCGTGACGTACGTCCACCTCGGCGCCGCCGTGGCGGCCGTCCTGGCCCTGCTGGTCCTGCTCCTGGTGGCCCCGCGCCGCTTCCCCGTCCTACCGGAGCACCGGGACGGGTAGGGGATGCCGTCAGGGTTCTGTGAGGGCCCGTCGGGGGTTCGGCGAACGGCCGTGCGGGGGACGGAGAATGGGGGAGCCCGGACCGAGGACCGGGACCGGCATCCGGGACGGGGGAGCGAACCGGCCGCCGGGAGACGGGGACTGACGGAGCATCGGGGGACGACATGGAAGCGGTCATCACGGGCGTCGGGCTGCTGGGCCTGCTCGGCACCGCACTGGTCATAGGGAAGCGGCCCGGGGTCGTCACGGGCAAGGACGGGCGCATCTCCACGTCCCTGATCCTGGCGCTCGCCTGGACCGTGGTGCTGGTCTGGATGCTGCTGGTCCTCCTCGCGTACGCGGTGGCCACGGGCAAGGGTCTGGCCTACTTCACCCCGCCCGACGGGAAGGCCGGCCCCCTCGCCGCCCTCAGCCCCACCTACCTGGAGCTGCTCGGCGGGCCGTTCGCGGCCCTGCTCCTGGCCAAGGCCGTGGTCGGCGGACGCCTCAAGAGCGGCACCATGACCAAGATGCCCAACCCGGGCGCCGCCCGGTTCCGCGAGGCCGTCAGCAGCGACTCCGGCCGCACCGACCTCATGGACCTGCAGTACGTCCTCTTCAACGGCGTCGCGATGCTGTACGTGGTGGTGCTCTTCGCGATGGACGTCGCGCCCGGACTGCCGAAGCTTCCCGGGGAGATATGGGTGCTCACCGCGGCGCCGGCCGGGGCGTACCTCGCCAACAAGACCACCCCGCGCCCCAACCCGGTGGTCACGGGCGTCTCGTACCAGGAGTCCGGCGGGGACGCCGCCGGGCAGCCCGGCCTCGTCATCGAGGGCGGCTCCTTCCCCGAGCACACCCGGGTCACCATCGGCGACGCCGCCCCCGTGGAGGCCCGTCTCGTACGGGGCCGCCTCTTCGTCCCCGCCCCCCGCGTCGCGGCACCCACGACGGTCACCGTCACCACCCCGACGGGTCTGCGCAGCGAACCCTTCGCCTACCGGCCGTAGGACGAGGGACCGGCCCCGCGGGGCACCGGCCCGCACCGGGAACGGCCCGCAAAAAACAGGTGCGGACGGGCCGCACCCGCTGCGGGACCGGAAGCGCCGTCAGCCCTCGGCGGGGGCACGGCCCGTGAGGGCGGCGAGGCTGCTGCGGACGTGGTCCATGTGCGCCTGCACCTCCTCACGGGCCTCCGCGTGCTCGCGCAGCACCCGCTCCGTCTCCCGCCCCACCCGCTCCGCCCGCACCCGCGCCGCGGCCAACAGCTCCGCGCCGCGCGCCTCGGCGTCCTCCTGCCCGTGCCGGGCCGTCTCCTCCGCCGCCGCGTACGCCCGCCGCGCCTCCGCGAGCCGCCCTTGGGCGTACTGGGCCAGCTCGGCCTCCCGCACGTCCAGCTCCGCCGTCCGGCCCGCCAGCTCGCGCTCCGCCGCGTCCCGACGCTCGGCGTGCTCACCCTCCTGCTCCGAAAGCAGCGCGTCCGCCCGCCGCCGCATGTCCACCAGGGCGGCCGTCGCCTCCGCGCGCCACGCCTCCGCGTCCGCCCGCGCCGCGCCCCGCAGTTCGTCCGCCTCCCCCTGCGCCCGCAGCAGTCCCTGCCGGGCCCGCACCTCCGTCTGGTCGCGCACCGCCACCGCGTCCTCGCGAGCCAGGTCCGCCACCCGCCGCGCGTACGCCTCCGCGTCGGCCCGCTCGTCCGCCGCGTCCGCACGGCCGGCCGCCCGTACCGCCTCGGCCTCCTCCTCCGCCAGCGCCAGGATCCGCCGCGCCCGCTCGCCGAGGTCCTCGTACGTCTGCGGGGCCAGCCGCGCCACCGCCTCCCGCAGCCGCTCGGCCTCCTCCTCCATCTGCCGCGCGAGCACCGTCAGCCGCGCCGCCCGCTCCCAGGCCTCGTCCCGGCTCGCACCGAGCTGCGCGAGGTACCGGTCGACCCGGTCGGGGCGGTAGCCGCGACCGCGTACGGTCGCGAACCCCTGCGGTGGCACGGCTGCGCTCATCTGGAAGCCCCTCTCGGCCGGGTCGTGCGCCTCGTCCAGCCCGCACGGCGCGAACGGCTGGAACGTGTCGTGCGGAGATCCGCTGATCGCGCGACGCTCCGCCGCCTCTCCCGGTCAAGGATGCGTCATTTGAGAGCAGAAGCCGGAATTCGCCGTGCCGCAACACGCCACCCGCGCCCGAAAAACGACGACGGCCGGGCCGGGTCCCGAAGGACCCGACCCGACCGTCGTCCACCCGTCCGGGCCGGGCGTTCAGCCGATCGGCCGGTCGGCGGCCCGGAGCGAGCACGGCGGGCGGACCGCCGGAGCGGCCCCGCCGCCTACAGCAAGCCGTCCCACATCTGCTCCAGCAGCACCGACCACCAGCTCTCCGGCGACGCCAGCGCCGCCCCGTCCAGGGCCGCCAGCTGCGCCTGGAAGTCGACCGTCCAGCGCCCCGCCTGCTCGGGCGTCAGGTGCATCCGCAGCCGCCACATGCTGCCCAGCATCGCCATCGACCGCGCGAACTGCGGCAGCGAGGAGTTCACGAACTGCGGCGGCACCGCCGTGCCGCCCGGACCGGCCTCGACGGGCACGGCCACGATGTTCGCCGTCCCGTACTGCACGCACAGCGCCTTGCCGAAGTCGCTGCCGACCACCAGGTACGAGGCCGCGTCCGGAGCCGGCTGGACGCCGCGCTGCGCCGCCAGCTCCGCCAGCGTCGGCACGGGCTGCCCCGGCACGGCCTGTGCCCAGAAGAACGGTCCGAAGTCCACCGGCAGACCGGCCCACACCAGCGTCTGCGCCACGATCTCGGGCACGCCCTGGCGGGACACGGCCCGCTGGTCGTACCGGAACACGCCCTGCGGGCCGAACGCCGCCGCCAGCTCCTGCCCGATCGCCTCGATCGGGATCGCCGGCTGCGTCTGGATCCCGCCCGGCAGCGGCACGCGCTGCGGGGCCGGGCGCGCCGGACCGTCCGCGACCTGGTGCAGCTCGCCCTGGTGCGTGAGCAGGTGCCGCATGCCGGCCTGCCGGCCCGCGTGGTCCTGGCCGTACGGCGCCACGCTCGTGATCCGCACCTGCGGCCACGTCTCCCGGATCATCCGGGCGCAGTAGCCGCCGGGCAGCTCGCAGGACTCCAGCTCGGTGTGGAGCTCCAGCACCTGCTGCGGGGGCACGTTCATGGCCCGCAGCTCGTGCAGGATCTGCCACTCCGGGTGCGGGGTGCCGGGCGCCGAACGCCGGATGATCTGCTGCTCGGAGCCGTCGGGCGCGCGGTAGCGCAGTACGGCCTGGTAGCCGGGGCCCACCACCGGCACACCGGGCTGCGGCGCGGGCGGCACCGGACCACCGGGCACCGGACCGCCGGCCTGCACCGGACCGCCGGGCGGCGGCACGGGCGCGCCGGGCACCGGGGCGGGCGGCTGCGGGATCACACCGGGGGTCGCCAGCATGGTGGCCGCGTGGTGCGCGTCCCCACCGGGGCCGCCGGGCGCACCGGGCGGACCGGGAGGCGTCGGCGGACCGGGCGGCGGGACCACACCGGGGCCGGCCAGCATCGTCGCCGCATGGTGGGCGTCACCACCGGGCGCACCGGGCGGGCCGGGAGGCGCGGGGGGACCGGGCGGGCCGGGGGGCGCCGGCGGACCGGGCGGCGGTACGACACCGGGGCCGGCCAGCATCGTCGCCGCGTGGTGCGCGTCCCCACCGGGTCCGGCCGGCGGACCGGGCGGACCCGGAGGCGTCGGCGGACCGGGCGGCGCGGGCGGACCCGGCGGCGGGACCACACCGGGGCCCGCCAGCATCGTCGCCGCGTAGTGCGCGTCGCCACCGGACGGCGCCGGCGGCCCGGCCGGGGTCACGGGCGGGGTCACCGGCGCCCGGTCCGCGGCCGCCCCGGCGCTCTCCTCCGGACGCGACCCGGCACCGATCACCGGCGCCACCGTCGTCCTGGGCAGCTGACTGCCGCCCGCCATGAGCGCGGTCTTGGCCTCGGGCTCGACCCGCCGGCCCGGGGCGTCGTCCAGGTCCGAACCCGACAGCGGGGGCGCGAACACGGTCTTGGGCAGCGGTACGGACGCGTCGTCCGAACCGGAGTTGGTGTCGGTGCCCGCCCACGGCGTGGCCCCGGCCGGAATCCCGCCGTCGGCCGTCGGCCCCGGCACCCCGGCGCCGCCCTGCGGGGCGGAGGCGGGGGCGTCGGGGGCGTCCACCGCACCCAGCACCACGGTCCCCGGCAGCCCGTCCCCGTCGGACGCGCCCGACGGAGCACCCGCCGGAGGGCCGGACGGCACCGGCGGCACGGCCGGACCCGACCCGGCGGAACCCGAGGACGACAGCCGCAGCGACCCGCCGGCACGCGGAGCGCCCGAGGCACCCGACCCGCCGGCCACCGGACCGGACGCGGCCGCACCCGGCTCCGCCCCCGGCACGTCCGGGCCCCGGCCGGCGTGACCCGGGTCGACGGAACCCTGGTCGCCGAAGCCCTGGTCGGCGTAACCCCGGTCGGACCGACCCAGGTCCGCGTACGGATCCGCGGTCGCCGCGGCGACCGGCTCGGGCACCGACCCGCCCACCGGACCGCCCACCGGACCGGCAGCGGGCGCGGTCCCGGAAGCCGGCGTCCCCGCCTCCTCCAGCCACTCCGGCGGCGTCAGCATGAACGACGTCGCCTCCGAGTCGATCCGCTGCGGCGGCACCGACACCTCGGCCGCCGGCGCCGGCACCGACCCGTACTGCTCCTCGTACCGGCGGATCACCTCACCCACCGGCAGCCCCGGCCACAGCGTCACCTCGCCGCTGTCGCGCGCGATCACCAGCCGCTGCCGGCCACCGCCCGAGTTCACCCCCGGACGGTCCTCCGCCCACACCACGAAGCCGAGCCCGAACTCCCGCACCCGCACCTCCCGGTGCTGGTACGCGGGCACGTCACCGTTGACCCACTCCTCCGCGCGCTCCTGCGCCTGCGCGAACGTCACCATCGCCGCGTCCTCACCCTTCCACCGGGACAACACGCGCGAAGCCGCCGTCCACCATCAGACCCGCCACGTTCTCCAACTCCGGCGGGTTGCCCGCCAGCCGCTCCAGGAACGCGTCGAAGTCCGCACCGCACGGCAGCAGCAGCCGCTCCACCCGCTCCTGCACCGACAGGCCGTCCTGGTCGCGCGCGTCGTCGTACGGGCAGAACCACACCGAACCCGTCTCCGAGCCCCGCACCTTCACCGCGATCAGACCGCCCTGCGCGAAACCCACGCCCAGGTAGTCCTTCGTCAGGTGGTCCCGCAGGCACTTGTTGACGTACACCAGGTCGTTGACCGCCGCCTCCTCACGCACCGTGAAGAACGGCTGGTCCACCAGCAGACCCAGCTCCGGATCCAGACCCACGCCCACCGGCGCACACCCGCCCGCCGCCTTCAAGAAGGTCCGGTACGCCTCCGGCAACCGGTAGCCCAGGTCCTCCTCGACCCCCAGGACCTGCTGCTCCGACACCGAGACCACCGACTTCGGCAGGTCCAGGTGCACCGGACGCACCTCCT
This sequence comes from Streptomyces sp. NPDC093225, assembly GCF_044753805.1. Taxonomy (NCBI): domain Bacteria; kingdom Bacillati; phylum Actinomycetota; class Actinomycetes; order Kitasatosporales; family Streptomycetaceae; genus Streptomyces; species Streptomyces sp. NPDC093225. Next base: position 76,406 of record NZ_JBIVNX010000006.1, read on the forward strand.
GCAGCGGCCGCGTCCCGCGCTTGTCCTGGTCCACCACGGCGCTCGCCAGACCGGCGTGGTGGCGCAGCAGCACCTTCACGTCCACCGGCACCAGCTCCAACCGGCGCGTACCGGCCTTGTGGTGCCAGGTCCAACCGTGCGGCGTCGCCACCGCCGGCAGCGTGCCCCACAGTTCGTGGCCCGCGGCGTGCTGCGCGGCGTTCGCCGACACGTAGTCCGTCAGCCGCAGTTCGTCGACGCCGAAACCCTCCGGCGGATCGGCGATCTCCACGGCCGCGCGCGCGTACGGCGAGAAGTCGGGGCGACCCTCCCCGTCCATCCGCACGCCCTCAGGATGGCGGGCACGCCGGACCGGGTCCGGGAAGTGCACGACCTGACCGGCGTACGCGGCGTTGGGTGGCGCGGCATGCTGCCCGAGCCGACCTGTCGTCATGGCGGTAGCCCCCTGCTGGATCTGGCGTGGTTCCGCACAGCCTAAGCCGTACGGCAAGAGCGCCACCCTCCCCGTACGCTCCGCGGAAGGCTCCCGTCCGCCCCCCGGACCGCACCCCTAGCACCACCGGACCCGCCCGCCGCCGGGATAATCCGAATTGATACGAATATTCGACCCAGCTTCCGCATGACGCCGGACATTTGGCAGGCTGTCCCCGCAGCACGGGGGCGTGCGCGACAGCGGCCGACGCCGCGGCCACGGGGAGGGACGACGAGCACCATGCAGACGGTCACACGAGTACTACGCGCAGCACAGGACGCCCGCGGCGCCACAGGTGGCACCACCGGCGGCGCCGACGCCGACGCCGACGACACGGCGCCCACCGCGAACGGCACCGGCGACCCCCGCCGCAACTGGAGCAGCGACAACGGCCTGCGGCCGCCCCTCCTCCTCCACCGCCGCGACGGCATCCTCCCCACCGTCGCCGCCGCCCTGTCCGTCCGCGGCGAGACCCTCACCTCCACCGCCGCCAAGGGCGACCGGGCACCCGCCCTCCACCCCCTCGTCCAGGACTTCCTCGACACCCTCACCACCGGCCAGCGCGACCGCCACACCGGCCGATGTCCCGAGGCCCTGCTCCTCTCCCGCCACCTCGCCGCCGTCGAGGCCGGCCGCAGCCGGCGCGCCTCCCGCAAGCCCCTCACGCACGGCGAGGCCCGCCGCTCCCTCAAGCAGGCCCGCCTCACCGCCCGCCGCATCCGCGAGGACGGCGACCCGCTGCACGGCACCTACGCACCCCCCTGCCGCTCCTGCGACGCCCTCCTCACCCACTTCGGCGTACGACCCGTCGACCTCACCGCCCCCGCAGACAACGAGAAGGGCTGACCGCCCGATGGCCGCCTCCGCCTCCTACGACCGGTCCTCGGCGACCCGCTTCCCGGTCACCGTCGACTCCGCACTGCGCGCCGCCGGCTGGGCCCCCGGACGCTGGGACATCAAGCAGGCCGAGTACTGGGCCGACGCCCTCCGCGACCACACCACCCCCGCCGGCCACCGGCACACCGTCTTCCCCGCCGCCGTCGAAGCCTGGGCCGAATTCGGCGGCCTGCGCGTCAGCACCCCCGCCCCCGGCCGCCAGATAGCCCCCGCCGCCCTCACCCTCGACCCGCTCACCGGGCTCCACCTCGCCCGCACCTTCGCCGACCTCGGGCGCGCCCTCGGCACCACCGTCGCCCCCCTCGGCGTCGAGGGCGACGGCCACGCCCACCTCGCCCTCGACGCCGAAGGCCGCGTCTACTCCATCGACCACACCGGCGACTGGTACCTCGGCGCCGGCATCGACGAGGCCCTCACCACCCTCCTCACCGGCCTGCAGCCGACCCGCCTCACCACGGGCTGACCCGGCGCCCCGCCGACCCGCACCCGAGACCGCCCTACGGCGCCCCGCCGACCCCCGCACCCGGCAGCACCGCCGACACCCGGAAGCCGCCCGCCTCCGTCGGCCCCGACACGAACACCCCGCCCAGGCCCTGCACCCGCTCGCGCATCCCCACCAGGCCGTTCCCGCCACTCGGCAGGCCCGCGTCCGCCACGGCGGCGTCCGACGGACCGTTCTCCACCTGCATCGCCACCTCCTGCTCCCGGTGCGCCAACCGCACCCGCACCCGCGCCCCCGACGCGTGCTTGTGGCAGTTGGTCAGCGCCTCCTGCACCACCCGGTACGCCGTCTGCTCCACCTCCGGCGGATACGACCGCACCGACCCGTGCACCTCCAGCTCCACCACCATCCCCGCCGCCCGCGACTGCCCCACCAGCGCCTCCAGGGCACCCAGCGACGGCCCCTCCTCCCCCACCGGCCCGACCACCGCGACCGGCACGGCCGCCACCACCGGCACCGGGGACGGCGCCGCGGCCGACCGCGCCACCGACTCCGTCGACCGCAGCACCCCGAGCATCTCCCGCAGCTCCGTCAGCGCCTGCCGACCCATGTCCCCCACCAGCGCCGCGTTCCGCACCGCCGTCTCCGGGTCCTTCCCCACCACCGCCTGCAGCGCCGCCGCGTGCACCACCATCAACGACACCCGGTGCGCCACCACGTCGTGCATCTCCCGCGCGATCCGGGTCCGCTCCTCCCGGCGCGCCCACTCCGCCCGCTCCTCCGCCCGCTCCGCGAGCAGCGACAGCTCCCGCTCCAACGAGTCCGCGCGCTCGTGCAGGCTCTCCATCAGCCGCCGCCGCGCCCCCACGTACAGGCCGAGCAGCACCGGCGGCGCGGTCAGCGCCACCGCCATGAACAGCGAGACGACCGGGACGTACCACCGGTCCGCCTCCACCTCGCCCCGCATGCGCACGTACGTCACCACGAACGTCGCCACCAGCGACATCGACGCCAGCAGACCCGTGATCCGGCGCGGCACCTCCGACGCGGCCAGCGTGTACAGCCCGACCACCGCCAGCAGGAACCCCATCGCCGCCGGCGTGGTCGCCACGGCCACCAGCACCACCGCCACCGGCCACCGCCGGCGCAGCACCAGCGTCGCGCCCACCAGCAGCCCGAACACCACCCCCACCGGAACCGGCAGCCCCGCCTCCCCCGCGAAGGCCACCCCCTCCAGCCCGCACTCCAGCGCGGACACGACGCCGAGCCCGACGTCCAGCACGGCACTCCGCCGCCGCCCCCACCACAGGGGCCCGTCCCGCCCCGCCCCCACCTGCTGCTCCCCCGTACCGGTCATGCCGCCACCCTACGATCGCCCCCTCCCGCCCTCCCTCCCTATTAGGGCCCGCCCCCGGAACATGCCGTTCCTCGCACGAACGAGCGAACCCCGCCCGTTTCCCCCCGGAACTCCTCCGTCCACCCCGACCGTGACTCCATGCCCAGCAAGTACGCCGACTTCGAAGGCCTCCGCGCCCAAGCCGTCGCCCTCCGCCGCGAGGGCCTCTCGCTCCGCCAGATCCGGGACCGCCTGGGTGTCCACAACCACGACCTTCTGCACAGGCTCGTGCGAGGAGAACCCGCCCCGGAATGGACCAAGCGCCCCAACGCCAGGGACGACCTCCGCGCCCGCGCGCGCGAGCTCCGCCTCCAGGGCATGACCTACGACCGGATCCAGCTCGAACTGGGCTGTTCGAAGAGCTCCATCTCCTTGTGGGTCCGGGACCTGCCGAAGGTGGATCACCGCACGCCGGAGGAACAGGGCCGGGACGCCGCACGCAAACGGTGGGCCCATGAGGGACCGATGAGGGAGGCTGCGCGACAAGCAGCCGTGACGGCGGCCCGGGACGCCGTGGGCACCCTGAGCGACCGCGAGCTGTACATCGCCGGGGTCGCCCTCTACTGGGCCGAGGGAAGCAAGAGCAAGCCGTACCAGCGCCGCGAAGCCGTGACCTTCATCAACAGCGACCCGGACGTCATCCAGGTCTACCTGGCGTGGCTGAAGCTTCTGGAGATCGCCCCGGAGCGACTGGCCTTCCGCGTGATGATCCACGAATCGGCCGACGTGGCCGGGGCGGAGCGGTTCTGGGCGGACTTCGTCGGCATCGAGCCCGCCGAGCTGCAGAAGACCACGCTCAAGAGGCACAACCCGAAGACCGTCCGGAAGAACACCGGTGACGCCTATCGAGGCTGCCTGGTCGTTCGAGTGTCATCCGGATGCGACTTGTACCGTCGCATCGAAGGTGCATGGTGCGGCATAGTAGGGGCTGCATCCGAAGCCGATCAACGGAAACGGACATAGCAGCCATCCCGGGTCGTCTAAGGGCAAGACGGTGTCTTTTGGTGTCACTTATGGGGGTTCGAGTCCTCCCCCGGGAGCAACCTAAGTTCGGGTCCTGACCTACCGGTCGGGACCCGCGCTCGTTACGGGGAGGTGGCACCCCGGTATCCTCTGGTGGTCCACCCCCGAAAAGCCGAAGGGCACACCCGTGAGCGCCAATCGCCCGGCAGCCGTCGTCGTCCTCGCAGCGGGTGAGGGCACCCGCATGAAGTCGGCCACTCCCAAGGTTCTGCACGAGATCTGCGGGCGCACGCTCGTCGGTCACGTCGTGTCGGCGGCCCGGGAGCTGGACCCGCAGCACCTCGTCGTGGTCGTGGGCCACGCCCGCGAGCAGGTCACGGCCCACCTCGAAGGGGCGTACCCCGGCACCCGGACCGCCGTGCAGCGCGAGCAGAACGGCACCGGCCACGCCGTGCGCATGGCCCTGGAGGAGCTCGGCGGCACCGTCGACGGCACGGTCGTCGTCGTCTGCGGGGACACGCCACTGCTGACCGGCGAGACGCTGCGGGCGCTCACCGAGACCCACACCGCCGACGGCAACGCGGTGACCGTGCTCACGGCCGAGGTGCCGGACTCCACCGGTTACGGCCGCATCGTGCGCGACACGACCGGCGCCGTGACGGCGATCGTGGAGCACAAGGACGCCACCGACGAGCAGCGCGCGATCCGGGAGATCAACTCCGGCGTGTTCGCGTTCGACGGCAAGCTGCTCACCTCGGCCCTGAGCCAGGTCCGTACCGACAACAGCCAGGGCGAGGAGTACCTGACCGACGTGCTGGGCATCCTGCGCGCGGCCGGTCACCGGGTGGGCGCCTCGGTCGGTGGGGACCACCGCGAGATCCTGGGCATCAACAACCGCGTGCAGCTCGCGGAGGCCCGTGCGCTGCTGAACGCGCGCCTGCTGGAGCGGGCGATGCTCGCGGGCGTGACGATCGTGGACCCGGTGAGCACGCTGGTCGACGTGACGGTGACTTTCGGCCAGGACGCGCTGGTGCACCCGGGTACGCAGCTGCTGGGTGCGACGCACGTCGCGGAGGGCGCCGAGGTGGGCCCGAACACGCGCCTGAAGGACACGACGGTCGGCGCGGGCGCGCGGGTGGACAACACGGTGGCGGACGGTGCGGTGATCGGCGCGAAGGCGACGGTGGGCCCGTTCGCGTACCTGCGTCCGGGTACGGACCTGGGTGTGAAGTCGAAGGCCGGCGCGTACGTGGAGATGAAGAACGCGCAGATCGGCGAGGGGACGAAGGTCCCGCACCTGTCGTACGTGGGTGACGCGACGATCGGCGAGTACAGCAACATCGGCGCGGCGAGCGTGTTCGTGAACTACGACGGCGAGAGCAAGCACCACACCACGGTGGGCTCTCACTGCCGGACGGGTTCGGACAACATGTTTGTGGCTCCGGTCACGATCGGGGACGGCGCCTACACGGCGGCCGGATCGGTCATCACCAAGGATGTGCCGCCCGGCGCACTGGCCGTGGCACGCGGCCAGCAGCGGAATATCGAGGGCTGGGTGGCTCGTAAGCGTCCGGGCAGTGCGGCCGCGCAGGCGGCCCAGTCGGCGTCCGAGGAGGGCGTGGACGGGGCCTGAGGACAGGCTGTCCGGAAACAGGTACGCCGGAGTCGGCGTACCGTGATAGGTGCACGCAATTCGGCTGGCTTGCCGTGCGCGGGACGGACGCGCGCGGGGGCGAGCAGCTTCAACACGTCTGAGGAGACAGTGCTGTGACCGGGATCAAGACGACCGGCGAGAAGAAGCTGATGCTCTTCTCCGGCCGCGCCCACCCCGAGCTGGCCGAGGAGGTCGCGCACCAGCTGGGTGTCAACCTGGTGCCGACCAAGGCTTTCGACTTCGCGAACGGTGAGATCTACGTCCGCTTCCAGGAGTCGGCGCGCGGCGCGGACTGCTTCCTGATCCAGAGCCACACGGCTCCGATCAACAAGTGGATCATGGAGCAGCTGATCATGATCGATGCGCTGAAGCGCGCGTCGGCCCGTTCGATCACCGTGATCATCCCGTCCTACGGGTACGCCCGTCAGGACAAGAAGCACAAGGGCCGCGAGCCGATCTCGGCGCGTCTGGTGGCCGACCTGCTGAAGACGGCGGGTGCGGACCGGATCCTGACGGTGGACCTGCACACGGACCAGATCCAGGGCTTCTTCGACGGTCCGGTGGACCACCTGTCGGCGCTGCCGGTGCTGGCGGACTACGTGGGCGCGAAGGTGGACCGCACGAAGCTCACGGTGGTGTCCCCGGACGCCGGCCGCGTGCGGGTGGCGGACCGCTGGTGCGACCGGCTGGACGCGCCGCTGGCGATCGTGCACAAGCGTCGCGACAAGGACGTCGCCAACCAGGTGACCGTCCACGAGGTCGTGGGTGACGTGAAGGGTCGGATCTGCGTCCTGGTGGACGACATGATCGACACCGGTGGCACGATCTGCGCGGCGGCCGAGGCGCTGTTCGCGCACGGCGCCGAGGACGTCATCGTGACGGCGACGCACGGCATCCTGTCGGGCCCGGCCGCGGACCGTCTGAAGAACTCGAAGGTGAGCGAGTTCGTGTTCACGAACACGCTGCCGGACCCGTCGGACCTCGAGCTCGACAAGATCACGGTGCTGTCGATCGCCCCGACGATCGCCCGCGCCGTGCGCGAGGTCTTCGAGGACGGCTCGGTGACGAGCCTGTTCGAGGAGCAGCAGTAGGCGTTCTGCGGATCGTCTCCGGATAGATCCTTTTGAGGTGCGGCCTCCCCGCCGGGTAGACTCTGCGAGTTGCTCGGCGAGGGAGGCCGCACCTTTTGTTTTCGAGGGTGCCGGCGCTCCGTTATCGACGCGCTCTTCGTAGCAGGCCGTAGTACTGGCCGGGTGACCGTCGTCCGTTTCCGTCACCCCACGAGGAGTGAACATGTCCGAGGTCAAGCTCTCCGCCGAGCTCCGCACCGTCTTCGGCAAGGGTGCCGCCCGCGCCACCCGCCGCAACAAGCAGATCCCCGCGGTCATCTACGGCCACGGCGAGGCCCCGAAGCACGTGTCCGTCGAGGGCCACGCCCTGACCATGGCGCTGAAGACCCCGAACGTCCTGATCTCCCTGGACATCGCGGGCGACGGCACCGAGCTGGTCATCCCGAAGGCCGTCCAGAAGGACCCGCTGAAGCGCACCGTCGACCACGTCGACTTCCTCGCCGTCAAGAAGGGCGAGAAGGTCACGGTCGAGGTCCCGGTCCAGACCGAGGGCGAGCTGGCCGCCGGCGGCAACCTGCTGGAGCACGTCCTGGCCACCGTTTCGGTCGAGGCCGAGGCCACCCACCTGCCCGAGGCCCTGACGGTCTCCGTCGAGGGCCTGGAGGCCGGCGCCTCCGTCCTCGCCAAGGACCTCGCCCTGCCGAAGGGCACCTCCCTGGTGACCGAGGCCGACGCCGTCGTCCTGCAGGTCCTGGCCGCCCAGGCCGAGGAGCCGGCCGCCGAGGGTGTCGAGGAGGGCGCGGAGGCCTGAGCCTCCGCGTCGCCCCGCTGACCGGGAGGCTCCGGCCTCCCGTCACGTTGCCGACCGACCGCCGTCCCGCTCCACTGGAGCGGGACGGCGGTCGTCCCATGTGAGGAGCGAGCAGGAATGTCGGACGAGTCGAGCCCCTGGCTGGTGGTCGGGCTGGGGAACCCGGGCGGCGAATACGCCGGCAACCGCCACAACATCGGTTTCATGGTGGCGGACCTGCTGGCCGAGCGGATCGGTGGCAAGTTCAAGGCGCACAAGGCGCGGGCGCAGGTGCTGGAGGGGCGGATCGGTCCGCCCGGTCCGGCGAACCGGCGGATCGTGCTGGCCAAGCCGCAGTCGTTCATGAACCTGTCGGGCGGGCCGGTGAACGCGTTGAAGGACTTCTACAAGGTGCCGGTGGAGCGGATCGTCGCGGTGCACGACGAGCTGGACATCGACTACGCCACGCTGCGGGTGAAGATCGGTGGCGGGGACAACGGGCACAACGGTCTGAAGTCGATGACGAAGGCGTTCGGGGCGGAGTACCACCGGGTGCGGTGCGGCATCGGGCGTCCGCCGGGCCGGATGCAGGTGGCGGACTTCGTGCTGAAGGACTTCTCGTCGACGGAGCGCAAGGACCTGGACTGGTTCGTGGACCGGGCGGCGGACGCGGTGGAGTGCCTGGTGCTGGAGGGTCTGGAGCGGGCGCAGTCGTCGTACAACTCCTGACGGCCGCTACAGCTCGTCGAGCCCTTCGAAGTCGATGTCGGCGGCGAAGGGCCGGTCGATGCTGAACGGCTTGGTGTGGATCCCCTGGCACACGTAGGCGCGCGTGTGGGGGTCCATTTCGTAGACGTACACGACCGGTTCGATCGCGCTGTCGCCCTCGATCTTGACGATCCAGTAGTTCGGGATGCCGGCGGCTGCGTACTTGTGCAGCTTGGTCTGGGTGTCCCGGGCTTCGGACTCGGGCGAGACCACCTCGACGGCGAGCAGGACGTCAGCCGCGTAGAAATGGGTCTGCATGGGGCTGGTGCAGGCCTCTCGGCGTACGACCGAGATGTCCGGCTCGGGTCCGTTGCGTTTGTCGATCACCACGGTCATCTCCCGCGCGACCCTCGTGTGCCGGGGGGCGCTCCTGCGTAGCCGGGCTACGAGGAAGTCGATCAGGTCCGCGTGGATGAACCGCTGTGGACTCACGAAGACCAGGCTCCCGTCGATCAGCTCGGTGTGGCGCGGGAGGTCCGGCAGCGTCAGCAGATCGTCCACGGTGTACCCGTCCAGCGGGGGCCGCGACCAGTCGTGTCCAGGCTCGGCGGTCATGGTTGCTCCCATGGACGGCATTCCGGTCTTGGGAACCAACGGTAGCGGCCGGTGTCCGCGTCCGTCATCACATCGTGTGACGGGCGCGGAGACCGGCCGTTCGTTCGACCGTCCGGGTCAGCCGGTGTTGCGGAGGCCCGCGGCGACGCCGTTGACGGTGAGGAGCAGGGCGCGACCCAGGAGCGGGTCGGCGGGTTCGCCGGCGGCCGCGGCGGCGCGCTGGCGGGCCAGGAGCGAGACCTGGAGGTAGGAGATGGGGTCCAGGTAGGCGTCGCGGACGGCGAAGGTCTGCTGGAGGACGGGCTGGGCGTCGAGGAGCTTCTCGCCGCCGGTGATCTTCAGGACTTCGGCGACGGTGAGGTCGTGCTCGGCCTTGATGAGCTCGAAGACGTGGCGCAGGTGCTCGGGGACGAGCGTGTCGACGTAGTGCTGGGCGATCCGCAGGTCGGTCTTGGCGAGGGTCATCTCGACGTTGGACAGGAAGTTGCGGAAGAAGTGCCAGCGGGTGGTCATCTCCTCCAGTTCGCTGTCGAGGCCGGCCTCGCGCAGGGCCTTGAGGCCGGAGCCGACGCCGTACCAGCCGGGGACGATCTGGCGGGACTGGGTCCAGCCGAAGACCCACGGGATGGCGCGCAGTCCGTCGAGGCCGGCTCCGGAGTCGGGGCGGCGGGAGGGCCGGGAGCCGAGGTGGAGGTCGGCGAGCTGGTCGACGGGGGTGGCGGCGAAGAAGTACGCCGGCAGGTCGGGGTCCTCGACGAGGCGCCGGTAGGCGGCGTGGGCGGCGTCGGAGACGGTGTCCATGGCGGCGTCCCAGCGGGCGAGGTCCTCGCTGGACTGGCGCGGTGAGGTGTGCAGGGCGGAGGCCTGCAGGGTGGCCGCGACGGTCAGTTCGAGGTTCTCGCGGGCCAGGGACGGTACGAGGTACTTGTCGGAGATGACCTCGCCCTGCTCGGTGACCTTGATCTCGCCTTCGAGGGTGCCCCAGGGCTGGGCGAGGATCGCGTCGTGGGAGGGGCCGCCGCCGCGGCCGACGGTGCCGCCGCGGCCGTGGAAGAGGCGCAGGCGGACGCCGTGCCGGTGGGCGACGTCGCGCAGGCGGCGCTGGGCGCGGTGGATCTCCCACTGGCTGGTGGTGATGCCGCCGAACTTGGAGGAGTCGGAGTAGCCGAGCATGACCTCCTGGACGTCGCCGCGGAGGGCGACGAGGCGGCGGTAGGAGGGGTCGGAGAGCATGTCGCCGAGGATGACGTCGGCGGCGCGGAGCTCGTCGGTGGTCTCCAGGAGGGGCACGATGCCGATCTTGGCCCAGCCGGCGTGGAGGTCGATGAGGCCGGCCTCGCGGGCGAGGACGGCGGCGGCGAAGACGTCGTCGGCACCCTGGCACATCGAGATGATGTAGGACTCGATGACCTCGGGGCCGAACTTCTCGAAGGCGTCCTTGACGGTGAAGAACACGCCGAGGGTCTTCTGGCCCGCCTCGTCGAGGGGGGCGGGGGTGGGTGCGAGCGGCCGGCGGGAGCGGAGCTCCTTGGCGAGGAGCCGCTGGCGGTAGTCGCGCGGCATGTCGGCGTAGCGCCAGGACTCCTCGCCGAGGCGGTCGAAGAGCTGGCCCAGGGCGTGGTGGTGGGCGTCGGCGTGTTCGCGCACGTCCATGGTGGCGAGCTGGAGGCCGAACGCCGCGAGGGTGCGGATGGTGCGGTCCATGCGGCCGTCGGCGAAGAGGGCGCCGCGGTGTTCGCGCAGGGAGGTCTGGATGAGGGTGAGGTCGGCGAGGAGCTCGGCGGTGCCGAGGTAGTCGCGGCCGTCCTCGTGGGGGGTGCCCTTGGCCAGTCGCTCGCGGGTGTTGAGGAGCTTCTGGCGGATGCAGGTGGCCTTGAGGCGGTAGGGCTCTTCGGCGTTGAGGCGCTTGTAGCGGGGGCTGATCTCGGGGAGGCGTTCGAGGTCGGCCTGGAGGGAGGAGAGGAGCTCCTCGTTGGCGCCGGCGATGCGGACGGAGTTGGAGAGCAGTCCGCGCAGGAAGTCGACGAGCTCGAGGGCGTCGGTGATGCCGTGCTCGTGCTGGAGGATCAGGACTTCGCGGGTGACGTCGGGGGTGACGTTGGGGTTGCCGTCGCGGTCGCCGCCGATCCAGGTGCCGAAGGTGAGGGGGCGGGTGCCGGGGGGGAGGTCGACGCCGACGCGCTGGAGCTCGGCGGCGAGGTCCTCCAGGACGTCGCCGACGGCTCCGGCGTGCAGCTCGTCGAGGTAGTAGATGGCGTTGCGGGCCTCGTCGGCGGGCTCGGGGCGGGCGACGCGCAGTTCGTCGGTCTGCCAGACGAGGTCGATGTTCTCGGCGAGGCGCAGGTCGTGGCGGCGGCGGTCGCCGGCGCCGCTGACGGGCTCCTCGAGGAGCGCGGCGATGCGGCGGAGCTTGTTGAGGACGCTGCGCCGGGCGGCTTCGGTGGGGTGTGCGGTGAAGACGGGGCGGACGTTGAGGTTCTTGACCGTCTCGCGCAGGTGCTCGGGGTCGGCGTCCTTGAGCATGTCCGCGGTGCGGGCGAGGAGGCCGCCCTCGGCGGCGCGCAGGGTGCGCAGCTCCCGGCCGCGGTGCACCTGTTCGGTGACGTTGGCCAGGTGGAAGTAGGTGGAGAAGGCGCGCACCAGCTTGGCGGCGGTGTCGAGGTCCGTCTCGCCGAGGAGGGCGGCGGCGGCCTCGCCGTCGGTGCGGGTGAGGGCGCGCACCTGTTCGACGAGGTCGAGGAGTTCCTGGCCTTCTTGGCGTACGAGGGTCTCGCCGAGGAGGTCGCCGAGGCGGCGGATGTCGGCGCGCAGCTCTGCGTTGCCGGTGGTGGTCTGGTCAGCACTGCTCACAGGTGCGGCTCCTTGCAGTGTTCGAGCGCTACTACTGGGAGGTGAGGTTTCCGGGGCGCGAGCGCGCGGCGGTGACCGCTGGTGCGTGCGCAGCTCCCGGGCTGCTCGTGCGGACCGCGCTGTCCGACGGGACCCAGGATATGGGTCTTCGCTGGTGGCCCGGTCAAGGTGTCCACGTGGTGGCCATGGTGTCCGGGTGGGTTCCGGCCAGGGGCGGGCCGGACGGGGGTGCCGCTGGGGCGGGTCGGGCGGGGTGGCGCGGGGGGTGGTGGCGGGGGGCGGAGGAGGTTTGGGGTGTCGGCGCGGCGAGCATCGGCGGGGTGTGCGCCCGTGCGCCGGTTCGGGACCCGGGTGTCCCTCTTGCCGGGCGCTGCGGCGCTGGGATACTTACGTTGCCGTAGGTTACGGGGCCGTAGGTCCGTACCCGGTACCCACCGACTTCTCACCCTTCAGGGGATGCCTCATGACCACCAGCCCGGACGTGATCGAAGAGTCGCGCGGGGCGGCCGGCGGGCCGCCGGGTTCCACCGCCACGCGCGGCGGTGAGAAGAAGGGGTCGGTCGAGCAGCTGGCGTTGGCGCTGTTCATCGTGGTGCCGTTCGTGGCGCTGCTGGCGGCGGTGCCGCTGGTGTGGGGCTGGGGGGTGAGCTGGCTGGATCTGAGCCTGCTCGTCTTCATGTATTTCCTGGGCTGCCACGGGATCACGATCGGCTTTCACCGGTACTTCACGCACGGTTCGTTCAAGGCGAAGCGGCCGCTGCGGATCGCCCTGGCGATCGCCGGCTCGCTGGCGGTGGAGGGGCCGCTGGTGCGGTGGGTGGCGGACCACCGCAAGCACCACAAGTTCTCCGACGCGGAGGGCGACCCGCATTCGCCGTGGCGGTTCGGGGACACGGTGCCGGCGCTGATGAAGGGCCTGTGGTGGGCGCACATCGGCTGGATGTTCGACGAGGAGCAGACGCCGCAGGACAAGTACGCGCCGGACCTGGTCAAGGACCCGGTGATCCGTCGGATCTCGCGGGACTTCGCGTTCTGGACGGTGCTGTCGCTGCTGATCCCGCCGCTGGTGGGCGGTCTGGTGACGATGTCGTGGTGGGGGGCGTTCACGGCGTTCTTCTGGGGTTCGCTGGTGCGCGTGGCGCTGCTGCACCACGTGACGTGGTCGATCAACTCGATCTGCCACGCGGTGGGCAAGCGGCCGTTCCGGTCCCGGGACATGAGCGGCAACGTGTGGTGGCTGGCGGTGCTGTCGTGCGGTGAGTCGTGGCACAACCTGCACCACGCGGACCCGACGTCGGCCCGGCACGGGGTGCTGCGCGGCCAGGTCGACTCCAGTGCGCGGCTGATCCGCTGGTTCGAGCTGGCGGGGTGGGCCTCCGACGTGCGGTGGCCGTCCGAGGCCCGGATCGACTCCCGGCGCAGGGACAGGACCGCGAACGCGGCATGATGGGGGACGTGGCGATCGACGGCGGTACATCCTCCCCTTCCTCCAGCAGCGACAAACCGCGGCGCAGTGGCCGACGGGTCCGGATGACCGGCGCGGAGCGCCGGCAGCAGCTGTTGGACATCGGTCGCGCCCTGTTCGCGGAGAAGGGCTTCGAGGGCACGTCGGTGGAGGAGATCGCGGCGAAGGCCGGGGTCTCCAAGCCGGTGGTGTACGAGCACTTCGGCGGCAAGGAGGGGCTCTACGCGGTCGTGGTGGACCGGGAGATGCGCCAGCTGCTGGACATGGTGACCGGGGCGCTGACGGCCGGGCACCCGCGGGAGCTGCTGGAGCAGGCCGCGTTCGCGCTGCTCGACTACATCGAGGCCTACACGGACGGTTTCCGCATCCTGGTGCGGGACTCGCCGGTGGCGCAGTCGACGGGTACGTTCGCGTCGCTGATCAGCGACATCGCCACGCAGGTCGAGGACATCCTGGGTCTGGAGTTCAAGGCGCGGGGCTTCGACCCGAAGCTGGCGCCGCTGTACGCGCAGGCGCTGGTGGGCATGGTGGCGCTGACCGGGCAGTGGTGGCTGGAGACGCGGCGGCCGAAGAAGGCCGAGGTGGCGGCGCACCTGGTGAACCTGGCCTGGCACGGGCTGGACGGCCTGGAGGCGAAGCCTCGGCTGGTGGGGCACCGCAAGAACTGACCGACGACGGGGTCCGGCTGTGTGCCGGGCCCCGTCGCGCGTTCGGGGCGGGGGGTGGTTCCGGCCCGTTCCCCGGCGCGGGTCGGCGGCGGCGGACACGCCCCCCACCTGCGACGTCGCCGCTCGGACCGGACCGCACGGGCCGAAAAGGTTGTACGAGAAACCGCTTCTTTTTCGCGGGGCGGCGGGGTTAGCGTCGGGACACCTGATCCACGTCCCGGGGGGGGACCCTTGATCTTTTCGCGGCACTCCGTGCGTGCTGCCGCGCGGGTGGGCCGCCTGGCGGCCTGCACCGCGCTGGCCCTGTCGGCGGGCGCCCTGCTGCCCGCCACCACCGCGTCCGCCACCACCGCTTCCGCCGCCGGCGCTCCGGCCGCCGTCACCGCCACCGGCCCATCGGGCGCCGCCGGCTCCGGGCTGCCCGAGGTGCGGCTCGGCCTGCCGAAGCGGCCGGCCGCGGGGGCGACCGGCCGGTCGAGCGCACCCGCCGGCTCCGCCGCGGCCGCCGCGGGCGCCCGGCCGCGGCTCGACCTCGACGGCGACGGCCTGCCGGACGACCTGGTGCGCGACGTGGACGGCCGGGTGGCCGCCACCCTGTCGCGCACGCACGAGACGGTGGACTTCAACATTCAGGCCCCGGACATGGCCGAGGTGTCCAAGGACGTCCTGGCACCGGGCGACCTGGGCGGCAGCGCGGCGCCCGAGCTGCTGACCCTGTCGGCCTGGGGCACCCTGGCGCTGTACGGCGCCGACGGCCCGTACGGCACCACCCGCCGCCTCTGGTACGGCACGGGCTGGCAGGCGTACAACAAGGTCCTGGCGGCCGGCGACCTGACCCGCGACGGCCGGCCCGACCTGCTGGCCCGCACACCGGGCGGTGACCTGTACCTGTACCGGTCCACGGGGGCGCTGACCGGCGAGCCGTTCGGGGCGCGCGTGTGGGTCGGCCCGAGCTGGGGCGCGTACGACCAGCTGGTCGGCGCGGGCGACCTCGACCGCGACGGCATCGGCGACCTGGTCGCCAAGAGCCTCGCCGGTGACCTGTTCTTCTACAAGGGCACCGGCTCGGCCACCGCGCCGTTCAGGGCCCGGGTGAAGGTCGGGCCGGGCTGGAACGCGTACAACCAGCTGGTCGCCGCCGACGACGTCGACCGCGACGGCCGCACCGACCTGGTCGCGCGCGCCTTCGACGGGACGCTGTGGTTCTACCGCTCCACCGGCAGCGGGGTGTTCGCGGCGCGTACGAAGTACGGCACCGGCGGCCACGGGCTGCGCTTCGTCGTCGGGCACGGCGGCGTGCCGGACTACGGCAAGCACAGCGTGCTCGCGCTCGGCTCCGACAAGAAGCTGTACGAGTACCTGGAACTGGCCGACGGAACGTTTCGCCCGCGCAGCCCGGCCGGGTTCGACGGCACCTGGTCGGGCCGCCCGGTCTTCGCCGCCGGCCTGGACGTCGGCGACGACGCGCGGCTGCTGAAGCTGAGCTCGACGGGCGTGCACAACTACGAGACGGACACCCCGGTCACCGGCACCTGGACCGACGCGAAGCTGCTGCTGGGCGTCGGCGACCTGACCGGCGACGGCAAGGGCGACCTGCTGACCCGCGACTCCGCCGGGACGCTGTGGCTGCACGCCGGCGACGGGCGGGGCCTGGCGGCCGGCGCGCCCGTGCGGGTCGGCACCGGCTGGGGGGCGTACGACCGGCTGGTCGGCGCCGGGGACGTCAGCGGCGACGGCCGCACCGACCTGGTCGCCCGCGACACCGCCGGACGGCTGTACCTGTTCCCGGGCACCGGCTCGGCGGCCACCCCGTTCGGGGCGCGGGTGCTGGTCGGCCCCGGCTGGTCGGGGTACGCCGACCTCGCCGCGCCCGGCGACCTGGACGGCGACGGCCGCGCCGACCTGATCGCCCGGGACCCCGCCGGTGCCGTCTACCGCTACGCGGCCACCGGGCGGGGCGGGACCGCGGCCTTCGCGCCGCGCGTCCGCATCGCCACCGGCTGGGGCGACTACGCGAACCTGGCCTGACCCCCCGTCGACACGCGCCCGGCCGGACACTCCGGCCGGGCGCGCGGCCTGACACCCTGTCGGCACCGCTGCCTTCGCCGCTGCCTTCACCCCCGCTCCCACCGCTGCCCCCACCCCCGCTTCACCCCTGCACCACCCGCACCAACCCCGTCCCTGGAGGGACCCATGTACGACCCCCGTCCGCCGCGGGCCGCCCGCCCCCGGCACCTGGCCCGCCTCGCGGCCTGCACCGCCCTCGCCCTGTCGGTCGGCGCCCTGCTGTCGGCCGGCCCGGCCGCGGCCGTCGACCGGACCCCCGGCCGGCCCGCCGGCCACGCCGTGGCGCGACCGCACCTCGGCGCGGACGGAGCCCGCACGCCCGTGCCGTACGCGACGGTGGCGGCCAAGCCGCGGCTGGACCTGGACCGGGACGGCCAGGGCGACCAGCTGCTGCGCTTCGTCGACGGCTCCAGCCAGGTGCTGCTGTCCGGCTCCACGAGCGACAGCTCGCAGCCGTTCGCGATCCACGGCGACACCCAGGAGACGGTCAAGGACGTCATCCAGGTCGGCAACGCGGGCGGCACCGCCGCGCCCGAGCTGCTGACCCTGTCCTACGACGGCCGCCTCTCGCTGCACCCCACCACGGCCAAGGGCGCCGGCGCCCCGACCTGGTCGGGCTACGGCTGGCAGGTCTACAACCGCGTCATCGGCGCGGGCGACCTCACCAAGGACGGCCGTCCGGACCTGCTGGCCCGGACCCCGGGCGGCGAGCTGTTCCTGTACAGGGGCAACGGCACGCTGACCGGCCAGCCGTTCGCCCCGCGCGTCAGGGTGGGCACCGGCTGGGGCCAGTACGACCAGCTCGTGGGCTCCGGCGACCTCGACCGCGACGGCATCGCCGACCTGCTGGGCCGCACGACGACCGGCGACCTGTACTTCTACCGGGGCACCGGCTCGACGACCGTGCCGTTCGCGAGGCCGGTGAAGGTCGGCCCGGGCTGGAACGCGTACAACCAGATCATCGCCGCCGACGACCTGAACGGCGACGGCCGCACCGACCTGCTCGCCCGCACCTACGCGGGCCGCGTCTACCTCTACCTGTCCACCGGCAGCGGGAAGTTCGGGGCCCGCCTGGACGGGGAGGTGAGCTGGAAGGACATCGAGTTCGTCGTCGGCGCCGGCATCACGCCCGGGTACGGCAGGCACACGCTGCTGGCGCGCGCCGCGGACGGCACGGCGTACACGTACCTGGTCCGCGCCGACGGCACCTTCGCCGGCCGGACCAAGGCCCCGTACCCCTTCGTGGCGGGCTCCCGGCTGCTGGCCGCGACCGGCCTGGACAAGATCAACTGGGCCACGCCGGTGGAGACCCGGGCCGCGACCGTGTGGTTCCACCGCAACGGCGGGACCAGCCTGGCGGCCGGCATCCCGGACATGACCAAGGTCGTGGCCGGCCCCGGCGACCTCACCGGCGACGGCCGCGGCGACCTGCTCAGCCGCGACGGCTTCGGCGCGCTGTGGCTGCACCCGGGGGACGGCTCGGGCACCGCGTTCAAGGAGAAGCAGCGGGTCGGCGGCGGCTGGGACGCGTACGACGCGCTGGTGGGCGCGGGCGACGTCACCGGTGACGGGCGGCCCGACCTGATCGCGCGCTCGGGCGGCACGCTGTACCTGTTCCCGGGCACCGGCTCGGCCACGGTCCCGTTCGGCGGCCGTACGACGATCGGCACGGGCTGGAGCGGCTACACGCAGCTCGCCTCGCCCGGCGACCTCGACGGCGACGGCCGCACCGACCTCGTGGCCCGCGACGCCGCCGGCTCCCTCTACCGCTACTCGGCCACCGGCAGGGGCGGTACGGCCACGTTCGCGGCCCGCGCCCTGATCGGCGGCGGCTGGAACGCCTACACCGGCCTGTACTAGCCGGCACACCCACACCGACCACTTCTTCCGACCACTTCTCGTCCCTGGGGGGACCCGTGTCGCTCGTCCGTTCCACCCGCCCGGCCAGAATCGCGGCCTGCACGGCGCTCGCCCTCGCCGCCGGCACCCTGCTGTCGGCCACCCCGGCCACGGCCGCCGACGGCCGGCCCGCGCCGTCCGCCGCCGCCGGCCACCGGCCGGCCTTCGAACTGCCGCGCGCCGCAGGGCGGTCGGTCACCACCTACGCCGGCACCCGGGCCAAGCCGCGCCTCGACCTGGACGGGGACGGCTGGGGGGACTGGGTCTGGCGCGGGGTCCACGGCTTCTGCGGCACGTACCTCACCGGTGACGGCAGCAGCCGGCCCACGGACTTCACGATCCACCACGACACGCTGGAGACCGTGCGGGACGTCATCGCGGTCGGCAACGTGGGCGGCTCCTCGCGGCCCGAGCTGCTGACGCTGTCCTTCGACGGCCGCCTCTCGCTGCACCCGACGACCACGAAGGGCGCGGGCGCGCCCACCTGGTCGGGGTACGGCTGGCAGGTCTACAACCGCGTCGTCGGCGCGGGCGACCTCAACCGCGACGGCCACCCCGACCTGCTCGCCCGCACCCCGTCGGGCGAGATGTGGCTGTACAAGGGCACCGGCAGGCTGACCGGCCAGCCCTTCGCCACCCGGACCAAGGTGGGCAACGGCTGGGACGCGTACGACCAGCTGGTCGGCACCGGCGACCTGGACGGCGACGGCGTCGCGGACCTGGTGGCCCGCACCCTCGCCGGCAACCTGTTCGTCTACAAGGGCACCGGCTCGGCGGCGACGCCGTTCCGGGCCCGGACCAGGGTGGGGCCCGGCTGGAACGCGTACAACCAGCTCACCGCGGTCGACGACGTCGACGGCGACGGCCGGGCCGACATGCTGGCCCGCGCCTTCAACGGCAAGGTCTACTGGTACCTGTCCACCGGCGGCGGCCGGTTCGCCCCGCGCCGGGAGGCCGCCACCGGCTGGGAGGGTGCGGAGTTCTTCTTCGGCTCCGGCATCACCCCGAACCTCGGCAAGCACAGCATCCAGGCCCGGGGCACCGACGGGAAGCTGTACGAGTACGTCGGCAAGACCAACGGTGCCTTCTTCCCGAAGGACGCGACCCGGTACGCGCCCCTGGCCGCCTCCTCGAAGCTGACCTACGCGGCCGGGCTGGACGCGTTCAACTGGGGCACCCCGCTGGAGACCAAGGCGGACGGCACCGTCTCCATCCCGTACCCGAGCACCGCCCGGCCGACGACCGGGCTGCCCGCCGGCACCCGGCTCGTGTCCGGCCCCGGCGACCTGACCGGCGACGGCCGCGGCGACCTGCTCAGCCGTGACTCCGCGGGCCGGCTCTGGCTGCACCCGGGGACCGGCTCCCGTGATGTCTTCAAGGCCCCCGTGAAGGTCGGCAACGGCTGGGACGCCTACGACGCGCTGGTCGGCGGCGGTGACGTCACCGGCGACGGGCGCGCCGACCTGGTCGCGCGCAAGGGCGGCACGCTGTACCTGTTCCGGGGCACCGGCTCGGCCGCCGTGCCGTTCGCCAAGCGCAGCACGATCGGCACGGGCTGGAGCGCCTACGGCCAGCTCGCCTCGCCCGGCGACCTGACCGGCGACGGTCGCGCCGACCTGGTGGCCCGCGACGGCTCCGGCCGCCTGTGGCGCTACCCGGCCACCGGCCACACCGGTACGGCCACCTTCGCGCCGCGCGCCCTGGTCGGCGGCGGCTGGAACGTGTACACCGGCGTGTACTAGGCCGCGTACCGCGCGGGGCCGACCGGCCGGACGCACCGTCCGGACGGCCGGGCCCGCGGGCCCGGCCCGACGACCGTCTCCCGGTCGGGCCGCGTCCCGGTCCGGGCCGTTCCGTCCCAGGGGGGACCCTTGTCCTTCACGCGCCCCACGCGGCTGGCCCGCCTCGCCACCTGCACCGCCCTCGCCCTGTCCGCGGGCACCCTGCTCGGCAGTGCGCCGGCCGGCGCCGCCGGGCCGCCGGTGCCGGCCCCGGCTCCCGCCGCCGCGGCCTCGGCCGCCGCCCCGTCCTCCGCCACCGCAGCTTCCGCCGGCCCCACCGGGAGCGCGCCGCGGCCGACCGCGGCGGCCCCGCGCACGGCCCCGGCCCCGTACGCCACCCGCGCCGCCCGCCCCCTGCACGACTACGACGGCGACGGGCTCGGCGACGTCCTGTACCGCGGCGTCGACGAGCACGTGCAGTGGTTCCCGTCCCGTGGGGGCGGGCGGGTCGAGCTCCGGGTCGCCGGGAGCGACCCCGGGGACCCGGCCGCCGAGGTCTTCAAGGACCTGGTGCCCGTCGGCGACCTGGGCGGCGACGGGCGGCCCGAGCTGCTGACCCTGTCGGTCACCGGCCGGCTGTCCCTGGTGAGCGTCCGCGCGGGCGGCCGGTCGACCGGCGGCCGCCGCTGGTCCGGCACCGGCTGGCAGGCGTACAACAAGGTGCTCTCCCCCGGTGACCTGACCCGGGACGGCCGCCCCGACCTGCTCGGCCGGACCCCGGCCGGCGACCTCTTCCTGTACCGGAGCAACGGGCGCGTCGACTCCGACCCGTTCGACCGCCGGATCCGGGTCGGCGGCGGCTGGGGCGCGTACGACCAGCTGGTCGGCGCCGGCGACCTCGACCGGGACGGCACCGGCGACCTGCTGGCCCGCACCCTGGCCGGCGACCTGTACTTCTACCGGGGTACGGGCTCGGCGACCGTGCCGTTCGGGACCCGGGTGAAGGTCGGGCCGGGCTGGAACGCGTACAACGAGATCGCCGGCGCGGACGACCTGGACGGCGACGGCCGCGCCGACCTGCTGGCGCGCGACGGCACGGGCCGGACCTGGTGGTACCTCTCCACCGGCGGAGGGCGGTTCGGGCCGCGCGGGAGCTACGGCGCGGACTGGCAGTACGCGGACCTGATGCCCGGCGGCGGGGGCGTGCGCGACTACGGCAAGCACCAGGTGCTCGGCGTCACCCACGACGGCCGCCGGTTCACGTACCGGTCCCTGGCCGACGGGCGGTTCACCCCGCGCCGGGAGATCGACGAGGGGTCGCAGCCGCTGCCCGCCGGGACGCGGCTGTACTACGCCGCCGCGATGAACGACCGCCGCCGCGCCAGCCTGGTCCTGCTGCAGGACGCGCGGCTGTACGTCGACGACGGTCTGGCCTCGCAGGGTTGGACGTACCGGTTGACCGCCGGCCCGGGCGACCTGACCGGCGACGGCCGGGGCGATCTGGTCGGCGTCGACGCGGCCGGCCGGCTGTTCCTGTACCCGGGCGACGGGGCCTCCGCGTCGAAGCTGGGCGCCCCGGTCCGGGTCGGCGGCGGCTGGGGCGGGTACGACGCGCTGGCCGGGGCGGGCGACTGCACCGGTGACGGGCGGGCGGACCTGCTGGCCCGGGACCGCTCCGGCCGGCTGTACCTGTACGCGGGCACCGGCTCGGCGGCCGCGCCGTTCGCGGGGCGGGTGCCGGTGGGCTCCGGCTGGGGCGGGTACGACGCGCTGGCCGGACCCGGGGACCTCACCGGGGACGGCCGGGCCGACCTGGTGGCGCGCGACCGGGCGGGCGTCCTGTGGCGGTACGCGGCCACCGGCCACCGCGGGACGGCCGCGTTCGGGCCGCGCACGCGGGTGGGCGGCGGCTGGGGCGCGTACCGCTTCCTGATCTGAGGGGTGGGGTACGGGCCGCGCGGCCCGTACGCGGGGCGGCGCCCCGGCACCGGAGGGTTCCGGTGCCGGGGCGCCGTCGTGTGCCCGGCCCTGCGGACCGTGATGGGCGGGCCGCCCCGAGGGGCCCGCCCGTCAGTCGAGCGGTTCGAGGAACTCCAGCCGGTTGCCGACCGGGTCCTCGGAGTAGAAGCGCTTGTGGCCGGGGAGGTCGTCGTCCCAGACCACCTTGGCCCCGCGCTCCTCCAGGCGTCGGGCGTACGCCTCGATCTCCCGGACTCTCAGACCGGGGTGGGCTTTGCGTGCCGGACGGAAGTCCGCCTCGGTGCCCAGGTGCAGCTGCACCGGGCCGGCCGCGAACCAGCACCCCCCGCGCGCTGCGAGCACCGGGGGTTTGGGGACCTCGGTCATGCCCAGCACCTCGGTGTAGTAGGTGCGCAGCAGGTCCTCGGACCCCGGCGGTGCCGCGAGCTGGACGTGGTCGACGGCGACGAGCATTCAGGCCTCCTTGCGGGCGACGGCGAAGATCCGCCGGAACGGGAAGACGGTGCCGCGCGGGCCGGGCGGGTAGGCGCTGCGCAGTAGGTCGCGGTACTGCCCGAGGAAGTGCTCGGTGGCGGCGGGGTCGTCCCGCAGGGCGGTCAGGACGGGGCGCAGGGCGGTGCCCTTCACCCAGTCGAGGACCGGGTCGGGTCCTTGGAGCAACTGGTAGTAGGTGCTCTCCCAGACGTCGGCGGTGCAGCCGAGTTCGGTGAGGCGGGCGAGGTACTCGGCCGGTTCGAGGAGGTGGATGTAGCGGGCGCCGTGGCCGGCGAGCCGGTCGCGCCAGCGCGGGGTGTCGCACAGGGCGGCGAGCAGGGCGTGGCTGGGGGAGGTGAAGTTGCCGGGGATCTGGAAGGCGAACGTGCCTCCGGGAGGCAGGGCGTTGACCCAGGCCGGGAACGATCCGGGGTGGCTGGGCACCCACTGGAGGGCCGCGTTGGAGACGATCAGGTCGTACGGCTCGTCGGGGACCCAGCGGGCGAGGTCCGCGCGGCGGAAGTCGAGGGTGCCGCCGCCCTTGGTGGGGCCGGCGTACTCCTGGTCGGCCCGGGCGAGCATCTCGGGCGAGAGGTCGAAGCCGGTGATGCGGGCCTCGGGCCACCGGTCGGCGAGGAGGACGGTGACGTTGCCGGGGCCGCAGCCGAGGTCGGCGATGCGCAGCGGGCGGTCGGCGGGGGCCGGGAGCTCCGGTATCCGGGCGAGGAGGTCGGTGAACGGCCGGGTGCGGTGGTCCGCGTGCCGCAGGTACTGCTGCGGGTCCCACACGGGCGGCGCGGGGGCCGCGACCCTGGTGGTCGCTGCGGAGCTCGTGGACGGCGCGGTATCGGAATGCATGTTCGAGCCTCCCTACTGGCTGGGCGAGCTAAAGCGGAAGCTGTTCCGGGCCCTCCATGCCCCATGGTCGTCGAAAATATATCTTGACGTCAAGAGACTTCACATCGACAGACCCCTTACACTGATCGGCATGGAGGACGAGGTCGACCGATTGGTCGCGGCATGGCGTCGGGAGCGCCCTGACCTCGACGTGGAACCGCTCGAAGTGCTCAGTCGGGTCAGCAGGCTCGCCCGCCACCTCGACCGGGCCCGTCGCCTTGCGTTCGCCGAGCACAACCTGGAGCCCTGGGAGTTCGACGTCCTCACGTCGCTGCGCCGCGCCGGCGCCCCCTACCAGCTCTCCCCCGGCCAGCTGCTGACGCAGACGCTGGTCACCTCCGGGACGATGACCAACCGCATCGACCGGCTCGCCAAGAAGGGCCTGGTCGAGCGCCTCCCGGACCCCAGCGACCGGCGCGGCGTCCTGGTCCGCCTCACCCCCGAGGGTCGCGAAAGCGCCGACCAGGCCCTGGCCGGCCTGCTCGCCCAGGAGCGGGCCATCCTGGCCCGGCTCCCGCGCGAGCGGCGCACGGAACTGGCGGGACTGCTACGCCAGTTGACCGCTCCGTTCGACAACATCCCCGGGTAGCTCCACCGGCCGCACGCCGGCCCGCCGGGCCAGCGCCACGGCGGCGAGGGTGGAGTGCACGCCCAGCTTCCCCAGCACGTTCTGCATGTGCGTGCGCACGGTGTGCGGGGAGAGGAAGAGGCGCGCGGCCACGTCCTTGCGGTTGAGCCCGGCCACCATGCACCGCAGCACCTCGTGCTCGCGCGGGGTCAGGGACTCCACCAGGCGCTCGCTGTCGGTGCGGTGCTTGCGGGCCGCCGTCAGCTCCCGCAGGACGCCGGTGAGCAGCGCCGGCGGCAGGTGCGTCTCCTCCCGCAGCACGCCGCGGATGACGGCGAGCAGGCGGGAGAGCGAGCAGTCCTTGGCCACCCAGCCGGAGGCCCCGGCCTGCAGGGCCAGCGCCGCCCGGCGGGGGTCGTCGCGCTCGGCGAGGACGACCGTACGGACCGCGGGCTGGGCACCGCGCACGCTCGCGACCAGCGCGATGCCGTCCGGCGGCCCCTCCCAGCGCGGGCCGGGCGAGGGCCCGCCGCTCGGCTCGGGGACGCGGACGGCCGCACCGCCGCCGGGCGGGGACCCGGCCGCGGCGCCGAGGTCGGCGTCCACCAGCAGCACGTCGAACCTGCGCCCCTCGGCCGCAGCGCGGTCGAGACAGCGCAAGGCGGCCGGACCGCTGCCGGCCGCGGACACGTCCACGTCGGGCTCGGCCGCGAGCGCCGCGGCCAGCGATTCGGCGAAGATGCGGTGATCGTCCACCACGAGGACCCGGATACGAACCACAGACACCCCCAAGGGTCGGGGAACGGACCGGCGCGGGTACGACGCCCGGAACGGAGCTGGGTGTTCCGCAGTCCGGTGTCACGGCCGCCGCCGCAACTGGACTGCTACCCCGGCCCGGACGTCGTACCCGACTGTCTCGACCCCTGAATCAGCACCGGCCCCCACCGGTGCCGCTCATCAGCGTACGGGGGCGGGGCCCCGGAGTTGGCCGAATCCCGGAAGTTTTCTCCGTCTCTTTGGTCGGTGCTCACACGGAACTCCGAAGGACGGCACGGGGAGTTCGCCCAGTGGGGGCGGAACCGGACGTTCGGCAAACCTCCGACATGGCCGAAAACCGCCCCCTGTTCGGTGTATGGGTGCACGCGGGTCGCATCACGCGGCGTGTACGCAACGGGCGCCCGCGCAGGGTGCGCGGCCCCGGCGCACCACCGGGCGCGTGCGCCTGGACCCTGCGACGACGAGCGCCCCCGCGGTCACTCCCTGCCGGGGGGTCGCACGGGGGCGCGGCAACGTGCGCCGGGCGCAACGGCCGTGCGCCGGCCGGTGCGACGCCTATGCGCCGTCGGCGCGTTCGGCCTCGCGGCGGAGGGCGAACTCCCAGGCATCGGTGACGATGGCGGCGAGGTCGGAGCGACGCGGGGTCCACCCGAGCCGCTCGCGGGCCGTGGCGGCCGAGGCGACCAGTACCGCGGGGTCGCCGGGCCGGCGCGGAGCGGTGACCTCGGGGACGTCCCGGCCGGTGACCTTGCGGACGGTCTCGATGACCTCGCGGACCGAGTAGCCGCTGCCGTTGCCGAGGTTGCACACCAGGTGCTCGCCCGCCGTCGCCGCCTCCAGGGCGGAGAGGTGGGCCTCGGCGAGGTCGGCCACGTGGATGTAGTCGCGTACGCAGGTGCCGTCGGGGGTGGGGTAGTCGTCGCCGAAGACCGAGACCGACGCGCGCTGTCCGAGGGCCACCTGGAGGATCAGCGGGATGAGGTGGGTCTCGGGGTCGTGGCGCTCGCCGTACTCCCCGTAGGCGCCGGCCACGTTGAAGTAGCGCAGCGAGACGGCGGCCAGGCCGTGTGCGGCGCACTCGCCGGCGATCATGTGGTCCACGGCGAGCTTGGAGGCGCCGTAGGGGTTGGTCGGCGAGGTCACCGACGCCTCGGTCAGCAGCCCTTCGGCGGGCTCCCCGTAGGTGGCGGCGGTGGAGGAGAACACCAGCGTCCGCACGCCCGCCGCCCGCATGGCGCCCAGGAGCTCCAGGGTGCCGCCGACGTTGTTGTCCCAGTACTTGCCGGGGTTCGCCACCGACTCGCCGACCTGCGAGGAGGCCGCGAAGTGCAGGACCGCGTCGAAGGAGCCGTCCAGGTGGCGGCCGGCGTCCTGGATCCGGCCCTCGACGTACGCCGCGCCCGCGGGCACTCCGCGACGGTAACCGGTGGACAGGTCGTCCAGGACGACCACCTCGTGGCCGGCTTCCAGCAGGTGCGCGGCGACCACGCTGCCGACGTAGCCGGCGCCGCCCGTGACCAGGTACTTGCTCACTTTGCTCGCTGCCTCTCGCAGGGGGGGTGTGGTGGAACTCGCGGCGCCACGATGCCAGACCGGGCTGTGCGGGGCCTGTGTCCGTCAACGCCGGTACGGGAACGTCACCCGCGGGGGACGGGCCTTCGGGCCGGCCACGAGCGGGGGCTCACGTGCGGGGACCGCTCACTCGCGCGGACCGGGCTGGAGCGGGATCGAGGGGGCCGGGGGCAGCGGCGCGGTCCCGGCGCGGTCCAGCAGCCCGGTACGGGCGGCCAGCGCGGCCGCCTCCAGCCGCGAGCCGACCCCGAGCTTCATCAGCACCCGCTGCACGTGCGTGCGGGCGGTGCTCGGCGCGATGCTCATGCCCGCGGCGATGACCCGCGTGTCCTCGCCCTCGGCCACCCGCACGAGCACCTCGACCTCGCGCGGGGTCAGCAGCTGCAGCAGCCGGCTGCCCTCGTCGTCGGGGGCCGCCGCGGGGTTGAGGAGCTCCGCGAAGGCGCCCTGGAGGAGCTGCGGGGACACCGCGGCCTCGCCGGCCCGGGCCTTGGCGAGGGCGCGCTCGACGCCCTCGATGCGCTCGTCCTGGCGTACGTACCCCGAGGCGCCGGCGGCGAAGGCGGCCGCGATCCCGCGCGGGCTCGGCACCGGGCCGAGGACCACGACGGCGATCTGCGGGCGCTCCCGCTTGATGCGCACCACCGGATCGAAGACACCCGGTTCCGCGGGCGTGGCGGTGCCCAGCAGGCACACCTCGGGGGCGCGGCTGATGACGAGTTCGGCGGCCCCGGCCGCCGGCGCGGCGGCGGCCAGCACGCGGTGCCCGCGCAGCTTCAGCGCGGAGGCGAGCGCCTCGGCGAGCAGCCGGTGCTCGTCGACCACCATGACCCTTACACCCATCAGGTGCCCCCTACCCTTTTGCCCCGGCAAGCTACACGCTTGTTCGACGCTGCGCGCCGGTTACCGCCCAGAAGCCCCCGGAAGGCCGAAGACGAAGCCGACGGGGACTCAAATGTGCACACCAAAGGCCTGGTTAGCGATCACGGGCAGGCGTCTTACCGCGCTATTGTTCGACTGCCATAACGGGCATCACTCTGAATTACGGGCGGCATCATGCGTCTCAAGAGCACTCTGATCGCGGCGACAGCGGCATTCGCGGCGGTCATGGGTCTCGCCACTCCGTCGACGGCCGCCGGGAGCGTCGCGGCCACCCGGGCGGACCTCGACAGGTCCTGGGGCTACGCCCGCGTCCAGATGGGCTGGACGGTCCACCCCTACAAGATCGACCCGATTGCCATCCACCTCGAGGACAAACTGACGGACGGCTACACGCTCGGCATCCGCATCGGCGTCGAGTACGGCAGCGGCCACGTCCTCTACCGGTGGCGGTTCGTGGAGCCCGGGTCGGCGTCCGGCCAGTGGACGACCTACGCGGACGGCGGACGGTATCCGTACTACGCCTTCTTCGAAATGTGCAAGTTCAAGAACGGCGTCGCGTCGAGCTGCCTGCGCTCCAAGATCATGGAGAACCCCGCCGACGACTCCGGGGTGTCCGGCTGAGCACGACGGGGGTGCCCCCATGGAGGGGCACCCCCGCGCGGGCGCGGCGATGCGCGTCAGCCCACGACGAAGGCCGCCGCGAGGTACTTGTCCTCGTTGGCGGAGTACGGCTTGCTGATCAGGATCTGGGAGAGGTACAGGCGGCCCGCCGAGTAGCGCATCTCGGCGTAGTCGAGCGAGAACGAGGACTCGACCCCGGTGATGCCCTTCTCGACGGGGTTCGCCAGCAGCACCGTCTGCTTGAACTCCGGGCCGGCGATGCTGACGATCTGACTCGCCTTTCCGAACGAGGCCTCCTTGAAGGCCAGGACGTTCGGGCCGTCCATGCGCAGCGGAGTGATGACGTAGCCCTCACCGGCGTCGGACCGGTCGGTCGTGGCCTTGCCGGTGCCGAGGTCGAACGAGACGATCTCGTTCGTGGTGTGGTACTTCTCCTTGCCGTCGTGCTCCTTGGTGGCGACGTAGAGGCGGCCGTTGCCGACCGCGAACTTCGAGCACGACTCCACCTCCGTCTCGTCGCAGTTGATCTCGTAGGAGTCGGGGTTCAGCGGGATGCGCGCCCGGAGCTGCCCGGACTTGCCGTCGATCGAGAAGATGTCGTTGATGCCGTTGGACTTGCTCTGGTCGCCGCTGTCGACGCCGACGAGCAGCGGCCGGGTCGAGAGGATGGTGGCGTACTCGATGCCCGGCGCCATCCGGTACGTCGAGAGCGGCGCTCCCGACTCCGGGTTCAGCAGCTGGATCCGGATGTACTGGGCGCCCGGCTGCCCGCACTTGCGGACCGCGGCGAGCGTGGAACCGCCCCCGTAGCCGAGGTCGTAGCACGCGTCGGCGTCGGACTTCGGCAGCCAGAGCTGCTTGCCCGCCGCGAGGGACCAGGCGGCGCCGCCGTCGGTGCCACCCGCGGCCACGGTGGAGCCACCGACGGTGACCTCGTTGAACCGCGCCTTCTTGTCGCTGGTACCGGCGTGCGCGGAGTGGCTCCACAGGAGCTTGCCGCTGACGAGGTCGATCGCACCGATCTCAGAGCAGTCCTGGTAGGAGTTCTTGTCCTTCCGCGGCGCGGGCTCGAAGGCGATCGCGGCCTTGCCGTCGACCACGTGCTTCGACGCGGCGCAGACCTGCCCCGGGAGGGGGATCGTCCACTTCTCGGTGCCCTTGACCGGGTCGTACCCGACGATCTTGCGGATCCCGCTCTTGGCGTAGGTGGAGTCGGTGAGCCACGAGCCCTCGACCTTCACCACGTCGTCGACCTTGGGCTGCGGGACCGAGAAGGCGATGCGCGCCGCCGGGTTCGAGGGTGCCTTCTCCAGGGCCGGGCCGGCCGGGGCGTCCGCGTCCCCGCCCCCCGGCTTGGGGGCGGCGGAGTTCTTGCGGTCGGAGTCGCCGCCCTCGGGGCCGCCCTCCTTGTCCTGCACGAGCCAGAGGCCGCCGCCGACGATGGCCGCGACCGCCACGACGGCCGCGACGACGATCGCGACGCGGGCCTTGGCGCCGTCGCCGGGGGCCTTGGGGGGACGGCCGGGGGCCGGAGCGCCGGCGGTGTGCATCGGCTGGGTGACGGGCTGCTGGCCGTACGGGTTCGGCTGCTGGGGCTGCCCGTACGCGGGCGTGGGCTGGCCGTAGGGGTTCGGCTGCGGCTGGCCGTACGCGGGCGTGGGCTGGCCGTACGGATTCGGCTGACCGTACGGGTTCGGCTGGGCCGGCTGGGTGGGCTGGCCGGGCTGCTGCTGGGGGTAGCCGTAGCCGGGCTGCGCCTCGGGCTGCCCGCCCGGCTGGTGGCCCGGCGGCGGGACGGGGGCGCCGAAGCCGCCGGCCGGCGGCTCCTGGGGCGCGCCGAACCCGTCGGCGGGCGGCTGGGGCGGCGTACTCATGGCGTGGTTACCTCTCGGTGGGCGGCGTCGGCGGGGCTCGCGTACGGCTCTGAGCGGGTCACTTGCCGAAGACGATCATCAGCTTCTCCTGCGCGTCGTCCTTGCCGAGCAGACGCGTCACGGAGATGAACAGGCGGCCGTCCACGTACTGGATCTCGGGGTCGTAGAAGGAGTCCTCGACGTCCTTGGCCGGGGTCGGATTGCGCAGCACCGCGCGGGGCTTGCCGCCGCCCGGGGTGATCGCGACGACCTCGCCGCCCTTGTCGAACGTGGGCTTGCTGTAGGCGTAGACCTTGCCGCCCTCGGCCTTCAGCGGCACGAGCCGGCGGCCCTCGGAGGCCTTGGCGCGCCACTTCTCCTTGCCGGTGTCGAGGTTGAACGCGACGACGGCGTTGTCGTTGCCGCCGCTCCCGCTCCCGGTGGTCGGGAAGTAGAAGGTGTCGCCGTCGACCACGGCGCCGATGCAGTTCTGCGGGTCGCGGTTGAGGACCGACCAGCCGCAGGAGGCCTGGAAGTCGTCCTTGGAGGACAGCTGGGAGCGCAGCGTGCCGTTGGCCCGGAGGATGACGACGGCGCGCTTCTTGGCCTTGGAGTTGTCGAGGTCGGCGACGACCGGGTCGACCGAGTAGATCTTGTTGATCCGCCAGCCCTTGGGGAGCTTGTACGTCCAGGTGGGCTTGCCGGTGGCGGGGTCGGTGCCCTCCAGCTGCTCCTGGCGGTCCTCGTAGGTGCCGTTCGCGGGGGTGCAGGTGGCGGAGCCGATGAGCTTGCTGCCGCCGGCGTAGGCGTCGGGCAGGCAGTTGCCCTCGGCGCGGGCCCACACCTTGCTGCCGTCACTGATCTTGAAGGCGCTGGAGGGGCCGCTGCGGGCGACGGTGACGATGTCCCCGTGGATGGCCAGGCCGGGCCTCGTCATGATGTCGAACAGGCCCTCCCGCGGGACCTCCTTGGTCCAGCCCGCGGTGCCGGCCGCCAGGTCGATCAGGCGCAGCTGGTTGCAGTTCTTGGCCTTCTTGAAGGCCACGACCACCTTGTGGTCGGCGGTGGTCTGGCGGGGGACGCCGCAGATCTCGCCGTCGAGGACCACGGACCAGGTGCGGCGGCCGTCCTTGACGGAGTAGCCGCTGACGGTCTTGTAGGCGACCTTGGCGACGGTGTCGCCGGCCACCCACATGCCGCTGGCGTCGGCGCCGTCGCCGGGCACGTCCTGCTCGTTCATCTTCAGCCACAGGACCTTGTCCTCGCCGGGCTTGCGGCCCGCGTTGAGGTCCTTGCTGTTCTCGCCGCCGTCACCGCTGCCGTCACCCTCTTCGACGGACGGGGAGGCGGAGGGCTTGGCGTCGGAGCTGTTCTGCGCGACCGGCTTCTTGGGGTCGTCGCCGTTGCGGCCGAAGGCGAAGTACGCGCCGGCGCTGATGACGAGCACGCCGACGACGGAGGCGGCGATGATGGCCGTCAGCTTCTTGCGCGGCGTGCCGCCGCCGGCCGGGGGCACCGGCGGGGCCCCGTAGGGGCCGGGCTGCGGGGGCTGGCCGTAGGGGCCGGCGGGCTGCTGGGCGTACGGGTTCGGCTGGGGCTGGGCGCCGTACGGGCCGGGCTGGGGCTGGGCGTACGGGTTGGGGCCCTGCGGGGCGCCGTACGCGCCGGGCTGCGGCTGGGCGTACGGGCCGGGCTGGCCGTACGGGCCGGGCTGGGCGGGCTGGGCGGGCTGGCCCGGCTGCGGGTAGCCGTAACCGGGCTGCTGGGGCGGCTGGTTCGGCTGCGCAGGCGCCTGGTTCGGCTGCTGGGGCGGCTGGTTCGGCTGCTGCGGGGCACCGAAGCCGCCGGGGGTTTGATGGGGCGGCGTGGTCATCAGCGCGTACCTCTGGCGTCGGGCGGGCGGGTGGGGGGAGGCCACTCTTTCTACCACCCGGCACCGACGACGAACGGCCCGTTCGCACCCCTGTTCCCAAGGGCGGACCGGGCCGTGACTCGGCCGTTATCGGGGCGGGCGGCCGTCCGGGCCGGCGCCAACGCCCGTACCGGGACTAGACGTCCTCGGCCAGCTCCAGCCAGCGCATCTCCAACTCGTCCCGCTCGCCGATCAGTTCGCGCAGCTCGGCATCGAGCTTGGCGACCTTCTCGAAGTCGGTGGCGTTGTCGGCGATCTGGGCGTGCAGGTTGGTCTCGCGGTCCGAGATCTTGTTGAGCTGCCGCTCGATCTTCTGGAGTTCCTTCTTCTGGGCGCGCTGGTCGCCGGCCGTCTTCTCCTTCGCGGGCGCGGCGGGGGCCGGCGCGGGGGCGGCCGCCTCGATCATGCGGGCCCGGCGCTCCAGGTACTCGTCGAGGCCGCGCGGCAGCATCCGCAGGCTGGCGTCGCCGAGCAGCGCCATCACGGTGTCGGTGGTGCGCTCGATGAAGTACCGGTCGTGGCTGATGACGATCATCGAGCCGGGCCAGCCGTCGAGGAGGTCCTCCAGCTGGGTGAGGGTCTCGATGTCGAGGTCGTTGGTGGGCTCGTCGAGGAAGAGGACGTTGGGCTCGTCCATGAGCAGGCGCAGCAGCTGCAGGCGGCGGCGCTCACCGCCGGAGAGGTCGCCGACCGGCGTCCACTGCTTCTCCTTGGTGAAGCCGAACTGCTCGCACAGCTGACCGGCGGTCATCTCACGGCCCTTGCCGAGGTCGACCCGGTCGCGGACGCGCTGGACGGCCTCCAGCACCCGCAGGGACGGGTCGAGCTCGCCGACCTCCTGGGAGAGGTACGCCAGGCGCACGGTCTTGCCGACGGTGACCTTGCCGGCGGCCGGCTGGGTCTCGCCCTCGGTGCGGGCGGCGGTGGCCAGGGCGCGCAGGAGCGAGGTCTTGCCGGCGCCGTTGACGCCGACCAGGCCGATGCGGTCGCCGGGGCCGAGCTGCCAGGTGAGGTGCTTGAGGAGGGTCTTGGGGCCCGCTTCGACGGTGACGTTCTCCAGCTCGAAGACGGTCTTGCCGAGCCGGGCGCCGGCGAAGCGCATCAGCTCGCTGCGGTCGCGGGGCTCGGGCACGTCCGCGATGAGGGCGTTGGCGGCCTCGATGCGGAAGCGGGGCTTGCTGGTGCGGGCGGGGGCGCCGCGGCGCAGCCAGGCGAGCTCCTTGCGGACGAGGTTCTGCCGCTTGGTCTCCTCGGTGGCGGCGATGCGCTCGCGCTCGGCGCGGGCGAACACGTAGTCGCTGTAGCCGCCCTCGTACTCGTAGACCGCGCCGCGCTGAACGTCCCACATGCGGGTGCAGACCTGGTCGAGGAACCAGCGGTCGTGGGTGACGCACACGAGGGCGCTGCGGCGGACCTGCAGGTGGCCGGCCAGCCAGGAGATGCCCTCGACGTCGAGGTGGTTGGTGGGCTCGTCGAGGACGAGCAGGTCCTGCTCGGCGATGAGGAGCTTGGCCAGCGCGATGCGGCGGCGCTCGCCACCGGAGAGCGGGCCGATGACGGTGTCGAGGCCCTGGCCGAAGCCGGGCAGGTCGAGGCCGCCGAACAGGCCGGTGAGCACGTCGCGGACCTTGGCGTTGCCGGCCCACTCGTGGTCGGCCATGTCGCCGATGATCTCGTGGCGGATGGTCGCGCTGGAGTCGAGCGAGTCGTGCTGGGTCAGCACGCCCGACCGCAGTCCGCCGTTGTGGGTGACGCGCCCGGTGTCGGGCTCCTCGAGGCGCGCCAGCATGCGGATGAGGGTGGTCTTGCCGTCGCCGTTGCGGCCCACGACTCCGATCCGGTCCCCCTCGGACACGCCGAGGGAGATGCCGTCGAGCAGGGTACGGGTGCCGTACACCTTGCTGACTGCCTCGACATTGACCAGATTGACGGCCATCCACGCGCTCCAGGTAAGGGGGATCGATCAGCCCCTCAGCCTAACGCTCCGCACTCCCCCGGTCCGCTCCACCATCAGCCAGCCGAGGAGCACCATCCCGATGGCGACGGGCGCGGTGACCGGTACGGCGACGAGGACGGCGCTGTGTCCCTGCAGCAGACCGCCCAGTCCGGTGAGCGAGAGCCCGAGGACTCCCAGGAGGCACAGGGTGATGCCGGCGGCGGCGACCGGGCCGGACGAGGGGGTGGGGGCCGCGGGGGCGGGCCGCTCGAAGACGCGGAACGCCGCGACGAGGAGCGTCGTGACGAGGGCGGCGGCGATCAGGCGGGCCGGCGCCTGGGCCCACCAGGCGGCCGTCGCGGGGCGGGGCAGCCGCAGGCCGAGCGCGAGCTGGGCCCCGTAGACGCCGAGCATGGCGGTGAGGTGCCACAGGAAGGCCGTCATGGCGACGCCGTTGGCGGCGACGACGGTGCGCCACAGCCGCGGGGCGGCCAGCCGGCGGGTGACGGGGCCGCGCAGCAGCTCGACCGCGCCGACGAGCCAGAGCCCGTGGCACAGGAGCGCGAAGGTCGGCGGGGCCATGTTCGAGATCTTCTCGCCGGGCATGCCGACCATGGAGAGCGGGTACGGGCCCGCGGCGACCAGCACCGCGGCCGCGGCCAGGCCGCCCAGGGCCAGGGTCGCGGGCACCCTGCCCCAGCCGCCGGGCTCCGGGCGGTCGGCCCGCAGGAAGCCCAGCTGGTGTATCGCGAGCCAGACGAGCGCGAAGTTCAGGAACTCGACGTACGGCACGCCGACGGCGAACCGCAGCACGTCCACCGCGCCGGCCGCGGCCACGAGGGACCAGAAGGCCGCCCAGCCGTGCCGTTCGTGCATGCGGAGCAGCGGTGGGGTGAGGGCGACCATCACGAGGTAGATCCCGATGAACCACAGCGGCTGGGTCACCAGGCGCAGTGCGGCGCCGGTGAGTCCGCCGCCGCCCCCGGCCAGTTGGACGAGGAGGGCCGCCGCGGCCCACACCACGACGAACGCCAGCGTGGGGCGCAGCAGCCGGCGGAGCCGGGCGCGCAGGAAGGCGGCGTAGACCGGCGCGTGCGGCTGTCGCCGGGTCAGCGAGCGGTAGGACAGGGCGTGGGAGAACCCGCCGACGAAGAAGAACACGGGCATGACCTGGAGCGCCCAGGTGAGCAGCTGCAGGCCGGGCACGACGGCGAGCAGGTTGCCGACCCCGTCGGGGGTGACGGCGGCCATGAGCCAGTGCCCGAGCACGACCGTGCCGAGCGAGGCGACCCGGAGCAGGTCGACGTAGCGGTCGCGGTTCCCCGGTGTGGCGGCGGCGAGTTCGGCGGCGGTGTGTCGCATGCCCCCACCGTCGCGGGCGCCGCCGGTCCCCCGGCAGGGCCCGCGTACTCAGTTCGCCCTGAGTACCCGCACGCGCGCCCCGGCGCCGCCGATGGCGCCGTGACCGGACCGGGCGGGCGTGTCAGCCCAGCCAGACCACACGGACCACGGAGATCTCCCGGAGCCGCTCCGGCGCCGGGAACATCATGAAGCCGCGGCCTCCGAAGAGGTCGAGGGTGCGCAGGCCGCCGCCTCCCACAGGACCTCGCCCCACGTCGGCGGCATCCCTGCCCGGAACGGCCGGCTGCTCGGCGAGGCGTTCCACCTCGGCGGCGACTTCCGCCGGCACACCCCCCACGACGTGCACGGCATCGGGGTTGTAGTGCCATCCCCAGGCGTCGCTCACGCAGCGGCCTCCCGACGAGCCGCGGCCAGGATCTCCTGGATCTCCGCCACCGCGGCGTCCAGCGTGTCGCGGTCGGCGGCCTGGGCTGCGGCGGCCTCCAACTCGTGCAGGCGGGATGCGCGGGCGGGATGGCGCTGGACCGCCACGAACTCGCCCCACCACTGCAGGAACGCCCGCAAGGGAGCGATCGTGCTCTGCTCTGCCGCCCGGTCCAGGTGTTCCACGAAGGCGGGCAGGTGGGCAGGGGCGATCTGGGCCACGGCTGCCCGCAAGGCCGCCGGTGTCAGCGCCGGCATCGGAATCAGCGGGCCGCCGGACGCTGCGTGCTCGGTCATCGGAGCGCCTCCCGTATGCGCGTTGGGTGTCGCCAGCCTAGCCCTGCAGGCGCCGCCGGGGGCGGCCGCGCCGGGCAGGGACGGGGTCAGGCGACGGCGGTGGCGCCGGGGGCCGGGGAGGTCGCGGTGCGGGTGGTGCGGACGGTGGGGGCGGCGGCGAGGGCGGCGGCGACCCGGGCGGCGGAATCGGCGTCGGGGACCAGGAAGGCGGTGGTCGGGCCGGAGCCGGAGACCAGGGCGGCCAGTGCGCCGGCCGCCCGGCCCGCGGCGAGGGTGTCGGCGAGCTCGGGCCGCAGCGAGAGGGCAGCGGGCTGGAGGTCGTTGACGAGCGCGGCCGCCAGGCCCTCGGTGTCGCCCTTGGCCAGGGCGTCGAGCAGGTCCTGGGAGGCGGCGGGCACGGGGATGTCGCGGCCCTCGGCGAGCCGGTCGAACTCGCGGAAGACGGCCGGGGTGGACAGTCCGCCGTGGGCCATCGCGAAGACCCAGTGGAAGGTGCCGCCGGTCTCCAGCGGGGTCAGCAGCTCCCCGCGGCCGGTGCCGAGCGCGGCGCCGCCGACGAGGCTGAAGGGCACGTCGCTGCCGAGCTCGGCGCAGATGTCGAGGAGCTCCTCGCGGGACGCGCCGGTGCCCCACAGGGCGTCGCAGGCCAGCAGGGCGGCGGCGCCGTCGGCGCTGCCGCCGGCCATGCCGCCGGCGACCGGGATGGCCTTGTCGATGTGCAGGTGGACGCGGGGCTCGATGCCGTGCCGGGCGCCGAGGAGTTCGGCGGCGCGGGCGGCCAGGTTCGTCCGGTCCAGCGGCACCTGGTCGGCGTCGGGGCCGGCGCAGGTGACGCGCAGCTCCGCGGCGGGGGTGGCGGTGACCCGGTCGTAGAGGGAGACGGCGAGGAAGACGTTGGCCAGGTCGTGGAAGCCGTCGGCGCGGGCGGCGCCGACCGCGAGCTGGACGTTGACCTTGGCGGGGACCCGTACGGTCACGCCGGCGGAACCGGTGGCGCTCACAGGGCGCCCTCCGGCACGGGGCGGTGCTCGGCGATGCGGGCGAACTCCTCGACGGTCAGGGACTCGCCGCGGGCTTGCGGGGAGATCCCGGCGGCCACGAGGGCGGCCTCGGCGCCGGCGGCGGAGCCGGCCCAGCCGGCCAGGGCGGCGCGCAGGGTCTTGCGGCGCTGCGCGAAGGCCGCGTCGACGACGGCGAAGACCTCGCCCTTGGTGGCGGTGGTCTTGACGGGCTCGGCGCGGCGCACCAGCGAGACCAGGCCGGAGTCGACGTTGGGCGCGGGCCAGAACACGTTGCGGCCGATGGCCCCGGCGCGCTTGACCTCGCAGTACCAGTTGGCCTTGACCGAGGGCACGCCGTAGACCTTGTTGCCGGGGCGGGCGGCGAGCCGGTCGGCGACCTCGGCCTGCACCATGACGAGGGTGCGCTCGATGCTCGGGAAGCGGTCGAGCATGTGCAGCAGCACCGGTACGGCGACGTTGTACGGGAGGTTCGCGACCAGCGCGGTGGGCGGCGGGCCGGGCAGCTCCTGGACGTGCATGGCGTCGGAGTGGACGAGGGCGAACCGCTCGGCCCGGGCGGGCATGCGGGCCGCGATGGTGGCGGGCAGCGCGGCGGCCAGCAGGTCGTCGATCTCGACGGCGGTGACCCGGTCGGCCGCCTCCAGCAGCGCGAGCGTCAGCGAGCCCAGGCCGGGGCCGACCTCGACGACCGTGTCCTCGGGGCGCACGTCGGCGGTGCGCACGATGCGGCGCACGGTGTTGGCGTCGATGACGAAGTTCTGGCCCTTCTGCTTCGTCGGACGGACGCCGAGCGCCGCGGCCAGTTCGCGGATGTCGGCGGGGCCGAGGAGGGCGTCGCCGGCGGCGTCGCCCGCGGGGGCGCTGCTCGCGGCCTGGTCGGCCGTGGCCTCGCCGGTCGTGACGTCGTCCGTGGTGACGTCGTCCGTCGTGACGTCCTCCGTGGTGACCTCGCCGCTCGTGGCGTCGTGCGTGTCGGGCTGGTGCTCTGCGGTGCTCACCGGGTAAGCCTACGGCCGCAGTGCGGCCACGGACTCGCCCCCCGCTGCACGTAGAGCTTCTTGGCCCGGAAGGTCTGCTCGCCGGCGGGCGCGTCCTGCGGGCGCCCGCTGCCGCCGAGGGCCTGCCAGGTCTGCACGTCGAACTGGTAGAGCCCGCCGTACGTGCCGGAGCCGTCGACCGCGCCGGGCCGGCCCCCGGACTCGCAGTGGGCCAGGGCGCCCCAGTCGAGTCCGTCGGCCCCGGCGACGGAGGTGGGCAGCGGGCGGGTGCCGACGCGGATCTTCTGGGTGACCGGCTCGCGGATCACCTCCTCGGCGACCCGGCGCGGCTTTTGCCGGACGCCGTTGACGGTGCGCAGGGTGTACGTGACCCGGCGGGCGCCGGGCCGTCCGGCCCGGTCGACGACCTCGGTGCCGGCGAACAGCACGTCGTCCTCCACCCGCTCCGTCGCGTAGGGGACGAGCTCCTCGCGGACCTCCCGGGTGCCGGTGATGCGCAGCACGGTGACGGTCTGGCCGTCGCGGGGGAAGGAGGCGGGCGGCACGGAGGTGGTGTCCTGGCCCTGGAGGGTGATGCCGGCCTGTTCGAGGGCCTCGCGGACGGTGGCGGCGTTGGTGCGGACGGTCCGCTCGCGCCCGTCGGCGAGGAAGGTGACGGTCCGCTCGGTGCGCACGCTCAGGGTCATGCCGTCGCGGGTGATGGGGGCGGTCCGGGCGGCGGACAGGTACGCCCCCTCGGCGCGGATGCCGAGCTGGCGCAGGGCGGCCTCGACGGTGCGGGCGGTGGTCCACACCCGGCGCCGGGTGCCGTCGAGGGTGAGGAGCACGGGCCGGCCGTAGCGGACGACGACCTCGTCGCCGTCGGCGAGGTCGTCACCGGGGGCGGGGGCGACGAGGTCGTGGTCGCCGACTCCGACGCCCTGCTGGGCGAGGAGCTCGCCGACGTCGTCGGCGAAGGTGTGCAGGGTGCGGGGGGTGCCGTCGACGGTGAGGCGGATCGCCTTGTCACTGGCGACGAAGGCGGAGGTGCCGCCGGCGAGGACAGCGACGACGAGGGCCTGCGGGACCAGCCGCCGCCACGTCTCGCCGCGGGGGGCGGCGGCCCGGGCCGCCCGGCGGGCGCCCGCGCCGTCGGCCGGGACGCCGGCACCGGCGGCCGGATCACCCGCGGGGCCGCCCGCGGCGGCGCGGCGGCGGCGGGCGGCCCGCCGGTCGGCTCCGGAGCGGGGCGCCGGCACGGCCGCCGGGCCCTCGCCGGCCGCTGCGGCGCGCCGTCTGCCGCGCCGGGTGCCGGACCCCGGCGGGGGCCCGGCGGCGGGAGCGGTGCCGGGGTCCGGCCCGTCGTCCGGGGCCGGCGGGGCCGGTGCCGCGCGACGTCGTCCGGTTCCGGGGGCGAGCGCATGGTCGTACGCGTCCTCGCCGGCGGACGCGGTGCTGCGGGCGTCGTGGGCGTCCGCGAAGGCGGGGTCGTACCCGACCTCGTACGGCGGCGGCGCGTATCCGCCCCCGCGGGCGCCCGGCGCGTCCGCGTACCGGCCCGCGTCCGGCGCGGTGGAGGCCGGCCCCGGCACGACCGCCGCGGTGGCCGGCCCCGGCACGACCGGCACGACCGGGTCGGCCGGCCTGCCGGGCCCGCCCGTTTCGGCGCGGCGGCGGCGTCCCGTGCCCGGTGCCAGCACCTCGTAGGCGGGGGCGTACGGGTCCTCGTACGGCACGCCGGGGCCGCCGCGGCCGTCGTACGGCACGGCCGCGAGGGTCTCGGCCGCGGCGAACCACTCGGGGCTCAGCCCGTCCGGGCCCTCGAACGGCGCGGAGTGCCGCGGGGGCCCGGAAGGGGCTCGATGACTGCCCTGCCCATCGGTCACGACGCGCTCCCACCGGTCCTGGCCCCCCGCCCGGCGGCGGGGACGGGCACGGGACACTAGCGGAGCGGCGGTCACTCACCAAAGCGGCGCGACCACGGAGAGTGCCGAACGTCCGCTCAGTAGTCGAACGCCCGCGCGGTGTTGGCGCCCAGTGCCTCGGCCATCGCGTCCTCGCCGATCCCGCGCACGGCGGCCATCGCGCGCACCGTGACCGGAATGAGATAGGGCGCGTTGGGCCGTCCGCGGTACGGCGCCGGGGTCAGGAACGGGGCGTCCGTCTCGACCAGGACGAGTTCCAGCGGCGCCACCGCCAGCGCGTCGCGCAGGTGCTGGGCGTTCTTGAAGGTGACGTTGCCGGCGAAGGACATGAAGTACCCGGCCTCCGCGCACTCCTTGGCCATGTCGGCGTCGCCGGAGTAGCAGTGGAACACGGTCCGCTCGGGGGCGCCCTCCTCGCGCAGGACGCGCAGCACGTCGGCGTGCGCCTCCCGGTCGTGGATGACGAGTGCCTTGCCCTGCCGCTTGGCGATCTCGATGTGGGCGCGGAAGGACCGCTCCTGGGCGGCCATGCCCTCGGGCCCGGTGCGGAAGTAGTCGAGACCGGTCTCCCCGACGGCCTTGACGTGCGGGAGCGCCGCGAGCCGCTCGATCTCGGCCAGCGCCTCGTCGAGGGCCGCGTCGCCGCCGGCCGGGCGGGCGCCCTGGCGGGACCAGCCGTCCGGGTCGCCGTGGACGATGCGGGGCGCCTCGTTCGGGTGCAGGGCGACCGCCGCGTGGACGTTCGCGTGGGCGGCGGCCGTCTCGGCGGCCCAGCGCGAGCCCTTCACGTCGCAGCCCACCTGGACGACCGTGGTCACCCCGACGGCGGCGGCCTTGCGCAGGCCCTCCTCGACGGTGCCGGACTGCATGTCCAGGTGGGTGTGCGAGTCGGCCACCGGCACGCGCAGCGGTTCGGGCAGCGGCGGCGGGGCGTCCTTCGGGTCTGCGCTCATACGGCCGATCTTATGAGGAACGGCGGACGCGACCCGTGCCCGCAACGACGGACGCGGCCCCCGGGAGGCCGCGTCGACGTGCGCCGGGGCGCACCCGGCCGCTCACGAGGAGCGGAAGAGCCCCTTCAGCCGGGCCAGCAGACCGCGCCGCTCCCCGCGGTCCTCGCTCGTCACCGGCACCGGGCCGGGGGCCTCGTGCAGCTCCGCGGGCCGGTTCGACCGGCGCTTCTCGTGGTGGTGCTCCGCGCGCCGCTCGTGCGTCGCGGGCACCGGGCCGGCGATCCCGGGGGCGATCTTGCGGTCGTGGTAGATCCGGTCCAGGGTGCCCAGGACCGAGGAGACCTGGCCCTCGCGCATGATGCGCACCACGTGCCCGCCGCAGTTCAGGCAGGTGGGGTTGGACAGCGGCGAGGGCACCCGCTCGCCGTCGATCGTGTAGATGAGGAACGGCTGGCCCTTCCCGTCCACGTGGTGCTCGATGTCGAACGACTGCTCCCAGCCGTATCCGCAGCGCATGCAGGCGAAGGAGTACGCCTCGCGGACGATCTGTATGCCGGCGCCGGTGACCGGGCGGGTGGGGGCCGAAGCGGGGACGGGGGTGTCTGCGATCTCACTCATGCCAGCTCCTCTGGTCCGCTGGTGTCACTGGCCAGTGGACGCCTGTTCCGGCTGGAGCGCATCAGGCCCTGTCGACTCATGGACGGACTTTGGGCCGTTCATGCCCAAAGTGCCCGGTGCGCGGTCTGATCTTTGCTTTTCAGGTTAGCCCTTTACCGTCCTGGGGGCTCTTTTCAGCCGCATTCTTTGCCGCCACCACCGCGTCGAAGACCTCGCGCTTGGGTAGACCTGCCTCCGCAGCCACGGCCGCGATGGCCTCCTTGCGGCGCTCCCCGGCCTCCTCGCGGATCCGGACCCGCCGCACCAGTTCCGCGGCGTCCAGTTCGGCCGGCCCGGTCTCCGGCGCACCCTCGACGACCACGGTGATCTCGCCCCGTACGCCCTCGGCGGCCCACTGCGCGAGCTCGCCGAGCGGGCCGCGCTTGACCTCCTCGTAGGTCTTGGTCAGCTCACGGCAGACCGCGGCGCGCCGGTCGGCGCCGAACACCTCGGCCATCGCGGCGAGGGTGTCGTCGAGCCGGTGCGGGGCCTCGAAGTAGACCAGCGTGCGGCGCTCTTCGGCCACCTCGCGCAGCCGGCCGAGCCGCTCGCCGGCCTTGCGGGGCAGGAAGCCCTCGAAGCAGAACCGGTCCACGGGCAGTCCGGACAGCGCGAGCGCGGTCAGCACGGCGGACGGGCCGGGCACGGCCGTGACCTTGATGTCCTTCTCGACGGCCGCCGCGACGAGCCGGTAGCCGGGGTCGGAGACCGAGGGCATGCCGGCGTCGGTGACCAGCAGCACGCGCGCGCCGCCCTCCAGCGCCTCGACCAGCTCGGGGGTGCGGGCGGACTCGTTGCCCTCGAAGTACGACACGACCCGCCCGGAGGTGTGGATGCCCAGGGCCCGGGTCAGACCGCGCAGCCGCCGGGTGTCCTCCGCGGCCACCACGTCGGCGCCCTGCAGCTCGGCGGCCAGCCGCGGCGGGGCGTCCGCGATGTCCCCGATGGGGGTTCCGGCGAGGACGAGCACTCCGGCGGAGCTCGGCTGGTGGCTGCTGGTGTGCGGCTGCTGATCTGTCACCCGTCCATCCTCGCAGCCCGGAACAGCGGTCTCACACAGATGTGTTCCCTACGATGACCCGGTGACCAGTACCGCGACGCCTCAGCCCAGCCCCGCGGGGGCCCTGTCCGCCCCCGCCGGCGACGAGACGCCTGCCTGGCCGCGCCGGCTGCGCCGGTTCGGGTACGTGCCGGCCGCCCCGGCCGCCGACGTCCGGACACGACTGGTCCCCCCGTACGCGCAGCCCTCGCCGCGGCTGTGGGCGGTGTTCGGAATGTCCGCCGGCGCCGGGGAACGGACCGCGCGCCTGCTGGCCTGGGTGGGTCCGCTGCTGGTGGCGCTGGTCGCCGGGGCCCTGCGGTTCTGGCGCCTGGGCAGCCCGAAGGCGGTGATATTCGACGAGACGTACTACGCCAAGGACTCCTGGGCCGTCATCCACAAGGGCTACGAGCTGAACTGGCCCAAGGACGTCGACAAGGCGATCATCGCCGACCCGTCGGGGGTGGCCCTGCCGCTGGACCCCGGGTACGTCGTGCACCCGCCGGTGGGCAAGTGGGTGATCGGTGCGGGCGAGTGGCTGTTCGGCCTCGACCCCTTCGGCTGGCGGTTCATGACCGCGCTGCTCGGCACGCTGTCCGTGCTGATGCTGTGTCGGATCGGGCGGCGGCTGTTCCGGTCCACCTTCCTGGGCTGCCTGGCGGGCCTGCTGCTGGCGGTGGACGGCCTGCACCTGGTGATGAGCCGGACCGCGCTGCTGGACCTGGTCCTGATGTTCTTCGTGCTGGCGGCGTTCGGGTCGCTGCTCATCGACCGTGACTGGGCCCGCCGGCGGCTCGCGGCGGCGCTGCCGGTGGACGCGGACGGCCGGGTGCGGCCGGA
The DNA here is from genome assembly GCF_044753805.1 of Streptomyces sp. NPDC093225. Taxonomy (NCBI): domain Bacteria; kingdom Bacillati; phylum Actinomycetota; class Actinomycetes; order Kitasatosporales; family Streptomycetaceae; genus Streptomyces; species Streptomyces sp. NPDC093225. The sequence continues at coordinate 119,050 of NZ_JBIVNX010000006.1, forward strand.
CGCGCAGGTCGCGGAGACCCTGCGCCTGGGGTGGCGGCCGTGGCGGCTGCTGGCCGGCGTGTGCCTGGGCCTGGCGTTCGGCACGAAGTGGAACGGCCTGGTGGTGCTGGCGTTCTTCGGGGTGCTGGCGGTCCTGTGGGACGCGGCCGCGCGCCGCGTGGCGGGTGCCGGGGCGCCGTACCTGGCGATGCTGAAGCGGGACGCGCTGCCGGCGTTCGCGTCCACCGTGCCGGTGGCGATCGGCGTGTACCTCGCCTCCTGGACCGGCTGGATCCTCAGCCCGGACAACGGCAAGGGCGGCTACTTCCGCGACTGGTCGGCCGAGCAGGGCGGGGTGGCGTGGCTGCCCGACTGGCTGACGAGCCTGTGGCACTACGAGACCGAGGTCTACAAGTTCCACGTGGGCCTGACCACGGGTCACACCTACGAGTCGAACCCCTGGAGCTGGCTGGTCCTGGGCCGCCCGGTGTCGTACTTCTACGAGTCCCCGGCGCCCGGTACCGACGGCTGCCCGATCACCGAGACCGGCAAGTGCGCCCGCGAGGTGCTGGCCCTGGGCACGCCGCTGCTGTGGTGGGCGGCCTGCTTCGCGCTCCTGTACGTGCTCTGGCGGTGGTTCTTCCGGCGCGACTGGCGGGCGGGCGCGATCGCCTGCGGCGTGGCCGCCGGGTACCTGCCCTGGTTCAACTACCAGGAGCGCACCATCTTCTACTTCTACGCGGTGGTGTTCGTCCCGTACCTGTGCCTGGCGGTGGCGATGATGGTCGGCGCCCTCCTCGGCCCGCCCGGCTCGTCCGAGCGCCGCCGCACGCTCGGCGCGGTGGGCGCCGGCGTCCTGGTCCTGCTCATCGTCTGGAACTTCATCTACTTTTGGCCCGTCTACACCGGCCAGACCATGCCGATGGACGACTGGCGCGCCCGCATGTGGCTGGACACCTGGGTCTAGCAGCCCAGAGGTCGACCCCGGCGCCCATGGCGCCGGGGTCGTTTTGGTTGTCGCTGGTCCTTGTGGGCCTCCTGGAGAGACGGCCTGCAGGCCCCGCCGCCCCCGCCCGACGACGAACTCGCTGGTCAGGAGCCCACCGGTCACCCCTGAGAGGCTCATATCACTTTTGCCTTGACTCGAGATGATCAGTAGCGCTTTCGTCACGCGAGCGCCACAGGTTCATGTTTCCCCAGCGGCCCACGGCCGCCGATCGCTAGAACCGCGACTGTGAGCACATCAACAACCGACAGGGTCAGCGCTGGCGCTCAGGTGGCAGCGGCCCTTTTCGCCGCAGCCACCTTGGCGGCAAACATCTACGGGGACATCCCCGCTTGGCTCGGAACGGCGGCCGCTTTGGTCCTGGGCGGAGCGAGCGTCTTCTTCACTTGGGTGTGGGCCGACCCGACCAGACATCCAACACGTGCACGACTTTTGCTGGCGGGGACCGTGGGAGCCCTGTTCGCCGCCGCCGCCGTCCTGGTGTGGCCGGGCGTCTGGCCCACGGAATCGGGCAACGCTTCACGAAACCCTGCCAGCAGCGTCGACGACCCGAAGGCATCAGCCAGACAGATCAAAGTCACCAAGATCGGAGGGGGAGCCGTCAGCCCCGGCGTCACGGTCGAGGTCGACAGCTGCATCACGGTCTCGGGCACCGGGAAGATCCCTAGCGGATACGGACTCTGGGTGACCAACACCTACGACGCCGATGGCGCACCAGCCCTGAACGGACTCTCCAATCTTCAGCGAGCGCCGCAGGTCGAGGGGGAGACCGATTGGCAGACCGCGACCTTCGGGGTGGGGGCGGACAAGCGGGACGACGGCAAGCGCTTCTGGATCTACGTATTCCTGCTCCCGCCCTCCGCCGACAGCGCACTGACGAAGCTCAATGCGGGGCCCGCCCCCGGTCTCACCGGACCCGTAGAGGGCGCGACAGAGGTAGGTCGGTACGCGGTCGAGCGCAACGCGAACCTCACGTGCAAATGGCAGACGAAGGCCTGAAGCGCGACGCCACGCGCCGGACGGCCCGGCGGCCGCCCCGATAGGCGCCCCGGCACCGCCCAGCGGCCCGTCCCGTCCCCACCCGACCGATGGTTTTCGGCCGAGTCCGGGGGTCTGAGTACGGGTACTCAAGACACGGGACGGGCCTCCCGCTTATTTTGAGCGCGTTCAAAAGTGCTCTGGGGAGGGGCGTGGGATGCGGGGTGCGACGAAGGGCGCGATCGCCGTCGGGGTGTTCCTGGCGATGGCGGGCGGGGCCGGGTACGGGATGTACGCGATGGTGGGGGACGCCGGGGAGGGCGGCGCGGCGACGGCGACGGCCGCGGAGGTCGGATCGGGCCCGCCGACCGCGGCGGAGACGCTGACCACGGCCAAGGCGTTCCTCGCCGCATGGGCCGCGGGCGACGCCCGCGCCGCCGCGGACCTGTCGAACGACCCCGAGGCCACGCAGTACGCGGTCGCCGACTACCGCACGAAGGCGCACATCACCCGGGCGGTGATCACCCCGGGCACGCCCCGGGGCGCCCTGGTCCCGTTCACGGTCCGCGCGGAGGTCTCGTACGACGGGCACAGCAAGCCGTTGGCGTACGCCTCCTCGCTGACGGTCGTGCGCGGCCTCACCTCGAAGAAGCCCCTGGTGGACTGGCAGCCCGCGGTCCTGCACCCGCAGCTGCGGAGGGACGAGAAGCTGCGGACGGGCACCCCCGACGCCCCGCCGGTGCGGATCACGGACCGCAACGGCAAGGAGCTCACCGCCGACGCGTACCCGTCGCTGCGCCGGATCCTGGACGAGCTGCGGGCCCGGTACGCCCCCCGGGCGGGCGGCAAGGGCGGCACGGAGCTGTGGATCGAGCCCGCCCTCGCGGACGCGCCGAAGCGGACGCTGCTGACCGTGGACCCCGGCCGGCCGGGCTCGATCCGGACGGTGCTGGACGCCGGGCTCCAGGCGGCGGCCGAGCGGGCGGCGCTCCGGTACCAGGACGCCTCGGTGGTGGCGCTCCGCCCGAGTACGGGCGACGTGCTGGCGGTGGCCAACCACCGTACGGACGGCTTCGACGCGGCCATGCTCGGCACCACCCCGTCGGGCTCCACCCTGAAGATCGTGACGGCCGAGATGCTGCTGGACCGGGGCCTGGTGACGGCCGACGGGCCGGCCGAGTGCCCGGCGACGGTGTCCTGGTACGGGAAGTCCTTCCGCAACCAGGGCGGCTTCTCGCTGTCCGGCGCCAGCTTCGGCACCGCCTTCGCCCGCTCCTGCAACACGGCCTTCATCAAGAAGATCAAGGCGGTGGACGACGACGCGGCGCTGGCGCGGGAGGCCCGCGAGGTCTTCGGACTGGGTCTGGAGTGGCACACCGGCGTGGCCAGCTTCGACGGCGACGTGCCGGAGGTCGCGGGCGCGGAGGCGGCCGCGGAGTACATCGGGCAGGGGCGGGTCCGGATGAACCCGCTGACGGTCGCCTCCGTCATCGCCACCGCCAAGACCGGGGTGTTCCGCCAGCCGGTGCTGGTGCCCGCGGACTGGGACCACCGGCCGGTCGCCACCGCCGAGCGGACCATGAAGCCGGAGGTCGCCGCCCAGCTGCGGCAGCTGCTCCGGCAGACCGCGGTCAGCGGCACGGCCGCCGGTGCGATGGCCGGGGTGCCCGGGCCGAAGGGCGCGAAGACCGGGTCGGCGGAGGTCGACGGGCGGGTGAACCCGGACAGCTGGTTCACCGGATACGGCGGCGACCTGGCCGCGGCGGCCTACGTCGCGGGCGGCGGCCACGGCGGCGAGGCCGCGGGACCGCTGGTGGCGGCGGTGCTCAAGGCGGGGTGACGCCATGACGTCCCCCGGGGCGGGACGGCTCCGCCCCGCCCGCGGGCCGAGCCGCCGGCCGCGGCCACCCTCAGGCGGTGGCCGGCCTTCAGGCGGTGGCCGGCCTTCAGCCCTCAGGCGGTGGCCGCCTGCACCGCGCGGATCAGCGCCTGGGCGCGCGGGTCGGCGGTGACGGACTTGGCGAGCGCGTTGGTGACGTAGCCGAAGCCGATGCCGGCGTCCGGGTCGGCGAAGCCGAGCGAGCCGCCCCGGCCCGGGTGCCCGTACGAGGCCGGGGAGAGCAGCGGCGAGGCGGGTCCGTGCAGCATGAAGCCCGGCCCGAAGCGGGTGTTCACGACCAGCACCCGGTCGGGGCCCGCAGCGAACTCCTGCCCGGCCAGGGCGGTGGTGGCCGGGGCGAAGAGCCGGTGGCCGCCCGCCACCTCGCCGAAGGTGGCCGCGTAGAAGCGGGCCAGGGCGCGGGCGGTGGCGATGCCGTTGGATGCGGGCAGCTCGGCGGCCCGGTAGCCGGGGTCGTTCTCGTCGGGGAGCGGGTCGATCGCGGCGAAGGCCCGGCGGGTGAGCGAGGCCGGGTCGTCGTACGCCGCGGTGACGTTGCGCCGGGGCCGGGTCTTCAGGCCGCCCGCGGCCACCGGCGGCGGCTCGACGGCCGCGACCCGGCCGACCCGGTGGACGCGGTCGGCCGGCAGCCCGATCCACAGGTCCAGGCCGAGCGGGCCGGTCACCTCCTCGGCCAGCCAGCGGCCCAGCGAGCGGCCGGTGACGCGCTCCACGAGCTCGCCGAGCAACCAGCTGAAGGTCTGCGCGTGGTAGCCGTGGTCGGTGCCCGGCTCCCAGAACGGGGTCTGCTCGGCGACCGCGCACGGCCCGGACGTGCCGTCCACGGCCTGCTCCGGGGTGAGCCCGGGGTCCAGCGCCGGGACGCCGGCCCGGTGGGACAGCAGGTGCCGGACCAGGGCCCGCTCCTTGCCGCCCGCCTTGAACTCGGGCCAGTACTCGGCCACGGGCGCGTCGAGGTCGAGCAGCCCGCGCTCGTGCAGGAGCAGGGGGACGGCGGCGGCCACGCCCTTGCCGGCGGAGCGGACGACCTGCGCGGTGTCCTCGACCCACGGCGCGGACGCCCCGGCCGGCGCGTCCGCGTCCCGTATGCCGCCCCAGAGGTCGACGACCGGGCGGCCGTCCCGGTAGACGGTGACGGCGGCGCCGCGGTCGCCCCGGTCGGTGAAGTTGCGTACGAAGGCGTCCCTGACGGGCTCGTACCCGTCCGCCACGAAGCCCTGGACCTCGCCCTCCACGTTCCTGCTCCTCGCTGTGCTACCACCGGCACCCGGGGAGGGTGCCGTCCGATCCGTCCGGCGTCGACCGGACCCGACCGGCGCCGACCAACATGGTGCAACGTGAAACGACCCGCGTTGCTTCCGGGTCCGGGAATCGGAATCTCAGACTCCGGGTCGGATCGGTCGGGACCGGGACCCGGCCCCGGACGCTAGGCGACGGTGACGGACCGCGGGTCGAAGCCGAACGGGAGCTCCAGCCGGTGCGCGCGCATCATCGCGTCGTCGCACAGCAGGTCCTGGGTGCGGCCGTCGGCGGCGATCACGCCCTCGCTGAGCACCACCGAGCGCGGGCACAGCTCCAGCGCGTACGGCAGGTCGTGGGTGACCATCAGCACGGTCACGTCGAGGGAGCGCAGGACGTCCGCCAGCTCGCGCCGCGAGGCCGGGTCGAGGTTGGAGGAGGGCTCGTCGAGCACGAGGATCTCGGGCTCCATGGCCAGCACGGTCGCCACGGCGACGCGGCGGCGCTGCCCGAAGGACAGGTGGTGCGGGGGCCGGTCGGCGTACTCCGCCATGCCGACGCGCTCCAGCGCGGCGCGCACGCGGGCCTCCAGCTCGGCGCCGCGCAGTCCGGCGGCGGCCGGGCCGAAGGCGACGTCCTCGCGCACGGTGGGCATGAAGAGCTGGTCGTCGGGGTCCTGGAAGACGATGCCGACGCGGCGGCGGATCTCGGCGAGGTGGCGCTTCTCGACGGGCAGGCCGGCCACCTTCACGGTGCCGACCCCGCCGCCCAGGATGCCGTTCAGGTGCAGGACCAGGGTGGTCTTGCCGGCGCCGTTGGGGCCGAGCAGGGCCACCCGCTCGCCGCGGCCGACCGTGAGGTCGACGCCGAAGAGGGCCTGGTGGCCGTCGGGGTAGGCGAAGGCGAGGCCGGCGACCTCCAGCGAGGGGGCGGTGCCGGCCGGGGCGTCGGTGCCGGTCGGGGCGTCGGTGGCAGTCACAGGGTCCATCCCATCACGCACACGGCGGCGGCCGCGGCGGGCAGTGCGGCCGCGTACGCCCACTGCGTGCGCGAGGCGGTCACGTCGTCGATCACCGGCATGGTCCCGGTGTAGCCCCGGCTGACCATGGCCAGGTGCACCCGCTCGCCACGCTCGTAGGAGCGGATGAACAGGGCGCCGGCCGTCTTGGCCAGCACTCCCCAGTGGCGTACGCCGCGCGCCTCGAAGCCTCGTGAGCGGCGGGCGACGGACATCCGGCGGAGCTCGTCGGTGATCACGTCGCCGTAGCGGATCATGAAGGCGGCGATCTGGACGAGCAGCGGCGGCAGCTTCAGGCGCTGCAGGCCGAGCAGCAGCTCGCGCAGTTCGGTGGTGGCGGCCAGCAGGACCGAGGCGGCGACCCCGAGCGTGCCCTTGGCCAGGACGTTCCAGGCGCCCCACAGGCCGGAGACGCTCAGGGACGTGCCGAGCACCTCCACCCGCTCGCCCTGCGCGACGAAGGGCATGAGGACGGCGAAGAGGACGAACGGCACCTCGATCAGCATCCGGCGCAGCACGAAGCCGGCGGGGACGCGGGCCGCCGCCGCGACCCCGGCGAGCAGCACGGCGTACAGGCCGAAGGCCCAGACCGCCTCGCGCGGGGTGGCGACGACCACCACGACGAAACCGAAGACGGCGGCGAGCTTGCAGTGCGGCGGCAGGCGGTGGACGGGGGAGTCTCCGCGCCGGAACAGCTGGTGGGCGTGACCCGCACCCATGTCAGGCCGCGGAGGAGCTGGCGGCGGCGGGGGTGCCGTCGTCGCGACGGCGACGCACGGCCCAGAACACACCGGAGCCGACGACGACGGTGGCGCCGACACCGATCACACCGGCCAGGCCGCCGGAGAGGCGGGCGTTCGCGATGTCCTTGACGCCGTAGTCGGCGAGCGGGGAGTCCTTGGCGGCGTGCGGCTCGACCTTGCTGTCGATGCCCTTGTCGGCGGCGACCTTCTCCAGGCCGTCGGGGCTGGCGGAGGCGTAGAAGGAGACGAAGCCGGCCAGGACGAGGGCGGCGACCAGGCCGGTGGCCCACACCTTCCCGGTGGAGCGGGCGACGGCCGGGACGGCGGGGGCCGCCGCGGGGGCGTCCACGAACTCGCCGCCGACCCGGAGCTTGAGCGGGGCGGTCAGGCCCCGGGCGCCGTGCACCAGGTCGGGTCGGACGGCCAGCACGGCGCCCACGGTCAGGGCGGTGATGAAGGCCTCGCCGATGCCGATGAGGACGTGCACGCCGACCATCGCGGCGAGCACCTTGCCGACGGGCACGTCGGTGGTGCCCCCGATGGAGTAGAGGAGGGTGAAGAATCCGGCGGCGGCCGGCACGGACAGCAGTGCGCCGGTGAAGGCGGCGGCCGTCACCGAGCGGCGGGTCTTCGGGAGGACCTTGACCAGGCCCTTGAACACGGCGTAGGAGACCACCACGGTCACCACGCCCATGGTGGTGACGTTGACGCCGAGGGCGGTCAGGCCGCCGTCGGCGAAGAGCACGCCCTGCATCAGCAGGACCACGGAGACGCAGAGCACGCCGGTGTACGGGCCGACGAGGATCGCGGCCAGGGCGCCGCCCAGCAGGTGTCCGCTGGTACCGGCGGCGACCGGGAAGTTCAGCATCTGCACGGCGAAGATGAAGGCCGCCACCAGCCCGGCGAGCGGGGCCGCCTTCTCGTCGAGCTCACGGCGCGCACCGCGCAGGCTGACCGCCACGGCTCCGGCGGCCACGGCTCCGGCGGCCACGGAGACCGGCGCGTCGATGAATCCGTCGGGGACGTGCATGTGGGGGCTCCGCTTCCTGATCGGTGTCGCCCGGCTGGGCAACGCTCGATGATAGGACCTACCTGCAAAGAGGTGGCAAGAGCGTCCACATACCAAAAACCCTACGTTCGCCGGCGCCAAAATATGCGACATTGGGGACAAATGCCGCGAACGTGAGGAGTCCGGGCCGTGAGTTCTCCCATCGAAGAGCGAGTCCGCGGCCGCGTCGTCACCGACGACCCCTTGTACCGCACGATCCCGGTGGCGCTCCGCTTCCTGCCCACGGAGCCGCTGGCCGTACGGGTGGTCTTCCCCGCGGGCCTCTCGCCCGAGGGGTCGGAGAACGAGTGGGTGTTCTCGCGCACCCTGCTGGAGACGGGGCTGCAGTCCCCGACCGGCAGCGGGGACGTGCGGGTGTGGCCGTGCGGACGGGTCCAGACGATCGTGGAGTTCCACTCCCCCGAGGGCGTGGCGGTGGTGCAGTTCGACACCCCGGCGCTGCGCCGCTTCCTGCGCCGCACGTACGCGCCCGGCCCCACGTACAAGGCCCGGCCGCACCAGGAGAGTGCGGCCGGGCCTTCGGTTCAGCGCTGAGCGGGGGTCAGGCGCGGACCAGCTCCCGCTCGGGGTCGGCGTCGGGGTCGGTCTGCCCCTGGCCGGCGGCGTGGGAGGCGTCGTCGCCGAGGTGCTTGCGCAGCCCCTCGCCCTCGACGTCCACGTTCGGCAGCAGGCGGTCCAGCCAGCGCGGCAGCCACCAGGCCTTGTGGCCGAGCAGGGCGAGGACGGCGGGGACGATCGCCATGCGGACGACGAAGGCGTCGAAGAACACCGCCACCGCGAGGCCGAAGCCGATCATCTTGACCATCTGCTCGCTGGAGCCGATGAAGCCCGCGAACACCGCGATCATGATGACCGCCGCGGCCACGACCACCCGGGCGCCGTGCCGGAAGCCGGTGACGATGGCCTGGCCCGGCCGCTCGCCGTGGACGTACGCCTCGCGCATGCGGGTGACGAGGAAGACCTCGTAGTCCATCGCCAGTCCGAACACCACGCCCACCATGAAGATCGGCATCATGCTCATGATCGGACCGGTCTGCTCGACCCCGAAGAGCGAGCCCAGCCAGCCCCACTGGAAGACCGCGACCACCGCGCCGAGGGCGGCGACCACCGAGAGGAGGAAGCCGAGGGCGGCCTTGAGCGGGACCAGCACCGAGCGGAAGACCACCATCAGGAGCAGGAAGGCGAGCCCGACGACGAGCGCCAGGTAGGGCAGCAGCGCGTCGTTCATCTTCTGCGAGAAGTCGATGTTCATCGCGGTCTGGCCGGTGACCAGGACGTCGTCGCCGCTCTTGTCGCGGATCGTGTGGACCAGGTCCTCGGTGGCGGCGGAGGACGGGCGGTCCTTCGGCACCACGGTGATCATCGCGGTGTCGCCGGCCTTGTTCATGGTCGGCGGGGTGACGGCCACGACGCCGGGCATGCCCTTGATGTCGTTCACGGTCTTGTCCGCGACCGCCTTGCCGCCGTCGACCACGACCAGCAGCGGGCCGTTGAAGCCCGGGCCGAAGCCGTCGGAGAGCATGTCGTAGGCCTTGCGCTGGGTCGTGGAGACCGGCTGCGAGCCGTCGTCCGGCAGGCCCATCTCCAGCTTGCCCGCCGGGATGGCGATGGCGCCGAGGCCGATGACGCCGGCGAGCAGGACCATGACCGGGCGGCGCAGGACGAAGCGGGCCCAGCGGGTGCCCATGTTGGGCTTCTCGGCGGCCGCGGCGGCCTTCGCCCGGCCCCCGCCGAACAGCCTGCTCTTGGTGCCCATGGGCAGCACGCGGCGGCCCGCGAACCCGAGCATCGCCGGGATCAGGGTGAGGGCGACGAGGACGGCGATGACCACGGTGCCGGCGGCCGCGAAGCCCATCTTGCTGAGCATCGGTATGTTCACGACGGCCAGGCCCACGAGGGCGATGACCACCGTGAGGCCGGCGAAGACCACCGCGGATCCGGCGGTGCCGACGGCGCGGCCGGCCGCCTCGTCGCGCTCGCGGCCCTCGGCGAGCTCCGCGCGGTAGCGGGAGACGATGAAGAGCGCGTAGTCGATGCCGACCGCCAGGCCGATCATCATCGCGAGGGTGGAGGTGGTGGTGCCGAGGTCCAGGACGTTGGCCAGGGCGGTGATGGAGGAGACGCCGATGCCCACGCCGAGGAGGGCGGTCAGCAGCGGCAGCCCGGCCGCGACCAGCGAGCCGAAGGTGATGACCAGCACGATGCCGGCGATGACCACGCCGACGACCTCGCCGGGGCCGCTCTCGGGGACGGCCATGAGGGCGTCGCCGCCGATCTCGACCTTCAGGCCGGCCGCCTGGGCGGCCTTGCCGGAGCCCTTGAGGGCCTCACGGGTCTCGTCGGTCAGCTCCATGCCGCTGACCTTGTAGGTGACCTGGGCGTAGGCGGTGGTGCCGTCCTGGCTGACCGCCTGTCCCTGGTACGGGTCGACGACGCGTTCGACCTGGTCCGAGCCGGACCTGAGGTCGGCGACCGCCTTCTCGACCTGTGCCTTCTCGGCCGGGTCGGTGATCTTCCTGCCCGCCGGGGCCTTGAAGACCACGCGGGCGGTGGCGCCGTCGGCGCGCGAGCCGGGGAAACGCTTCTCCAGCAGGTCGAAGGCCTTCTGGGCCTCGGTGCCGGGCATCGAGAAGGAGCTGGAGGTCGGGGTCGCCGCCGAAGCCGCGCCGAAGCCGGCGAGCACGAGCAGCGCCACCCAGACGAGGGCGACGAGGCGGCGGCGCCGGAAGGCGCCCCTGCCGAGTCGGTAGAGGAAGGTGGCCACGAGATGGGTCTCCCGTTCCGGTCGTGGTGTGGATCAGGGCATGCGGAATCCGGCCCGACGACGAGAGCGGCGTGTCAGGTGGTCCTGATGGGGCTTGTGCGGGACGTGCGGTCGGTGCGGTGCGGCCGGCGTGGTGCCGGACGCCGCGGTGTCAGACGCCGAGGGCGGGGAAGACCACGGAGTCGATGAAGTCGGCCAGGAACGCCCGGTCCGGGGACCGGTCCTCCATCAGCGGCAGCGCGATGAAGGCGCCGATGAGCATGTGCGGCACGTAGGCGAGGGCGGGGCAGTCGGCGGCCACCTCGCCCCGGTCCACGGCCCGTCGCAGCATCACGTTCAGGCCGGTGATCTCGGGCTCCATGAGCAGTTCGCGGAGCGCCCTGTGCAGCTCGGGGCTCGTGTGGACGGCATGGGCCAGGCCCCGCATGAGCGCGGTGTCCTTGGCCATCTGCGCGTCGTCGGAGTTCTCGACCATGACCGCGAAGTCGCCGCGCAGCGTGCCCGTGTCGATCTCCCGCAGGGAGACCGGCTGGGTGCAGCGCAGGGCCTTCGCGACCAGCTCCGGCTTGCTCCCCCACTGGCGGTAGAGGGTCGCCTTGCTGGACTTCGTACGGGCGGCGACGGCGTCCATCGTCAGGGCGTCGTAACCGACCTCGCGCAGGAGCTCGAGCACGGCCTCGTGCAGCTCGGCCTCCCGCTCGGGGGTGATCCGGCTGCGCCGCGCGACGCCCGTGTCCGCCATCTTCCGGACTCCTTGTCCTTCCGACCGTCCTGCGGTCCGTCCGGCGAGCCGAACGAAACCGTTCCGTACGCGTACGACGATACTCCCGGGCACCCGCGAAACGAAACCGTTTCGTTTCGTTCTCGAGGTGGGCTCCGTCACGTCTCCGGCGGGACCGCGTCCCGGCTCCGCTCCGTACGCGCCCCCGCGCGCCCCCGCCCGCGCCCCCTCGCGTTCGCCTGTACGAGTTGCCGGGCCCCCCGGGCGCGGAAAGCATTTAGGGGTGAGCCACGACCTCGCGTACCTCCGGTTCCCGCACCTGCACGACGACCTCCTGTGCTTCACCGCCGAGGACGACCTGTGGGTCTCCCCGCTGGTCCCCGAGGGGGAGCCACCCGGCCGGGCCTGGCGGCTCACCGTCGACCGCACCCGCGTGGGCCACCCCCGCTTCTCGCCGGACGGCAGCCGGATCGCCTTCACCACCTGGCGCAGCCTCGACCCCGAGATCCACCTGGTCCCCACGGCCGGCGGCACGGCCCGGCGGCTGTCCTACTGGGGCTCCACCGACACCCGGGTCTGCGGCTGGACCCCGCCCGACGAGGACGGCCACAGCGACATCCTGGCCGTCTCCTCGCACGGCCAGCCCTTCTCGTACTACTCGTGGGCCTACACCCAGGCGACCGACGGCAGCCCCGGCAAGCGCCTGCCCTGGGGCCCGGTCTCCGACATCGCCGTCGGAGAGCTCGACGGGGAGCGCAGGACCCTGCTGCTGACCGGGAAGCCGCCGCACGAACCCGCGGCGTGGAAGCGCTACCGCGGCGGCGCGACGGGCCGGTTGTGGCTGCACGGCGAGCGGCTGCTGCCCGACATCGGCGGGCACCTCGACTGCGCGATGTTCGTCGACGGCCGGATCGCCTTCCTCTCCGACCACGAGGGCATCGGCAACCTCTACTCCTGCCTGCCCGACGGCACCGACCTGCGCCGGCACACCGACCACGACGAGTTCTACGCCCGGCACGCCTCCAGCGACGGCCGCCGCGTGGTCTACCAGTGCGCCGGCGACCTGTGGCTGGTCGACTCCCTCGCGCCGGAGGCCGGACCGCGCAGGCTCGCGGTCCGGCTCGGCGGCGCGCGCACCGGCCGGCGCACCTACTCCGTGCCGGCCGCCAGCCACGTCGACTCCGTCTCGGTGGACACCACCGGACGGGCCAGCGCGGTGGTGGTCCGCGGCTCGCTGTACTGGCTCACCCACCGCGACGGCCCGGCCCGCACCATCGCGGACACCCCCGGGGTCCGGGTCCGGCTGCCGGAGATGCTGGGCTCGGCCGGCCAGGTCGCGTACGTCACGGACGCCGAGGGCGAGGACGCGATCGAGATCGCCTACCTGCCCCGCGCCAGCGGGGACCGGGAGCCGCGCCGGCTCGCCTCGGGCGACCTGGGGCGCGTACAGGAGCTGGTCTCCGACCCGGACGGGGAGCGGCTGGCCATCGCCTCGCACGACGGCCGGCTGCTGCTCCTCGACGCCACCGAGGACTCCAACGGGGAGGTCAGCGAGCTGATCCGGTCCACCAACGGGCCGGTCCGCGACCTGTCCTTCTCCCCCGACGGCGCCTGGCTGACCTGGTCGCACCCGGGCATCGGCCGCTCGCTGCGCCAGATCAAGATGGCCCGCATCGCCGGCCCCGGCGCACGCGTCGTCGTGGACGTCACCAACGGCCGCTTCGAGGACGAGAACCCGGTCTTCACCCGGGACGGCCGCTACCTCGCCTTCCTCTCCTGGCGCGGCTTCGACCCGGTGTACGACGTCCACACCGGCGACCTGTCCTTCCCGCTCGGCTGCCGCCCGTACCTCGTCCCGCTCTCCTCCGCGACGCCCTCGCCCTTCGCGCTGCTGCCCGACGGCCGGCCGGCGGCCGGCGGTCTGGACCCGACGGAGAACGAGGGCGCCGACGGCGCGGTGACGGTCGAGATCGAGGGCCTGGAGAACCGGGTCTTCCCCTTCCCCGTGACCGCCTCCAAGTACTCCGCGCTCTATCCGGTCAGCGGCGGCGGCCTGGTGTGGATGCGCTGGCCCATCTCGGGCGCGCTCGGCGAGACCTTCGCGAACCCCGCCGACGTCTCCGGCAAGCCGAGCCTCGAGCACTTCGACATCACCAAGGCACGGAAGACCGAACTGGTCGGCGACCTGGACTGGTTCTCGGTCAGCGGGGACGGCTCCCGGCTGGTGGTGGCCGACGACGGCGACCTCAAGGCCGTGCCCGCCACCGAGTCCGGCGACGGTGACTCCACCGTCTACCTCGACCTGCGGCGGATCCTGCACGAGGTGGACCCGGCCGCCGAGTGGCGGCAGGCCTACGAGGAGGCCGGGCGGCTCATCCGCGCGTACTTCTGGGAGCCGGACATGTGCGGGATCGACTGGGCCGGGGTGCTGACCCAGTACCGGCCCCTGGTCGAACGCGTCGCCTCCCCGGACGAGTTCGCCGACCTGCTGCGCGAGGTGCTCGGCGAGCTCGGCACCTCGCACGCGTACGTCTCCCCCGCCCGCCGCAACGAGGGCCCGCCGCACTACCAGCGGGCGATGGGCCTGCTCGGCGCCAACCTGATGCCGCACGACGGCGCCTGGGTGGTGCGGCGGATCCTGCCCGGCGACTCCTCCGACTCCAAGGCCCGTTCGCCGCTGGCCGGGATGGGCATCCGCGAGGGCGCGGTCCTCACCCACGTCGACGGCCGCCCGGTCGACCCGGTCGCCGGCCCGTTCCCGCTGCTGGCGGCCGCCGGCGGCACCACCGTCGAGCTCACCTTCCAGCCGGCCGAGGGCACCGGCCGCTCCCGCCGGGTGGCGATCGTGCCGCTCGTCGACGAGCGGCCGCTGCGCTACCAGGACTGGGTGGCCAAGCGGCGGGCCGTGGTCCGCGAGGTCAGCGGCGGCACCTGCGGCTACCTGCACATCCCGGACATGGGCGGCTCGGGCTGGGCCCAGTTCAACCGGGACCTGCGCATGGAGGTCTCCCGGCCCGCCCTGATCGTGGACGTGCGCGGCAACGCCGGCGGCCACATCAGCGAGCTGGTCGTCGAGAAGCTCACCCGGCGCATCCTGGGCTGGGACCTCACCCGCGACGCGCAGGCGGTGTCGTACGCCTCCAACTCCCCCCGGGGGCCGGTCGTGGCCCTGGCCGACGAGGCCACCTCCTCCGACGGCGACATGATCACCGCGGCCTTCCGGCTGCTGGGCCTGGGCCCCGTGGTGGGCCAGCGGACCTGGGGCGGGGTGGTCGGCATGACGGGGCGGCACACCCTCGGCGACGGCAGCGTGATCACCGTCCCGATGAACGCGGCCTGGTTCGACGCGTACGGCTGGTCCGTGGAGAACCGGGGCGTCGAGCCGGACCTGGAGATAGAGCGCACCCCGCTCGACTGGGCCGAGGGGCGGCACGCACAGCTCGACGACGCCGTCCACCTGGCGCTGGAGCTGCTCGAGCAGCATCCCGCGTCGGTGCCGCCGGGCTACGACGACGTACCCGACCGGCGGCGTCCGAAGCTGCCGCCGCGAGCCTGAGGAGGCTGCACCACCGGGCGTCACTGATCGAGATGCGTGCCGCACGCCCCCGTGCCAGGCTGGGGACCGGCTCTTCGGAGCCGGGACCGACTGCTACCGGTCCCGTACGCACGCGCGCCGAGGGGCGCGGCCGTTCCGGAACGGCCGCGCCCCTTCCGCACGTCCGGGCCGCCCGTCAGGCGCGGGGGGAGCGCTCCTGCTCGTCCGCGGCCCCGCCGGCCCCGACCAGCCCGGTGCGCACCGAGCCCATCCGCCCGTCGAAGCGCCGCACCTCGCGCTGGCCCACGGTTCCGATGAGCCCCGGCAGGTAGCCGCGCACCGGCTGCATCCCGCGCAGCCACCACTGCGCGTACACGTGCGCCGAGCGCCGCTCGACGCCCGCCACGATCCGGTCCACGGCCGGGCCCAGCGGATACGTGCGGTTCGCCGGCCACGGCAGCCGCTGCCGCAGCTCGCGCATGACGTCGTCCTGGTCGGCGCCGCGCACCATGTCGGTGTCGGTCCACGACAGGTAGCCCACGCCCACGCGGACGCCCTTGTGGGCCACTTCGGCGCGCAGGCTGTGCGCGAAGGCCTCGACCCCGGACTTGGAGGCGCAGTACGCGGTCATCATCGGCGCCGGGGTGATGGCGGCCAGCGAGGCGATCTGGAGGAAGTAGCCCCGGCTCTCCATCAGGACGGGCAGGAAGGCGCGGGCGGTAACCGCCCCGCCGATCAGGTTGACCTCGATGACGCGGCGCCAGGCGTCCGGGTCGGAGTCGACGAACGGGCCGCCCGCCGCGACCCCGGCGTTGGCGACCACGATGTCCACCTTGCCGAAGCGCTGCTTGACCTCCTCCGCGACCCGGGCCATGGCGGCGTGGTCGGTGACGTCGGCGTGCCAGTGGTCGCTGTCGGTGTGCAGCCGCTCCGAGACCTCCTTGAGGGCCTCCGGCTCCAGGCCGACGAGCGCGATCCGGGCGCCGCGGGCGGAGAGCTTGCGCGCCAGCAGCTCGCCGACCCCGCGCGCGGCGCCGGTGACGACGGCGACCTGGCCTTCCAGACTCCTGCGTGCGCTCACGGCGTCTCCTCCTTGGCGGGTACGTACTCGGCGGCGAGTTCGGCGATCGTGCGGGTGACGGCCTCGGGGGCCTCGACGGGCGTCATGTGGCCCATGCCCGCGAGTTCGGTCAGGCCCACGCAGCGCGGCAGCGCGGCGGCCAGGCCGCGGGCGTGCACGACCGGGGTGAGCCGGTCGGCGGTGCCCACCAGGACGGCGGCGGGTACGCCGAGGGCCTTGACCCCGGCGTCCAGGTCGAGCTCGGCCAGCACCTCGGACCAGCCGTGCCGGACCGGGGTCGGGCAGCCGTGCACGATCCGGGCGCAGGCCTCGACCCGCGCGGGTGCGGCGCCGGGTCCCATGGTGGCGTACCGCAGGACCTTCTTCCCGACCGGCGTGACCGGGCCGAGCGGGGCGCGCGAGCCCAACACGGCGCGGGTCAGCCGGGAGCGCACCCGGCCGGCCGGGCCCGGTACGACCTTGGCCTCGTCGGTGAGGCGGGCGCTGCCGGTGCTGCACAGCAGGACGGCGGCGGCGTGCTCGGCGAACTCGGGCCGGCGGGCCGCGGCCATGACCGTCATGCCGCCCATGGAGTGGCCGGCCACCACCGCGCGCTCGCCCGGCGCGAGGGCCGCCCCGAGGACGGCGACCAGGTCGTCGGCGAGGGTGTCGGTGCTGTAGCGGCCGGGGGTGGCCGGGCTGCGGCCGTGGCCGCGCTGGTCGTACGCGATGACGCGGTGGGTGGCGGACAGCGCGCGGATCTGGGCGGCCCAGAACGCGGTGGAGCAGGTCCAGCCGTGGGCGAGGACGACGGCCGGGGCCGTCTCGGGGCCGTGCACCTCGACGTGCAGGCGGGCCCCGTCGGCGGAGACGGCGGTCAGCTCGCGGGCCGGGGCGGGCGGGGCGTAGGGGCCCTCGGTGACGTGGGCGGGACGGCGGCTCACGCGGCGCTCCCCTCGGCGGTCCTGGCGGCCTCGGCGGTCGCGGCGGTCGCGGCGGTCGCGGCCGGCTTCGCCGCGGACGCCTGGGCCGGGAGCCGCTTCCCGACGCGCTGGATCTCGTACTCGCCCAGGTCCACGGCCCGCGTCTCGCGCCGGAACTCGCCCGTCGTGCCGGGCCACACCGTCGTGTTGCGCCCGTTCGCGTCGAGGTACCAGCTCGTGCAGCCGCCCGTGTTCCACACGGTGCGCTCCATGCGGGCCTGCACCCTGCGGTTCCAGGTGTGCACGGCCGAGGGCCGGGCCGCCAGGGCCACGCGACCGCCGAGGACGTTCAGCTGGCGCACGTAGTCGGCCATGTAGTTCAGCTGGGACTCGATCATGAGGATCATCGAGCTGTTGCCGAGGCCGGTGTTCGGGCCGATGATCGTCATCCAGTTCGGGAAGCCGGCGGCCGTCGCGCCGCGCAGCGACTGCATCCCGTCCTTCCAGGCCTCCGCGAGGGTGTGGCCCTCGGCGCCCACCACCCGGTCGGCGATCGGCATGTCGGTCACGTGGAAGCCGGTCGAGAAGATGACGGCGTCGACCTCGGTCTCGGTACCGTCGGCGGCCACCAGCACCGAGCCGCGGACCTCCTTCAGGCCGGAGGCCACGAGGTCGACGTCGGGGCGGGCCAGCGCCGGGTAGTACTCGCTCGACAGCAGGATCCGCTTGCAGCCGATCCGGTAGTCGGGGGTGAGCTCGGCCCGCAGCTTCGGGTCCTTGATCGCCCGCGCCATGTTCTTCTTCGCCAGGGCCTCGATGAAGCCGAGCTGGTTGGGGTGCTTGGTGAAGGCGCCGACCTGGAGCTCCCGGATGCCCCACAGCAGCCCCCGGCGGGCGGCCCGGGTGAACGGCAGCTGCCGGTGCAGCCACCGCTCCAGCCCGCTGATCGCGCGGTCGGTGCGCGGCAGCACCCACGGCGGGGTGCGCTGGAAGAGCGTCAGCCGGGCCACGTCCCCGGCGACGGCCGGGACGATCTGGATGGCGGAGGCGCCGGTGCCGATCACGGCCACGCGCTTGCCGCGCAGGTCGTAGTCGTGGTCCCAGCGGGCGGAGTGGAAGACCTTGCCGGGGAAGGTGTCCAGCCCCGGGACGTCGGGCATCTTGGGGTCCGACAGCGGTCCGGTCGCCGAGACCACCACGTCGGCGGTGAAGTCCCCGCCGGCGGTCTCGATCTCCCACCGCAGCTCCTCGGTGTCCCAGCGCATCATCCGCACTTCGTGGTTCAGCCGGATGTGCGGACGCAGCCCGAAGGTGTCGGCGACGTGCTCCAGGTAGGCGCGGATGTGCGGCTGGCCGGAGAAGGTGCGCGGCCAGTCGGGGTTCGGCGCGAAGGAGAACGAGTAGAGGTGCGAGGGCACGTCGCAGGCGCACCCCGGGTAGCTGTTGTCGCGCCAGGTGCCGCCGACCGAGTCCGCCCGCTCCAGGACGACGAAGTCGGTGATGCCCTCGCGGCGCAGCCGCACCGCGGCCCCGAGGCCTCCGAATCCGGATCCGACAACCGCCACTCGTACGTGCTCGCGCTCGGCCATGCCGCCGCCCTCCCGCAGTCCGCGACTCTGCCAGCAATCACTGGCACGATGGAGCGTAGAGCAGCTCCGTACTCATGGGTAGGGGGTCCGCGCCGGAAAGTTACCGGCGGTACGGGACTGCCCTGGCCCGGCCCGCGACCGCTTAGGCTGCGGGTGTGTCGGAACATGAGGCGGAACCCGGCGGCGCGGAGCCCAGGGGCACGGTACGCGAGTACCGGACGGAGGAGCTGGCCGATGCGGCCGGGATCACGGTGCGCACGCTGCGCTTCTACCGGGAACGCAAGCTGCTGCCGCCGCCCCGCCGCGAGGGCCGGATCGCCTGGTACGACGACCACCACCTGGCCCGGCTGCGCACCATCGCCGCGCTGCTGGACCGCGGCCACACCCTGGGCGGCATCGCGGAGCTGACCGCGGCCTTCGAGAACGGCCGGGACGTGAACCAGCTCGGCGAACTGCTCGGCCTGGACGGCGACGGCCTCGGCTGGTCCGAGGAGACCCCGGTGCGGCTGACGCCCGAGGAGCTCGCGGACTACTTCGAGGGCGAGGTCACGCCGGAGAACCTGGCCGCCTCGCTGGACCTCGGCTACCTGGCCGTGGACGGCGACGAGATCGTGCACGTCAGCCGCCGCCTGCTGGACGTGTCCTCGGCGCTGGTGCGCGAAGGGGTCCCGCTGGCGGTCGTCCTGGAGACCGGCCGCCGGGTGCGCGAGCACGCCGAAGCGCTGGCGACCCTGTTCACGGACCTGATCGCGACCCACGCCGCCACCGCGGGCGCGGCGGCCGACGGCCCGGCGGACCCGGAGTCCCTGGCGAAGGCGGTGGACCGGCTGCGGCCGCTGGCGAAGAGCGTGGTGGAGGCGGAGCTGTCCATGGCGATGGACCGCCGCCTCAGGCCGCCCGCAGCCGGCTCCTGACGCGTTCGGTCGGGCCCCGGCCCCGGCCGGCCTACCGGTCGTAGACGACCGTCACCGGGGCGTGGTCGGACCACCGCTCGGGGTGCGTCTCGGCGCGCTCGACGAAGCCCTTGACCGCCCTGGCCGCCAGGCCGGGGGTCGCGACCTGGAGGTCGATGCGCCAGCCGGCGTCGTTGTCGAAGGCCCGGCCGCGGTAGGACCACCACGAGTACGGCCCCGCCTGCTCGGGGTGCAGGGCCCGGACCACGTCGACGTACCCGGCCTCCTCGTACACCCGGCCGAGCCACTCCCGCTCCTCGGGCAGGAAGCCGGCGCTCTTGCGGTTCGTCTTCCAGTTCTTGAGGTCGGCCTCCTGGTGGCAGATGTTCCAGTCGCCGCAGACCACGACCTCGCGGCCGCCGGCGGCCGCACGCTCCTTGAGGCCCTTCAGGTAGGGCAGGAACGCGCCCATGAACCGGTACTTCTCGTCCTGCTTCTCGGTGCCCGCCTCGCCCGAGGGCAGGTAGAGGCTCGCGACCGTGACGCCGGGCAGGTCGCACTCGACGTACCGGCCGCTGCCGTCGAACTCGTCGCTGCCGAAACCGACCTGCACGCGCTCGGGCGCCCGGCGGGTGTAGAGGGCGACCCCGGCCCGGCCCTTGGCCGCGGCGGGGGCGAACACGGTGTGCCAGCCCTCGGGGTCGCGCACCTCGTCGGGGATCTGGCCCGCCTCCGCCCGGACCTCCTGCAGGCAGATCACGTCGGCGTCGGTCCCGGCCAGCCACGGGACCAGGCCCTTCTTGGCGGCCGCGCGGATGCCGTTCACGTTGACGGTCGTCACAGTCAGCAACACAAGCTCCCCAGATAGCGCAAAACGGGTGCAGCCTACCCGCGCGCCTCCGGGGAAGGGGGGCCGTCTCAGCCCTCGGGCCGACCCGATCGCCCCTCAGTACGATGTTCGAATGCCTCAGGAGACCCGCCGCCGGAACATCACCATCCGTCCCAGCACGTACGACCACCCCGACGCGGTGCGTCTGAACGACCAGGTGCAGCTGGAGTACGCCGAGCGCTACGACGGCGAGGGCGACGAGACCCCGCTCGACCCGACGATGTTCGCCGCACCGAACGGGCAGTACCTGCTGGCGTACGACGAGGCGGACGGCCAGCCCGTCGCGAGCGGCGGCTGGCGCGCCCAGGAGCGCAACGAGGAGGGCTACTCCGACGGCGACGCCGAGCTGAAGCGCATGTACGTCGTGCCCGGCGCCCGCGGCCTCGGCCTGGCCCGCCGCATCCTCTCCGAACTCGAGGACTCCGCCCGCGCCGCCGGCCGCGTCCGCATGGTCCTGGAGACCGGCGACCAGCAGCCCGAGGCCATCACCCTCTACCTCTCCAGCGGCTACGACTTCTGCGACAAGTTCGGCTACTACCGCTTCTACGACTCCAGCCGCTGCATGGCGAAGCCCCTGGCGCAGCCCGGCTCCTGACCGCGCCCCGGGGCGTCAGCCCCAGCCGGGCACCGGCGCCTGCGGCCACGGCGGCGGAACGGGCGGCACGCCGCCCGCCGGCTCGACCACCAGCCCGTCCGTCCCCGCACGCCCGCTGAGCCAGCCGAGCAACGCGTGTCCGCGCCCGGTGACCACGGGCCCCGGGGAGCCGCCCGGTGTGAGCTCCCACCGCCGCCCGAGGTCCGTCGCGGCCACGGCCCGGACCGCGAAGCCCCGGGCGCGCAGGGCGGCGACCGTGCCGTCCAGCGCCCAGCCGACGTAGCCCGCGGGCCAGTCGGCGGTGCCGTACCCCACGTCCAGGTCGACGAGATGGGTCTCCAGCTCGCGCTGGCAGCGGCGCAGCAGGAACCAGGCCGGGTGCCGGTACCCCGCCAGCGCGGTCACCGGCACGGCCCACGCCCGCTGCGGCATCGCCCGGGCCTCGCGCCCGAAGCCGTCCAGGGCCCGCCGCACGTGTGCGGCCAGTTCGGCGGCCGGCGCCCCGACGGCCCCGGCGGGCCCCCGGTCGGATTCCGGCGCCGGCCCGGGTGCGGCCACCCCCCGCGCGCCGCGCAGCAGCCGTACGTAGGCGTCCGCCGCCGCCGCGACGTGAGCGACCACGTGCCCCCGGGTCCAACCGGGCAACCGCACCGGCGCCGGCACGTCCGCGTCGGTCAGCCCCGCGGCGGCCGCCGCGAACCGCTCCGCCGCGGCGGCCACTTCCGCCTGCAGCCCCGCCGTGTCCTCCACAGCACCCTCCGGCCCCGGAAACGCCGAGATCCCGCTCGGTCTTTCGACCGGCGGGATCTCGTGACGTTTCCCGGTAGCTATCCGAGAACTGTCGTTTGTGGACCTGTGGGGATTTGAACCCCAGACCCCCTCGATGCGAACGAGGTGCGCTACCAGACTGCGCCACAGGCCCTTGCGACGTGTGAAACATTAGCAGGTGATCCGCGCGGCTCCAAAATCCGCTCCCCCGCAGGTCATCGAGCGGGAGACGAAGGGCCCCCGCGGCGGCGGGGAGCCGTCGGCGGGGGCCGGGTGGAGCGGGGCGCCGTGTCACTCGTTGGCGGCGCGGGGGCGGTTGTCGGGGTCGAACTGGTCGAAGAGCGGGGTGCGGCCGCGGTCGCGCGGGCGGCGCGGGGGCGCGGGGCGCTGCTGGCCCGGCGCGGCCCCCGGCTCTCCGGGCTGCGCGGCACCGGTCGGCTGCGGGCCGCCCTTCGCCGGAGCGGTGCCGGGCGGGTTGCCCGGCCGCACTTTCAGGCGCGGGTCGGTGGGCTCGGCCGTCGAGGAGCGGGCCGGGCTCCAGCCGTCCGCCACGGACGGGCCGGTCGCGCGCGGGGCCACCGGGGCCGTCACGTACGTCGGCAGCGGCACCGGCACCGGCTCCCAGCTGTCGCCGCGCGCCGGACCGCGGCCGCGCTCGCGCTGCTGGTCCACCCACTCGGCGTGGTCGGTCTGTTCGACCAGTGCGCGCCGCCCGGCCTCCTGGGGGGAGACGGCGGGCGCCGGCTCGGGCTCGGCGGACCGTACGGGCGCGTCGCCCGGCTCGACGTCCGGGCCGGGGTGCCGGCGGCTCTCGCGGAGCCGCTGCGCGGCCGCCTCCGCCCGGCGCCGGTCCATCGTGAACGCGAACCGCCGCCGCTCCTGCACCCGCAGGTAGACGATGTACGAGCTGAGCATGACGGCCGGGGCGGCCGGGGCCCACAGGAACCGCAGTCCGCCCACCGCCGCCACGACCGCGCCGAGGGTGAAGCCGAGGAAGAGGAGCGCCGTGGTGCGGCGGCGTCGGGCCAGCACCTTGGTGCGCTGGATGCGCCGGGCCCGCTCGGCCGTCAGGACGGCCGACTCGGGCCGGGTCGGGGGCACGACGGAGTCCCGGACGTCGACGTCCACGGAACTGATCGCTTCCGTGACGGCGTCCGGCTCCACGCGGGGCTCCGCCACCTCGCCGCGCTCACGCAGGTCCTTGGCGTAACGGCGCTCCATCCCCGCCCGGCCGGACAGCAGCCGGATGGCGGTGGAGAAGCGTTCCGTCGGACGGGCCTCGTTCAGCTCGTCCTGCCTCCGGAGCCACATCGGCACCAAGTAGGCGGCCCAGGCCCCGACAATGACTGCGTAGATGAGGCCGCTGCTGCTCACACCCCACACGGTAGAGGGGTCCGGGCGACCGCATCCGCCAATTGGGCCGGTGTGTCGCACGATCCGGCTGATATCACCGACTTTTTTTGTGATTCTTCGGATCAGGTTATGGGTGAATCGGAATCCGGCCGACCGTAATTCGAACAGATTTTTTATTTATGCGGGGTGCCGGGACGGGCCACGTGCCACCGGTGCAGCATGCCCTCCGGGACCTCGTCGGCGGTGAGCGCGAAGACGAGGTGGTCCCGCCAGGCGCCGTCGATGTGCAGGTACCGGGGCCGCAGCCCCTCCTCCCGGAATCCGAGTTTCTCCACCACCCGCCGGCTGGGGCCGTTCTCGGGGCGGATGCACACTTCGATGCGGTGCAGGCCGACCGTGCGGAAGCAGTGGTCGACGGCGAGGGCCACGGCCGTGGGCATGACACCGCGGCCGGCCACGTCCTGGTCGACCCAGTAGCCGACGTGGGCGGCGCACATGGAGCCCCAGGTGATCCCGGCGACCGTGAGCTGGCCGACCAGCCGGCCCTCGTACTCGATCACGAAGGGCAGCATCCGGCCCGCGGTGGCCTCGGCCCGCAGGTGGCGGACCATCTGCCGGTAGGTGGGCCGCTGGATGACCGGACCCCAGGGCGCGGGCGGCGGGATGGTCGCCTCCCACGGGCGCAGCCACTCGCGGTTGCGGCGGTTGACCTCGCGCCAGGCACGCTGGTCGCGCAGCCTTATCGGCCGGAGGACGACGTCGCCGTCCGCCAGCACCACGGGCCAGGAGGGGCGGTTCAGCTCGGGCTCCCCGGTCTGGGGTGGTCGCCGCCGCGGATCTGGTCGACGGCGTGCGGGAGGATCCGCTCCAGTACGGCCAGTCCGTCGCGCACGCCGCCGGTCGAGCCGGGCAGGTTGACGATCAGGGTGCGGCCGGCGACGCCGGCCAGGCCGCGGGACAGGGCCGCGGTGGGCACTTTGGCCAGGCCCTCGGCACGGATGGCCTGCGGGATGCCGGGCACCTCGTAGTCCAGGACGCGGGCGGTGGCGTCCGGGGTGCGGTCGGTGGGCGAGATGCCGGTGCCGCCGGTGGTGAGGATGACGTCCACGCCGGCCGCGACGCCGTCCCGCAGCGCCTGCTCGACCGGGTCGCCGTCCGGCACCACGCGGGGGCCGGAGACGTCGAAGCCGAGCCGCGCGAGGCTCTCGGCGAGCAGCGGGCCGCCCTTGTCCTCGTACACGCCGGCCGCGGCGCGGTTGGAGGCGGTCACGACCAGGGCGCGCATGACCCGGGCGGGCTCGGCGGGGGGCTGCTCGGCCCAGGCCTCGCCGGCCACGGGGGGCTCGCTCCCGACGGCCGGGACGGGGCCGTGGCTGTGGCTGTGCACCTCGGCGCCGCGGGGGGTCACGACCGGCTCCAGTCGCCGGACTTGCCGCCGGTCTTCTCCTCGACCCGGACGTCGGTGATGACCGCGCCCTTGTCGACCGCCTTGACCATGTCGACGACGGTGAGCCCGGCGACCGCGACGGCGGTGAGGGCCTCCATCTCCACGCCCGTGCGGTCGGAGGTCTTCACGGTGGCCAGGATCTCCACGGCGTCGTCGGCGACCGTGAGGTCGACCTTGACGCCGGAGACCGCGAGCGGGTGGCACAGCGGGATCAGGTCGGGGGTCTTCTTGGCCCCCATGATCCCGGCGATGCGTGCGGTGGCGAGGGCGTCGCCCTTGGGGACGCCCTCGCCGCGCAGCAGCTCGATCACCCGGGGCGAGACGAGCACGCGCCCGCTGGCGCGCGCCGTGCGGGTGGTCACGGCCTTCTCGGACACGTCGACCATGCGGGCCGCACCGGCCTCGTCGATGTGGGTCAGCTTGCTCTCGGTACTCATGTGCTGTGCCGCTCCCGTCCGGGCCCCGCAAGGGCCTGTGTGGGCGACACGGTACCCGCACCGACGGGGGTTCAGCCGAGCAGGACCACCTCCAGCTCGGCCCCGGGCTCCACGGAGGTGACGTCCTCGGGTACGACGAGCAGGCAGTCGGCGTGGGCCAGCGCGGCGATCAGGTGCGAGCCGGAGCCGCCCACGGGGCTGACGGTGCCCGCGGCCGGGTCGTACGCCCCCCGCAGGAACTGGCGGCGGGCGGCCGGGGAGGTGAGCGCCTGGTCGGCCTTCAGGACGGCGCGGACGCTGGGCCGGCTGACGTCGGGCAGGCCCATCAGGGTGCGGATGGCCGGCCGGACGAACAGCTCGAAGGAGACGTACGAGGAGACCGGGTTGCCGGGCAGGGCCATCAGCGGGGTGTGGTCGGGGCCGACGGAGCCGAAGCCCTGCGGCTTGCCGGGCTGCATGGCGAGCTTGCGGAAGTCGACGCCGCCGCCGGGCTCGTCCTCGTCGCCGACGGCGGACAGGGCCTCCTTGACCACGTCGTACGCCCCGACGCTGACGCCGCCCGTGGTGACGAGCAGGTCGGCGCGGACCAGCTGGTCCTCGATGGTGGCGCGCAGGCCGTCGGCGTCGTCGGCGACGGCCCCGACGCGGTAGGCGATGGCGCCGGCGTCGCGGGCGGCGGCGGCCAGGGCGAAGCTGTTGGAGTCGTAGATCCGGCCCTCGGTGAGCGGTTCGCCGGGCTGGACGAGCTCGCTGCCGGTGGACAGGACGACGACGCGCGGGCGGGGCCGGACCCGGACCGTGCCGCGTCCGACGGCGGCGAGCAGGGCGATCTGCGGCGGTCCGAGGACGGTGCCGGCCTCGAGGGCGAGGGAGCCGGCCCGCACGTCGCTGCCGCGCGCGCGGACGTGCGCCCGCGCCTCGGCGGCGCGGTGCACGCGGACCTCTCCCTCGGCGCCCTCGGGGGCCTGGCTGGCGGCCGTCATGCCGGTGGCCGCGCCGCCGCCGGTGCCGCCGTCGGTCCACTCGACGGGGACGACCGCCTCGGCGCCCGGCGGCAGCGGCGCGCCGGTCATGATCCGGGCGGCCTCGCCGGGGCCGACGGTGGGCAGCTCGCCGCTGCCCGCCGCGACGTCGCCGACGACGGTCAGCACCGCGGGGAACTCCTCGCTCGCCCCGGCGACGTCCGCCACCCGGACGGCGTACCCGTCCATGGAGCTGTTGTCGAAGGGCGGCAGGGCGACGGGCACGGTGACGTCCTCGACGAGGACGCATCCCTGGGCGTCGAGCAGTTGGAGCTCGATCGGTTCCAGGGGGCGGACGGCCGCGAGGATGTCCGCCAGGTGCTCGTCCACCGACCAGAGCCGCTGCGGGCCGGCGCCGGTGTCCTGCGGTGCGGTGCTGCTCAAGGTGCTACATCTCCTCGGTGACGTAACTGCGAAGCCAGGTCCGGAACTCGGGGCCCAGGTCCTCACGTTCGCACGCGAGTCTGACGATGGCCCGCAGATAGTCTCCCCGGTCCCCGGTGTCATAGCGGCGGCCCTTGAAGACCACCCCGTGCACCGGGCCCCCGACGGTCTCGTCGGCGGCCAGCTTCTGCAGGGCGTCGGTCAGCTGGATCTCGCCGCCGCGGCCCGGCTCGGTCTCCCGCAGTATGGCGAACACCGCGGGGTTCAGGACATACCGTCCGATGATCGCGTAGTTGCTGGGGGCCTCGCCGGGGCCCGGCTTCTCGACCAGGTCCGTCACCAGGACGACGTCCTCGTCCTCGGTGGGCTTCACGGCCGCGCAGCCGTAGAGGTGGATCTGGGCGGGGTCGACCTCCATGAGGGCGATGACGCTGCCGCCGGTGCGGCCCTGGGTCTCGACCATCCTCGACAGCAGCGGGTCGCGCGGATCGATCAGGTCGTCGCCGAGGAGGACCGCGAAGGGCTGGTCGCCGACGTGCGGGGCCGCGCACAGCACCGCGTGGCCCAGGCCGCGCGGGTCGCCCTGGCGGACGTAGTGCATGGTCGCCAGGTCGCTGGACTCCTGGACCTTCTTGAGCCGGTCGTCGTCGCCCTTGGCCTGCAGGGCCGACTCCAGCTCGTAGTTGCGGTCGAAGTGGTCCTCCAGCGGCCGCTTGTTGCGGCCCGTGATCATCAGCACGTCGTCCAGCCCCGCCGCCACGGCCTCTTCGACCACGTACTGGATCGCCGGCTTGTCGACGACCGGCAGCATCTCCTTGGGGGTGGCCTTGGTCGCCGGCAGGAACCGGGTACCGAGCCCGGCGGCCGGGATGACAGCCTTGGTGATCACATGGTGCGACTGAGTCATGGGGCGCACGATAGCCGCTGCACATGTGCTGAACGTTATGTTCCGGTTGATGTGCGGCCGATTCGAGAAGGGTTGACGAGCCAGTGGTCAGCGATCATTCCGCCAAGGCGGACCTGCGGCGCGAACTGCTCGCCGCCCGCCGCGCCCTGACCCCCGCCGCGGCGGCCGAGGCGGCCGAGCGGATCGCCGAGCGCGCCCTCGGCCTGCCCGAACTGGCCGGGGCCGGGACCGTCGCGGCGTACGTCTCCGTCGGCACCGAACCCGGTACCCGGGCCCTGCTCGACGCGCTGCGCGGGCGCGGCAGTCGCGTGCTGCTGCCCGTACTGCTTCCCGACAACGACCTCGACTGGGCCGCGTACGAGGGGCCCGGCAGCCTCGCCGAGGTCGCGCATCCGGGCAAGATGCGGCTGCTGGAGCCGGCCGGGCCGCGCCTCGGGCCGGACGCGGTGACCGGGGCCGACGCGGTGCTGCTGCCCGGGCTCGCGGTGGACGGCCGGGGCATGCGGCTGGGGCGGGGCGGCGGCTCGTACGACCGGGTGCTCGCGCGCCTGGCGGCGGCCGGGGCCCGGCCGCCGCTGGTGGTGCTCCTCTACGACGACGAGGTCCTCGCGCGGGTCCCGGAGGAACCGCACGACCACCCCGTGCAGGCCGTGGCGACGCCGTCGGGCGTCCGGCGCTTCTGAAGGCACCGGTGCACAATGCGCCGACGCCCGGCGGAGGGGGTCCCTCCGCCGGGCGTCGGCGTCTCGGCGTGCGCCGCGCTCCGGACCGGTGCGCGGCGGCCGCCTCACGGCTTGAGGACCAGCGTGTCCTTCGTCGCCTTGTCCACGGCCGCCTTGCCGAAGGACCAGTCGAGCAGCTCGCCCTTGGCCCAGAGCTCCGTCTGGTCCGTGTAGTGGCCGTCGTAGGTGTGCCCCGAGGCCCCGGTCAGGTTGATCCAGCGGGACTTGTCCAGGTCCTTGAGGTTGACGACCATCCGCATGGACGGGACCCAGGTGACCCCGTAGCCGGAGGCCGCGTTCCAGCCGGTGGCGTTGACGGTGGCCTCGCCGCCGCCGAGGTTCCACGGGCCCCGGTTGAGGAGCCACTGCATGAAGCCGGGGCCCTCGGTGCCGATCGTCTGGTTCTTGAGGGTCAGCCGGTGCAGGCGGCCCCAGCTCCAGGTGCTGACGTCCTTGCCGAGCTTGGCGGTCAGCTCCCAGCGGGCGTCCTTCATCGCGCGGGCGAAGAGCTGGTCGCGGGTGGTGGTCTCCTTGTCGAGGCGGGTCGCCGGGGTGTGCCACCACTCGGACTTCTCGTCCTTGACGAGGCGGCGCACCACCTCGAACCAGCGGTCGCCGCCGTCCGGCTGCGCCGAGTCCTCGCTGCGCTCGCCGCACTCCTGGACGAGCTCCGACAGGTCGTCGGCCGGGCCGCTGCTGTCCGCGGCGCGGACGCTCAGGCAGCTGCCCTCGACCCGCAGCTCCTTGGGCAGCTTGTTGCCGAAGGCCAGCTTGAGGATGTTGCGCCAGACCGCGTTGAAGTAGGCGGCCGCGCCGGAGTCCGGCTCCTGGGTGTAGTTCCAGCCCTCCAGCAGCTTCTGCGCCTCGCGGACGTAGGGGTCCGAGACGGGCAGCTTGGCCAGGATGGGCGTGAGGAGCGCGGCGATCTCGCTGCTGTTGTCCGCCTGCATGGTGCGCATGTCGTCCGTCGAGATCTTGCCGCTGTCCTTCAGCTTGGCCTCGATCAGGTCGTTGATGCGCTGGCTGCGGGCGCCGTAGCCCCAGTCGGTGGTGAGGTGGTACGGGTACCCGGCGGCGGTGTTCTTGCCGTCCTCGTCGGCCTCGCCGGCCAGGGGCGCGGCGCTCTTTATGACGGCCTGGTTGGCGGTGACGATGTAGCCGCGCTTGGGGTTGCGGTCCCAGGGGAGCTCGTCCTGCGGGATGTACTTCTTCCAGTTGTACTTCGAGTCCCAGCCCGGGGCCGGCACGCTGCCGTCGCCGGCGCCGCGCACCGGGATGCGGCCGGGTGCCTGGTAGCCGATGTTGCCGTACTCGCCCTTGCTGTCGGCGTAGATCAGGTTCTGCGAGGGGACCTCGAAGTCGCGGGCGGCGGCCCGGAACTCCTGGAAGTCCTTGGCGCGGTCGAGCTTGAAGACGGCGTCCATGGACTTGCCGGGGTCCAGCGCGGTCCAGCGCAGCGCGACGCCGTAGCCGTTGCCGCGGTCGGGCGCGGAGGCGGAGACCGGGGCGCGCTCGCCGACGGTGGCGAGCTCGTCGCTGCGGTCGGAGATCAGCGGGCCGTTGTTGGTGGTCCGCACGGTGATCCGCTTGCTGGCGCCGCCGGCGACCTTGATGACCTCCTCGCGGGTGCGGAAGGGCACGGTCCTGCCGTCGACCACGTAGCCGTCGGGCCTGACCTGCTCGAGGTAGAGGTCGCTGACGTCGGCGCCGAGGTTGGTCATGCCCCAGGCGATGTCCTGGTTGTGGCCGATGACCACGCCGGGCATGCCGGAGAAGGTGAAGCCGGCGACGTCGTACTGGCAGGCGGCGGAGACGGTGCGGCAGTGCAGGCCCATCTGGTACCAGACGGAGGGCAGCTGCGGGGAGAGGTGCGGGTCGTTGGCGAGCAGGGGCTTGCCGGTGGCGGTGTACTTGCCGGAGACGACCCAGGAGTTCGATCCGATGCCGCTGCCGTTGGGGCCGAGGATGGCCGGGACCTTGTCGATGGCCTCGGACAGCGAGGACAGCTGGGTGCGCAGGCCGAGGCCGGCGCCGCCGAGCGAGCTGCCCGTGGCGGAGGAGCCCGCGCCGGAGCCCGAGCCCGAGGCGGAGCCCGAACCGGAGCCGCCCTTGGGGTCGTACTTCTCGGTGGCGGAGTCGACGCCGCCGCCCTCGACGATCGGACGGTTCCGGTCGAAGGGGTAGGGCGGGTAGAGCTCCTCGATCTGCTCCTTGGTGAGGCGGCTCGTCATCAGAGAGCGGTCGATCTCGTCCTGCATGTTGCCGCGCAGGTCCCAGGCCATGGCCTTGAGCCAGGCCACGGAGTCGACCGGGGTCCACGCCTCGGGCTGGTAGTCGTCGCTCAGCTTCAGGGCGGCGTGCTCGACGGACAGGTCCTTGCCGGAGCGGCCCTTCAGCCAGGCGTTGACCCCCTCGGCGTACGCCTGGAGGTACTTCTTCGTCTGGGGGGAGAGCTTGGTGTCGTACTCGGTCTGCGCGATCCGGCGCCAGCCCAGGGTGCGCAGGAAGGCGTCGGTCTCGACCTGGCCGTCGCCGAACATCTCGGACAGGCGACCGGAGGTCAGGTGGCGACGCACGTCCATCTCCCAGAACCGGTCCTGGGCGTGCACGAAGCCCTGTGCGCGGAAGAGGTCCTCGTCGTTGTCGGCGTACAGCTGCGGGATGCCGTGGTCGTCGCGCTTGACCTCGACCTGGCCGGCCAGCCCCTTGAGCTGGATCGTCCCGGCGGTCTGCGGGGCGGAGGCACGGACGCTGTCCACGGTCCAGTACGCGCCGTAGCCGAGCCCCGCGAGCAGCGCCAGGACCAGGAGGAGCACGATCAGACGGGCGCGTCGTCCCTTCTTCTTGGCGGAAGGGGCGGATTCGTTCGCGGGCATCGCTGTCCTTCGTCGGGCAGGGTGGTCCTGGGAGTGCTGGGAGCAACCTTAGGCGCAGCACCCCGCCCGTTCGGACGCGGTGTCAGGCAGTTCCTCGAACTGGCGTTTCACAATGTGGCAATCCAGTCAAGAAATCGTCAAAGATTAGGTAAGGTAACGAAGTACTAGGCCACGCCGTCGCGCCGGTGAAACGATCCGGCGACCGACCCGGGGGAAGGACTGCCCGCTGACCGTCCACCAGCTCAACGAGCTCCTGCTGGTCTCCTCGCTCGTCCTGCTCGTCGCCGTGGCGGCCGTGCGCGTCTCGTCACGCAGCGGCCTACCCAGTCTGCTCATCTACCTGGGACTGGGCGTCGCCATCGGACAGGACGGCATCGGCGGGGTCATCTTCGACAACGCGGAGCTCACGCAGGTCATCGGCTATGCGGCACTGGTGGTGATCCTCGCCGAGGGCGGTCTGGGCACGAAGTGGAACACGATCCGGCCGGCCCTGCCGGCCGCCGGCTCGCTCTCCCTCGTCGGCGTCGCGGTCAGCGTGAGCGTGACGGCCGCGGGCGCGCACTACCTGGTCGGGCTGGACTGGCGGCAGGCGCTGCTGATCGGCGCCGTGGTCTCCTCCACGGACGCGGCGGCGGTCTTCTCCGTGCTGCGCAAGGTGCCGCTGCCCTCGCGGGTGACCGGTGTACTGGAGGCCGAGTCGGGCTTCAACGACGCTCCGGTGGTCATCCTGGTCGTGGCCTTCGCCGCGGTCGGACCGGTCGACGAGTGGTACGTGCTCGTCGGCAAGATCGCCCTGGAGCTGACCATCGGCGCCGCCATCGGCCTGACCGTCGGCTGGCTGGGCGCGTACGGACTGCGGCACGTGGCACTGCCGGCCTCGGGCCTCTACCCGATCGCCGTCATGGCCATCGCCGTGGTGGCGTACGCCGCCGGCGCGATCGCCCACGGGTCCGGCTTCCTCGCGGTCTACCTGGCCGCGATGGTGCTCGGGAACGCGAAGCTGCCGCACTGGCCGGCCACCCGGGGGTTCGCCGACGGGCTGGGCTGGATCGCCCAGATCGGCATGTTCGTGCTGCTCGGCCTGCTGGTCACCCCGCACGAGCTGGTCGACGACTTCTGGCCGGCCGTCCTGGTCGGACTGGTGCTGACGCTGGTGGCGCGGCCGCTGGAGGTCATGGTCAGCCTGCTGCCGTTCCGCATACCGTGGCGCGAGCAGGCGCTGATGTCGTGGGCGGGTCTGCGCGGCGCGGTCCCGATCATCCTGGCCACGATCCCGCTGGTGACCGGGATCGAGGGCAGCGACCGGGTCTTCAACATCGTCTTCGTGCTGGTCGTCGTCTACACGCTGGTGCAGGGGCCGACGCTGCCCTGGCTGGCCCGCAAGCTCGACCTCGGCACGGACCGCGCGCCGACCGACCTCGGCATCGAGTCGGCGCCGCTGGAGCGGCTGCGCGGGCACCTGCTCTCCTTCTCCATCCCCGAGGGCTCGCGGATGCACGGCGTCGAGGTCAGCGAGCTGCGGCTGCCGGCCGGGGCCTCGGTGACGCTGGTCGTGCGGGACGGCAAGAGCTTCGTTCCGCTGCCGGCGACGGTGCTGCGGCGCGGGGACGAGCTGCTGGTGGTGGCCACCGATCCGGTACGGGACGCGGCCGAAGCCAGGCTGCGGGCGGTGGCACGCGGTGGCAAGCTGGCCGGCTGGCTGGGCACCGGAGGGAACGAAAACGGTGGCGGAGTCTCGAATTCCGGTGGATCTAGAGGCCGGAACAGGCGAACAACCCATTAATCCTAGGTGAAGCTGCCCATTTGTCGGCGGAATCACAAGGGCACGGTGTGCCATGTGCCTGTACCATGGGGGCACACCTATATCGAACCAACTCTGCCTGACGCAGAGCTGGCGCGACCGCTCGGCGGCCGTGGCCCTCCTCCCGCAGTGGTGGGCCCAGGTATCACTCGGTTCTGCGCATGAGGACAGCTCTCGGGGCTCCCGCATACGGGCACCGCTCACAAAGCGGCGCCGTCGCAGCCGGGGGGCTCTACCAGGCGGCAGAAAGGCAAGGCCGTGGCATCCGCGGTCACGACCGAGACGTCCCGTCCGGGCTACGGACAACTCCTGCGCACGCCCGGCGCCCTCAGCTTCGTGCTCCCGGGGTTCGCCGCCCGGCAGCCGTTCGCGATGCTGACGATCAGCATCGTCCTGCTCGTGCAGCACACCACCGGCTCGTTCGGCAGCGCCGGCATCGTCGCCGCCGTCACCGGTGTCTCCATGGCCCTGTTCGCCCCGCAGATGGGCAAGCTGGCCGACCGCTTCGGCCAGAGCGCCGTCCTGCTCCCGGGCGTCCTCGCGCACGCCGCCGCCGTGAGCGCGCTGACCGCGCTCGCGCTGCTGGGTGCGCCGCTGTGGGCGCTGGCGCTGGCCGCCGTACCCGCGGGCATGTCCGTGCCGCAGGTCGGCCCCATGGTGCGGACCCGCTGGGCCGCGCGCCTGGAGCCGGGCTCGCCGCTGCTGGCGACCGCCGCCGCCTTCGAGTCCGTGACGGACGAGTTCACCTTCGTCGTCGGCCCGGTCCTGGCCACCGCGCTGTGCACCGGCGTGCACCCGGCCGCCGGCCTGGCCACCGAGGCCGCCCTGACCCTGCTCGGCGGCCTGCTGTTCGCCGCGCAGCGCGCCACCCAGCCCAAGCCGGTCGGCCGGACGGCCGCGACCGGTGAGAAGCACGCCTCGGCGCTGTCCGTGCCGGGCGTGCGCGTCCTGATCGTCGCGTTCCTGGGCATCGGCGCGGTCTTCGGCGGCATGCAGGTCTCGCTGACCGCGTTCTCCGAGGAGATCGGCAACCCGGGCATGAACGGCGTGCTGTACGGCGTCTTCGCGGCCGGCAACATGATCGCGGGCATCGCCTGCGGTGCGATCGCCTGGAAGATCGGCCCGCGCCGCCGCCTGATCCTGGGCTACGCCGCCCTGACCGCGGCCGCCTCGCTGCTGTGGACCGCGCACTCCGCCGTCCTGCTCGGCGGCCTGGGCCTGCTGGTCGGCCTGTCCATCGCCCCGGCGCTGATCACCGGCTACACGCTGGTCGAGAAGCTGGTGCCGGCCGCGACCCGCACCGAGGCCTTCACCTGGCTGACCGGCGCCGTCGCACTGGGCCAGGCCGTCGCCGTGACCGTGGCGGGCCGGCTGGCCGACGCGCACGGGTCCGGCGCGGGCTTCCTGGTGCCGCTGGCGGCCACCGGCCTGGCCCTGGTGACCCTGCTGGCGCTGCGCGCCAAGCTGGCGCCCAAGGCGCCGAGCCGGATCGTGGGCGCATCGGCGCCGACGGCCGCCGAGCCGGTCGCGGAGCCGGTCGCGGTGCGGGCCGTGCAGCGGTCCGCCGAGCGTGGTGTCGGTCACCGCGTGCCGGTGACGGTGGACTGAACGGTCGGAATACGTCACCATGGAACGTCGTTAGCACTCATCGAGTCAGAGTGCCAGGAGGAAATTCGTGCCGACCTACCAGTACCAGTGCACCGAGTGCGGCGAAGGCCTCGAGGCGGTGCAGAAGTTCACCGATGACGCCCTGACCGAGTGCCCGAACTGCAAGGGACGCCTCAAGAAGGTGTTCTCGGCGGTCGGCATCGTCTTCAAGGGCTCCGGCTTCTACCGCAACGACAGCCGCGGCGCGTCGTCGAGCAGCACGCCGGCCTCGAAGCCCGCGTCGTCCTCGTCGAGCACCACCACGGCCTCGACGTCGAGCTCCGGCTCTTCGAGCGCTTCGAGCAGCAGCTCCGCGGCCTGACCCGCGCACCACGCCTTGCGAAGGCCCCGCCTGTCCTCCGGGACGGCGGGGCCTTCGGCGTGCACGGGGCCTGCGGGGTGCGGGGGCCGCGGGAGTGCGCGGGGGCGCCGGGGCCACGGCGTTCCGGGCTTTCGCGACTTCCACGACTTTCCCGACGACCGGACCGCGGCGTTCCCCCGCTAGGGTGAACGGCATGGTGCATGCAGAGATCGGCGTCATCGGCGGCTCGGGCTTCTACTCCTTCCTGGAGGACGTCTCGGAGCTGACGGTCGAGACGCCCTACGGAAAGCCCAGCGACGCGCTCTACCTCGGACGGATCGCGGACCGCAGCGTCGCGTTCCTGCCGCGGCACGGGCGGGGGCACCACCTGCCGCCGCACCGGATCAACTACCGGGCCAACCTGTGGGCGCTGCGCTCGGTGGGCGTGCGCCAGGTGCTGGGCCCGTGCGCGGTCGGCGGCCTGCGGCCGGAGTACGGTCCGGGCACGCTGCTCGTGCCGGACCAGGTGGTCGACCGTACGAAGTCCCGCGCGCAGACCTTCTTCGACGGGGAGCCGCTGCCCGACGGCAGCATCCCGAACGTGGTCCACACGACCTTCGCCGACCCGTACTGCCCGGTGGGCCGACAGGCCGCGCTGGAGGCGGCGCGGGGGCGCGACTGGGAAGCGGTGGACGGCGGCACGATGGTCGTGATCGAGGGGCCGCGCTTCTCCACCCGGGCCGAGTCGCGGTTCCACGCGGCGATGGGCTGGTCGGTGGTGGGCATGACCGGACACCCGGAGGCGGTGCTCGCCCGCGAGCTGGGGCTCTGCTACACGTCGATGGCGCTGGTCACGGACCTCGACGCGGGGGCGGAGACCGGCGAGGGCGTCTCGCACACCGAGGTGCTGAAGGTGTTCGGGGAGAACATCGGTCGGCTGCGGTCGGTGCTGTTCGACGCGGTGGAGGCGCTGCCGCGTAACGAGGACCGCGCGTGCCTGTGCACGCATGCGCACGACGGGTGGGACCTGGGCATCGAGCTGCCGTAGCGGGCGCTCGCCGACCGTTCGCTCCTGAGGGTGAGGGCGTTGTCCACAGGCCGTGGGTTGTCCACAGGCCGGGGCGGGGCCCGTGCGGTTTCGTCGAACGTGGGGCCTGTCCCGGACGCGGTGTCCGGGGCAGGCCCTTTGCCTTGCGACGACGATCGGCGGTGTTCGCGATGTCCGTGTCCGGTTCCCCTTCCTCCTCGTTCCCCTCCACACCTTCGGTGACGTGTCCCCCACCCCGCGGGGTGCCGATGTTCGAGCCCCTGCGGGTCCGGGGCGGCGGCCGCGACCGACTGCGCAGGGCACTGCGGCGCAGGCGCCGGGCGGGGGCGGTGGGGCTCGCAGTGACCGCGGCGGTGCTCGCGGCGGGCGGGCCGCAGGCGCGGGCCTCGCGCGGAGATCCGCCGCCCGCCCCACCGCCCGCGGTGGCGCCGGCCGCCGAGCGGCTGGTGTCGGCACCGGTGCGGATCGCGGACGCGGCGGCCGTGCGGCTGCTGCGGCCCGGGGACCGGGTGGACGTGGTCGCGGCGGGCGAGCCGGGCCGGGAGCGGGAGGGGCCGCGTCTGGTGGCGGCCGGCGCCCGGGTCGCGCGCGTCCCGGAAGCGGAGGAGGGTGGCCCGGAGGGCGGGGCGCTGGTGGTGCTGTCGGTGCCGCGCGGGACCGCGCGTGCCTTGGTGGGTGCGGCTGCGGTGGCCCGGCTGGCGGTGACACTGTGCTGATTCGCACACAGGGTCAGTCGAGTCACCGTGCTGAGTGCCTCGATTGGACAGGGCTCGGTTCGACTGCCGTAGTTTTCGGAACCGTTGATTCCGGCTGGGTGTCATGCACCAGCGACACAGAGGAAGAGAGGTTCAGTGGTGAGCGAGAAGAAGGTCAGCGTCCTGGCGGGGTTCAAGGCCTTCCTGATGCGCGGCAACGTGGTCGACCTGGCGGTGGCGGTCGTCATCGGCGCGGCGTTCACGAACATCGTGAACTCGGTGGTGAAGGGCATCATCGGCCCGCTGGTCGGCGCGATCGGCACGAAGAGCCTGGACGTCTACTCCTCGTGTCTGAAGGGCCCCTGCGGGATCGACCCGAAGACCGGAGACCCGATCGGCGTGAACATCCTGTGGGGAACGGTGCTGAACGCGGCGCTCACGTTCCTCATCACGGCCGCGGTGGTCTACTTCCTGATGGTCCTGCCCATGTCGAAGTACCTGGCGCGGCAGGAGCAGCGCCGCAAGGCCAAGGAGGGCGTGAAGGAGATCGTGGAGGTCACCGAGCTGGAAGTCCTCAAGGACATCCGCGACCACCTGGTGGCGCAGCGCAACGGCCACACCACCGCGCAGGTCGACGGCGCTCCGGCGGCGCGTCCGAGCGTGGACTGACTCAGAGGTGGTGGGGCGGCTTCTCGTCGAGGAAGCGCGCCAGGTCGGCGGCGCTGTCGGCGGAGGGCCGCTCCCCCCACCCCCGGTCCGTGTCGTCCGAGGACTGCCGGTCCAGGGGGTCGTCGAAGACCAGGGTCGGCCGGGGCTTCGGCCTGGGCTCGGGCGTCGAGGGGTGCGGTCCGGGGTCCGGGGCGGTGCTGCTCATGCCTCCAGGGTACGGCCGGGGGCCGGGCGGATCGGATCGGAGCGTGCGGACCTCGGACGGATTACGGGCCGTGTGCGGCGGAGACCTCGCGGGCGGCGGCGACGTGCTCGGGGGTCGGCGGGTGCGTGCGGCGAACGCCGCGGGGCGGACGGGACCTTGTCCGGTGCCGCGGCGGTGCGTTCGTCCCCCGGACGCCGGGACGTGCGGTGGTCCGCGCGGTGCCGGTTCGGGGTGCCGGTTCGGGCGCCGTCTGGTGTGCTGTGCGCTATGGCGTACCAACCGATGACCGCCCGCAGCCGCCACGAGGAGCACCGCGCCGCCACGCCGCTGGAGCTGTTCTTCGACCTGTGCTTCGTCGTCGCCGTCGCGTCGGCGGGCCGGCAGCTGGTGCACGCGCTGGTCGAGGGCCACCCCGGCAGCGGGATCACCGGCTACCTGTTCGTCTTCTTCGGCGTGTGGTGGGCCTGGATGAACTTCTCCTGGTTCGCCTCCGCCTACGACGTCGACGACGTGCCGTACCGGGTGGCGACCCTGGTGCAGATCGCGGGCGTGCTCGTCTACTCCGCCGGAGTGCCACAGGCGTTCAACGACAACGACTGGACCGTGGCCGTCATCGGCTACCTGATCATGCGGGTCGCGCTCACCGCCCAGTGGTTGCGGGCCGCCGCCTGCGAGCAGGGGCCCGCCCGGCGCACGGCCCTGACGTACGCCGTCGGCCTGGTGGTCTGCCAGCTCGGCTGGGTGGCGCTGCTGGCGGTGCCCGAGTCGTCGAAACGGTGGCTCTTCCTGGTCATGGTCCTGGCCGAGCTGTCGGTGCCGGTCATCGCCGAGCGCGGCCACCAGACCCAGTGGCACCCGCACCACATCGCCGAGCGGTACGGCCTGTTCACCATCATCGTGCTCGGCGAGTCGATCGCCGCGGCGACCGTCGCCGTGCAGTCCGCCGTGGAGGAGCACGAGGCGCTGGGAGAGCTCCTGCCCGTCGCGGGCGGCGGCCTGCTGACCGTCTTCGCCGCGTGGTGGATCTACTTCGCGGCGCCCGTGCACGAGCGGCTGAGGGGCAACCGCGAGGCCATCCCCTGGGGTTACGGCCATTACGTGATCTTCGCCTCCGCCGCGGCGATCGGCGCCGGCATCGAGGTGGCCGTCGAGCACGCGGTGGGCAAGGCGCACATCTCCGCGACCGCCGCGGCCGCCGCCATGACCGTGCCGACGGCCCTCTACCTGGCGACCGTATGGCTGCTGCACTCCCGCCACTTCAAGCGCGGAGCGGTCGAGCAGCTCCTGCTCCCGGTGTCCGCGGCGGCGGTACTGGCCTGCACGTTCGCGGGCGATGCCGCGGTGCTCGCGACCGGGCTCGTCACCGCTCTGACGGTGGCGACGGGCGTGGCGCTCGCCGAGCGCTCCCGGCGCGGCGATCCCCGCACGGCGGACCTGCACCTCTAGGGGTGTCTTCGCAACGACCCGGTGCGCACGCCCCCTCGAACGCCGCGGGTCGCTTGAACGCCCGGCGCCTCACACGTTGGTGGGAATCTGGCCGGCCAGCCCCCCGTACGGAGCCCAACCGCCCGCGGGGCACGTGAGGATGACGGCCGTGACAGGGAACCTCGCCGATCCGGCGTTCTGGCAGCAGCCCCCGGCCGACCAGCTCAGGGAGTTCGCGCGGCTGCGCGCCCTCGACGCACCGGTCCACTTCCGCGAGCGGCCGGCCTCGTGGCGCGGACCCGAGCGCGGCCACTGGGCTCTGGTCCGGCACGCGGACGTCCAGGAGGCCAGCCGGCTGCCGAAGGTGTTCGCGTCCGCCCCCGGGGTCACCACGCCCGAGCCGGCCCGCTGGGTGCGGGCCCTGTTCGGCGACTCGATGGTGAACCTCGACGGGGCCGAGCACGCCCAGCTGCGCCGGGTCGTCTCGCGCGCCTTCACGCCCCGGCTGCTGGCCGAGGCGGAGCGGGACATCCACAAGGTGGCGGCCCGGATCGTGGACGACATGCTGGACGCCCGGCCCGACGAGTTCGTCTCGGCCGTCTCCTCCCGCCTGCCGCTGGAGGTCATCTGCAACATGATGGGCATCCCGGAGGAGTTCCGGCGGGAGATCGCCGACCGGGTCGACCACGCCTCCGAGAACATCGGCGTGGAGCGGGGCCTGACCGCCCGGCTGCGGATGCCCGGCCGCGGGCTGCGGGCGCTGGCCCGGATGCAGCGCATGGTCGCCGGCATCGGCCGCGAGCGGCGCCGCCGCCCGGCGGACGACCTGATCTCCGCGCTGGTGTGCGCGAACGTGGATGGGCAGGCCCTCGGGGCCCGGCAGCTCGGCGCGTTCTTCTCGCTCCTGATGGTGGCCGGGGTGGAGACCACCCGCAACGCCATCACGCACGGCCTGAGCCTGCTCACCGACCACCCCGAGCAGCGCGAGCTGCTGCTGTCGGACTTCGAGCGGTACGCCGACGGGGCGGTGGACGAGATGATCAGGCACTCGACCCCGATCATCCAGTTCCGCCGGACGGTGACCTGCGAGCACACCCTGGGCGGCCGCACGTACGCGCCCGGCGACAAGGTCGTGCTCTACTACGCCTCCGCCAACCGCGACGGGGACGTCTTCCCCGACCCGGACGCCTTCGACATCACCCGCAACCCCAACCCGCACCTGGGGTTCGGCGGCGGCGGACCGCACTTCTGCCTGGGCGCGCACCTGGCGAGGGTGGAGATGAAGGCCCTGTTCCGGGAGTTGCTGACCCGCCCGGTCGGGCTGCGGGCGGTGGGCCTGCCGGACCTGGCGGGTTCCAACTTCGACAACCGGGTCCGCTCGCTGCGGTTCGCGTTCTCGGTACCGGGCGAGGCACCCACCGGGACCTGAGCCCGCCGACGTCCGCAGGGCGTCCCACGACCGCCGCCGGGCAGGCTGGGGGCCCGGCGGCGGCCGCCCGTACCGGGAGCCGTACGGGGTTCAGCGGGGCCGCGTCACTTGCGGAGCTTGGTGACCGGCAGCACGACGTGGGCGCTGCTGGTGAGCACCGCCTCGTCGCCGGCGAAGGCCTGCAGCATCTCGGGGGTGACGGGCCTGCCCGGCACGGCCTCGGGCCAGGGGCGGGTGGCGAACAGGAAGTAGACCTGGCCGTGGTCGTCGGCGGCCTTGACCCACTCCGGCGGTGCCGAGCACTGGACGTTGAGCCCCGGCATGGTCAGCGCGGCCTGCTCGGCCTCGACCAGGACCGT
This sequence comes from Streptomyces sp. NPDC093225, assembly GCF_044753805.1. Classification (NCBI taxonomy): domain Bacteria; kingdom Bacillati; phylum Actinomycetota; class Actinomycetes; order Kitasatosporales; family Streptomycetaceae; genus Streptomyces; species Streptomyces sp. NPDC093225. The sequence goes on from NZ_JBIVNX010000006.1 coordinate 159,446, forward strand.
CAGGGGCAGGCTGGGGGTACGGGTGCCGTCGAGCACGACGTCGCCGATGGGCAGGCCCATCTCCTCCAGCAGCGAGCGCGCCGCCGCCTCGCCCGCCTCGTGGCCGCCCTCGCCGTCACCGAGCGAATAGGCGAGGAGGTAGGGCATGTCGTGACCCTCTTCGGGGTCGCCGATCCACGTGAGGGCGGAAAGGGTGCCGAGCTGGTTCCGCCGGACCTGGGATTCGGTGTGAGTCGAAGTCATGCGCCGCACCCTAGTGGTCTTTCCGGGGGGCCCTTTCGACCCTTCACCCCCTCGGGCTATACCTGCCAGAAACCTTCTCCGGAATTCGCCGCCGTGTTCGCATCGCGGTACTGGAGCTGGACGACGCGCACGTTCTCCGGAATTTCGAACACCACCCATCCCTCGGCCTGCTCGCCCACCCCGAGCGGGGCGAACGAGAGCGCTTTCCCGGTGGTCAGCTCGCCGGTGGGCACGGCCGGGTGGCGTCCGCCGTCGCCGTCGATCGCCCACATGCGGCCGAGGGGTCCGTAGGCGTCCCCGCCGATGTTCGAGAAGGTCATCCCGGCGCCCACCCAGCGCTTGCCCTTGGCGGGGGCGTGGCCCTTCGAGGCACTGACGGCCGGGTCGACGAAGGCGTTGAGGACGGCCCGCAGATGGCGGCCGAGGGCCTTGCCGCTGAAGGTCACCGCGTCGCCCAGCCGGGCGGGTTTGCGCAGCGTGCCGGGGCCGGCGGGGCCGGCGGCCGCCTCCGCCGCCACCCGGTCCCCCGCGCCTGCCGCGGCCGGGAGCGCGCCCCGGGCGTCGTCGTCCCCGGACGCGCGGGGGGCGGCGGGGGCCTCGCGCGCGGCGCGCTCGGGGGCGCCCTGGCACGCGGCGGTCCCGAGCAGCAGGACCGGGAACAGGGCGAGCGGTGCCAGGGATGCCAGGGATACGGGCGGGGCGTGACGCATGGAGGGGTCCCTTCCGGGGGATTCTTTGCGGCCATATTCACGCGGCCGTACGCGGAAATGCACACACCGACACGGGCCGACACGGGTCACGGCGAGTGAGTTCGGCGGGCACCATCAGCACAATTCGATTCGACGGCGCCGAACCGCCGTACCCCCACACCCGGAAGGCAGCAAAAGGCATCATGCGCATTTCAAAGCTCGCGCTCCTGACCCTGGCCACCCTGGCGACTTTCACCGTGCCGTTCACCTCGCCGGCGACGGCCGCCGCGTTCTCCGGTGAGATTTCCGTACGGGACCAGGTGCACATCGCGCAGGACGGCACGGTCACCCTTTCCGGCACCTACCGCTGCTCCGGTGCGTCACCCCTGCGGGGGGTCTTCGTCTCGAGCAGCCTCGTGCAGGACGGCACGCAGCTGGGCTTCGGCGGCACGGACGCGGTGTGCGACGGCGTCGAGCACGCGTGGGAGTCGAGCGGGCCGGTCAACCCGCTCGGCGACGTCGACCTCGGCTTCCACGCGGGCCGGGCCCAGGTGGACGCCCACCTGATGACGCTGGAGGCCTCGGGCGGCTGGCTGCCGCTGCCGCACGCGCTGGCGGGCGGCCGCGAGAGCGTCGACCTCGTCGACCACCGCGCGCACTGAGCCCTCCGGTCAGCGGCAGTCCGGCCCGAGCCCCACGACGGACATGTAGGCCACCGAGCGGCAGCCGGGCCCGTGCGGGGCCCGGCCGGCCGTGTGCGCGGCCAGGGCCGGGATCCCGCCGGCCACCACCAGGGCCAGCAGCATCCCGCGCACGGCCCCCTTGCTCATCCACCGCATGGCTGTATCCCTTCCACACGGCCGATCGTCACCCCGCGTACGGATCCCCACAACCCGGCGTGACCGGCACTGCTCCCAGCGGGTGACGACCCGCCGGGAGCCTGCGCTACATCCCCTCCACCGGCGCCGCCTGGAACTCGCACCACACCGCCTTGCCGTCCCCGCGGGACTCCACGCCCCAGTGCGTGGCCAGCGCGTCCACCAGCAGCAGCCCGCGCCCGGTGGTGGCCGCCTCGCCCGGCGAGCGGCGGCGCGGCCAGACGCTGGAGCGGTCCTTCACCCACAGCCGGATCCGGCGCACCGGCTCGGGCAGCACCTCCATCGTCAGCACCGCCCCGCCCTCGGTGTGGAGGAGGGCGTTGACCAGCAGTTCCCCGGCCGCCACCTCGACGTCGTCGGCGAGCTCCGGCATGCCCCAGTCGCGCAGCGCCTGGCGCAGCGCGTAGCGGGCCTCGGACAGGCCCTCGGGGTCGGCCTGGTGGACGTACTGGTGGATGCGCGGCGCCCGGTGGGTGCCCGGGTCGGGGGCCCGGCGCAGCACCAGCAGGGCCACGTCGTCACCGGAGCCCCAGCGCTCCCACAGCCGGTCGGAGAGGTGGTCGGCGAGCGCCCCGGCCTCCTGGGGACCGCTGCGGACGGCGTGCGCGAGCGCGTCCATGCCGGCGGTGATGGCGGTACCCGGCTCCTCGACCAGCCCGTCGGTGCACAGCACCAGGGTCTCGCCGGGCACCAGGTCCAGCCGGGTCTCGGGGAACTCCTCCTGTTCGAAGACCGAGGCCAGGCCCAGCGGCAGGCCGCCACGGAGGTTGGGCCAGCCGGTGCGCCCGTCGGTGTGCCGGATCAGCGGGCCGAGGTGTCCCGCGCGGACCGCCCGCACCCCGCCGGTCTCGAGGTCCACCTGGGCGTACGTGCAGGTCGCGAAGCGCTCGGTGTCGAGCTCGGCGAGGAACCGGGAGGCCCGGGCCAGCACGGTCGAGGGTGGGTGCCCCTCCCCCGCGTACGCGCGCAGGGCGATCCGCAGCTGCCCCATGATCGCGGCGGCGTGCGTGTCGTGGCCCTGGACGTCGCCCACGACCAGGCCCACCCGGTCCCGGGGCAGGGAGATCACGTCGTACCAGTCGCCGCCGACCTCCCGGCCGCTCCACGCCGAGTGGTAGCGCACCGCGATCTCGCCGCCGCTGATCTCGGGGATCCGGCGCGGCAGCATGGCGGCCTGCAGGCCGGTGGCGAACTCGCGCTCCTGGTCGAAGAGCAGGGCCCGCTGGAGCGACTGGGCGACGATGCCGGCCAGGCCCAGGCACAGGTTCCGCTCCTCGGGGCTGAACTCGGTGCGCCGCCGGTAGAAGAGCACCAGCCCGCCGATGGCCTTGTCCTGCGCGATCAGCGGCAGGTAGGCGGCCGCGTCGTACTTGATGCGCCGGAGGTAGTCGCCGAGCAGCGGGAACTCCTCGGCGAGGGCGGTCAGCGAGGTGGAGAAGCGGGCCTTGCGGCTGAGGACCGCCTGGGAGAGCGGCAGGGACCCGTCGAGGCGGGTGAAGCGGCGCTCGTCGAGGATCTCCAGGGACTCCCCGCTCAACGCGATGATCTTCATGGTGCCGTTCTCGGCGAGGCCGAGGGCCAGGCCGTCCGCGCCGAGCCGCTCCAGGGCGCCCGCCCCGGTGAGCGCGGCCGTCACGTCGTCGACCGTGACCGCCCGGGACAGCGCCTCCGTGGTGCGCTGCACGATGGTGGTCTGCTTGGCGCGGGCGGCCTCGAGCTTGCGCAGCAGGGTGGAGTGGGCGAGCTCGGCGGTGGCGTTGCGGACGATGCCGACGATCCGGCGCCCCCGGCCCTGGTCGTCGCGCAGGATCGTGCCCTGGGTGTGGGTCCACTGCTCGGTGCCGTCGCGCCGCTGCACGGTGAAGTACGAGCCGTACGAACGTTCGCCGGAGGTCAGCGCGTTCTGCACGACCGCGTTCAGCCGGGCGTTGTCCTCGGGCGGGATGCGCAGGCCGAGGCCGTCCGGGGTGTTGTCGAACTCCTCCGGCTCCAGGTCGAACACGGCCAGTCCGCCGGGGTCGAGGTCCAGGTGCCCGCGGTCGAGGTCGAGGTCGAAGCTGCCCATCTTGTTCAGCGCCAGCCGGTCACCGGGACCGATCGCCGGCCCGGGCCCCCCCGGTTCGGTCTCCATCGGGACTCCCTTCGGACGCCGGGATCAGTGACCGGGCCAGCACGGCTGCGAGATCAGCCGCTCCCACTCCTCGTCAGGATGCCCGGGAAGGGTCAGCCCGGCCTCCCGCCACCGCCTGACGAGGGACAGGTACACCGGCGGCTGGCCGTCCGGCTCCCGGTCGGCGGACGGGTACGGGTACCCGGGCGGAGCCGCGGCCGGATACGGGTACCCCGGCGGAGGGCCGGGCGGGTACCGGTGGCCCGGCGGGGGCCCTGGCGTACGGGTGTACTCCAGGGGGCCGGGCGGGTACCCGTACCCCAACGGGTCCGCAGTCGGGCCGGGCGGTCCCGGATCCGCCGCCGGCTCCACCCGGCTGGCCGGGATGCGCACCCAGCCCCTGCCCTGTGCTCGCTCCGGGCTCATGGCGGACCCCTCTCACCCCATGAACGACTTCGGGTGTCCGGCCTCCGGTGCCAGCGCGGCCGCGCCGGCTCCGGAGGTACCGGGCTGCGCGCCCCGGCCGGCGAGGCGCCGCCTTACTCCTCTTACCAGTCTCCCCGCAGCGAAGCCCGCGCCGTGCACGAATCGCATGGAAGGGCCGAATGAGGGAGCCGTGACGAGCCCTGCGAAGAACAGCCCGGGGCACGAGGACTCGAACCCGGCGCTCAGCTCGGGGGTGCCGCCCCGGCCCGTCCGGCGCAGCGCGCCCCGCAGGCCCTGGTCCAGCAGTTCGAGCCGCGCCAGGTCCGGTACGAAGCCGGTGGCGGCGATGACGTGCCCGGTGTCCAGCACGACGGGGTCGCCGGCCGCACTGGTCAGCGCCAGCCGGGTGCGGTCCCCGACCGCGGCGGCGTCGTGCAGCCGGTGCCCCAGCAGCACCGGGACCCGGCCCTCGAAGCGCTCGCGCAGCCACCAGGCACCGGCCGGGCCGAGGGCGGTGGCGGCGATCAGCTCCCGCCGGCCCGCGGGCAGCCGGCGGACGGCTCCGGGCAGCTCGGCGTACGCCCAGTTGCGCCAGCCGGTGCCCAGGCCGCTGTGCGGGTCGCGCAGGGTGCGCAGCAGGCCGCGGGCGAGCGGTTTGACGGGGGTGTTCCAGTTCAGCCGGCCGGCCCGGGCCACCAACCGGGGTTCGGCGCCCAGCTCGGCGAGCAGGCAGGCGGTCTCCATCGCGGCCTGGCCGCCGCCGATGACGGTGACGTCCAGGCCGCGGAAGCGGGCCAGGTCACGGTGGCCGGTGCTGTGCGAGCAGAGCTCGGCGGGCAGCGGTCGCAGGGCGCGCGGGTAGTGCCGGAAGGGCAGCATCCCGACGGCCAGGGCCACGGTGCGGGCCAGCAGCGGGGCGCCCTCGAGGGTGCTGATGCGGAAGCCGTCGCCGTGCGGGGCGACGGCGGTGACGGTCCGCTCCTCGACCTCGGGGCCGGAGTGCCGGGCGAACCACAGTCCGTAGTCCGCGTAGGTGCCGATGGGCAGCGGGTGGCCGTGCTCGGCGGCCAGGCCGCGGCCGGCGCAGTAGGCGGCGAGGGTGTGCCGGCCGGCTGGGTCGGACAGGTTGGACGCCCAGGGCTCGGACTTGAGGAACATGCCCTCCGGCATGTGGTCGCGCCAGGAGGCCATGGGGCGGCCGAGCACCCGGACGTCGAGTCCGGCGGCCGCGGCGTGGGCGCCGATCGAGAGCCCGTAGGGGCCGGCGCCGATCACCACCAGGTCGTCGATGTGCTGCGTGCGGTCGGTGCGGGGGGTGCGTTGCGTTCGGTTCATGCCGTCCCTGGGGCTCGTGGGGGAAAGCGGGACTCGTGGGGCGGGGCCGGGGAGTCACACCTTGGCGGGCGGGGAGGCCGCGGCACCGGTGGCGCGCCGCTGCTCCGGCGTCCTCGCCCCGGCTCGCCCGGTCCGGACGCCCTGGGCCGGCACCGCGCGCAGCAGGCCGCGCACCCGGCGCAGCCCCTTGTCGACCCCGCGCCCGAGGAAGGCGCCCGCCATGGCGAGGAAGGGCAGCGGGTCGTCGGCCGCGAACCAGGCGGCCTCGACGGGACCGGTCGCTTCCGAGGGCCCCGCGCCGGCCGGACCGACGCCGACCGGACGGACGTCGTCGGGACGGACGCCGGCGGGACGGACGCCGACCGGATCCGCCACGTCGGGACCCGGCGCCGCCGGTCCGGCCCCGAAGGGTTCCGCCGCCGCCCGAGGGGCCGTCAGGGCGGCCAGCAGGGCGTAGTTCTCGGCCACGAACAGCCGCCCCGGCCCGCCCTGCCGCGCCGGCACCGGCTGGCCCGTCAGATCCCGGTACAGGGCGCGTACGACGTCCAGTCCCGCGGTGTCGGTGAAGAGCCGGAACTGGGCGCCCGGCCGCGGGTTGAAGTCCAGCAGCCGCAGCCCGCCCCGGGCGTCGCGGCGGAAGTCGAGGTCGAGGATGCCCCGGTAGCCCAACCGCTCGGCCAGCCGCAGCCCGGCCTCCTCGACCGCCGGGTCGGGCAGCCAGCGGCCCACCGCGGTCAGCCCGGTCCGTACCGGCCAGGACAGCTCCTTGCGGCCGGAGCCCACCAGCAGCGGACGCCCGCCGTCGGTGAAGCAGCCGTGGAAGAACCAGTCGGTGCCGGGCCCGCCGGGCAGGTAGCGCTGGAGCAGCAGCGGGCTGCCGGCCTCCTCGTGGCGCTCGTACAGCCGGCGGGCGGCGGCCGCGGAGCCGAGCAGGGTCGTGCTGCGCAGCCCCCGCCCGGCGGGCAGCAGCCAGGGGCGGCTCCACTTGGCGACCACCGGCAGGCCGAGCCGCCAGGCGGCCTCGGCGGCCTCCGCCCCGCTGCCGGGCACCACGGTCTCCGGGTGTCCGACCCCCCAGCGCGCACAGAGGGCGGCCAGTTCCGCCTTGTCCGCGACCCGGGCGGGGAGGTCGTCGGGCTGCGCGGGGACCAGGTAGCGACCGGCCAGCAGCGGGGCGATGCGGGAGACCGTGATCGCGCTCAGGTCGTCCATGGCGAAGAGGACCGCGGGGCGCCCGATGCGCTCGGAGATGCCGGTCAGGCAGTCGGTCAGGGCCGCCGGGGTGGGCTCGCCCTGCGGTCCGCGGTGGACCGCGCGCAGGTAGCGGGAGCGGGCCACCGGGCCGCCGCCGGCCTCGACCACGGCGTGGACCTCGACCCCGCCGCGCCCCAGGGACCGGACGGCCCCGAGGGTGCCGTGGTGGAAGGGGTTGCGGTCGAGCCTGAGCAGCAGGGCGGGCACTTCGGCAAGGAACGGGGGCATGTCACCGGAGGTCTTTCACCTAGTCGGACCAAGCAAGGGCGGTTGGCAGTCGCGAATGGCCTACCAACGGGGCATCAGACAGGCCATTAGTCACATGAGATGCCTAACGTCGTTGCCAAGCGCACCGCTTCGGGCCGCACCGCGCCCGCCCCGCGCGGGGCGCCCCGTGCACCGACCCAGGCCGCATCCGTCCACGAAGTCCGGGAGACGCCATGCCCCATCCACGCCGCAGGTTGGCGAGCACCTGCATCGGCACGGTCACGGCCGGCCTGCTCGCCACCGGCGCCGCCGTCGCCGCACCGTCCGACGACGGGCCTCCGAACGCCTCCGGCACCGCCGTGGGGGCCTATCTCCACTACGGTTCGCCGGGCGTGGAGCGCATGAAGGACCTCTCCCGCTGGCTCGGGGGCGCCGAACTCCGCGTCGGGCACACCTACTTGCCGGGCGACACCTGGTCGAACATCGAGGGCGCCCCGACCTTCCTGGAGGACTGGGCGCAGTGGCGGCAGGCCAAGTCCGACCGGCTGTTCGTGCTCAACGTGCCCATGCAGGAGCGCAACGAGGCGGGCGTCCCGGACTACCAGGTGGCCGGGCTGATCCGGGCGGGCGCACAGGGTGAGTTCGACGGCCACTTCCGCAGGCTCGCCGAGCGCCTGGTCGACGTGGGCGTGCCGGACGCGGTCGTCGTGCTCGGCTGGGAGATGAACGGCATCACCTACACCCACCGGTGCGGACCCGACCCGGAGAACTGGAAGGCGTACTGGCGGCGCATCGTCACCACCATGCGATCGGTCGAGGGGCAGCGGTTCCGCTTCGACTTCACCCCGAACCGCGGCACCGACGCGATCGGCTGGACCAGGTGCTACCCCGGCGACGACGTCGTCGACATCGTCGGGATGGACTCGTACGACCAGGCGCCCGGCCGCACCTTCGACGAGCAGGTCAGCCAGCCGTACGGGCTCCAGCAGCACGTGGACTTCGCGAAGGCGCACGGCAAACCCATCTCGTACCCGGAATGGGGGCTGTTCCGGCACGGCGACAATCCCGTGTACATGCGGCGCATGCTCGAGTGGATCCAGCAGCACGAGCCGGTCTACCACACCATCACCGACTACTGCCCGCACGGCGTCTGGCAGTGCAAGCAGAACCCGCGCTCGGCACAGGTGTTCCGGGACATGATGTCCAAGCCGACCGTCCCGACCCCGCCGGTGGTCACCCCGCCGGTCGTGACCCCGCCGGTCGTGACCCCGCCGGTCGTCACTCCGCCCGTGGTAAGCCCTCCGGTCGTGACGCCCCCCGTGGTCACGCCGCCCGTCCTCACGCCCCCGGTGGTCCCGCCCAGGCCCACGCCGAAGCCGGACCTCACCCCGGTCCCGACGCCCAAGCCCACGCCCAAGCCGACACCGAAGCCCACGCCCGAGCCCGACATCACCCCCGACCCCGTCCCGGAGCCGACGCCGAACGACGAGTGGTGCGTACCGCTCGACTTCGGCAGCGAGTGGCTCAGCAACTTCCTCGGCAACCAGAAGGTCTGCTGGAACGGGGACTGGAACGACGGCTCCGGCTGGGAGAAGGGCTGGGACACCGACTGGCCCACCGTGGACGACTGGGACAAGGCCTCCGACGCCTGGTGGCCTTACTAGCCGCCGGCCCGCCGGCCCGCCGCGGACGGGCCCGCGGTGCGCGCCCGGTCCGGGGCGGCGCCCCGGCCGCGTCCGCGGCGGGCGGCGCGTCACCGCCGCGCCCCGTCGGCCCGCCAGTCGTTGATCCGCGCCCGCCAGTCGCGGGCGGCGGGCAGCGCCTCCCGCAGCGCGCCGACCGCCCGCTCGCGGCCGGACACCTGCGACTCGTGCAGCCGCAGCAGCGGCAGGTGCGAGGAGCGGGCGAGCAGGAACCGCTGGTTGACCACGGTCTCCGGCCGCCAGTGGTTCTTGTACGGCTCGCTGCCGCGCAGCAGGCTCAGCACCTCCTGCCCGCGGGCGTGGGCGTGCTGGGCCTCGTGCCGCAGCAGCATCGTCACCACGTCCACCTTGCGGGCCCGCAGCTCCGGGTCGGCCCCGTACAGGTAGCCCCCGCTGAGCCCGGCCGACAGCAGCGTCACGTTCGCCGCCACCACCCGCCCGTCCAGCCGGAACTCCGTCAGCCGGGCGTCCCCCGCCCGCACCATCCGCCGGGTGGCCCGGGTCAGGTGCTCGGCGAACCGGGGCCGCAGGTGCTCGGGCGTCACGCCGCGGCCGCGCCACTGCTTCTCGTGCAGGTCGAGCAGCGTGCGTACGGTGGCCGGCACCTCGTGCTCGGAGACCGGGTGCTCCTCGATGCCCAGCGCCTCGATCTTGCGGACCTTGGCCCGGGTGCGCTGGGCCCCCGCCGTCGGCATCCGCTTGACCAGGTCGTCGAAGGGCAGCACCGGGAACTCCGCGCAGGAGGAGTCCGCGAGCGTGCGGTGCACGCCCTCCCAGTGCCGTACGAGGTCCTCGGCGGCGGCCCCCGGGCGCACCTCGCGGAGGTCCACCACCGCGCCCCGCGCGGCCCGGTGCAGCCCGCGGGCCAGCGCCGGCACCACCGCGTCGGCGTACTCGGCGGCCACCAGCACGTCGCAGTAGTCGGTGATCTCCCCGCCCAGCGGCACCAGCAGCGGCAGCGGCCGGTGCACCAGCATCAGGGGCGCCGCGCCGACGAGTTCCCCGCCGCGCCGGACCAGCACGATCCGCAGCCGGCCCTCCTTGCCGTACGACAGCCACCAGGAGTGCAGCCAGGCGTGGCTCTGGAACGGGGTCGCGGTGGGGCAGGCGCGCAGCAGCCGGTTCCACTGCTCCTCCAGCCCGGCGAACTGCCGGGGGTCGCGGCACAGCGTCACCGACAGCTCCCGGGCCCCGGCCCGGGCCGGGGCCGCCGCGGAGCTCTCCCTCATCGCACGGACTCCTTCTCCTTCTTCTCCTTCGCGGCCTCCTTCACGGCGGCGGCCGCGGCCGCCGTGGCGGCCTCGCCGTGGGCCGGCGCGGGCAGCGAGGTGACCCCGGTGACGGGGGCGGGCGCGCCGGGCTCCTGCGGGGCCGCGGCCTCCTCGTCACGGCCGTCCTGCGGGCGGCGCCGGCCGCCGGGCCTCACGAGCAGCACCAGGCCGCCGACGAGGCCGCCGGCGCAGAGCCCGACGGCCCCGCTGAGCTTGGCCGAGGCGGAGGCCGGCTCGGTGGGCGGCACGGCCTGGTTGAAGAGCAGCAGCTGCACGCCGGTGCTCTTGGCCGCCTGGTTGCTGTTCAGGGAGAGGGCGTCGGCCACGGCGTTGGCGACGTCGGCCGCCTCCGCGGCGGTCCCCGCGGTCCCGGTGATGGCGATCATCGGGGAGTCCGGCGAGGTCTCGGCCCGGACCTGGGTGCGCAGCCGCTCCGCCGGGATCCCGGCGCGCGGCTGGGCGTACGCGAGGGTGGAGGCGCTGGTGGCGATCCGGCCGTAGGCCTGGGCGAAGCCGAGGGCGGTGGCGGGCTCGGTGTCCTCGTCGGGGACCGCGACCACGTAGCTGGTGGCCGCGTACTCGGGGGCCTTGACCAGCCCGTACGTCGCCCCGGCCACCAGGCCCAGCAGGGCGCAGGCGGGCAGCGGCCACCAGGCGGGCGGCGGCAGCAGCAGCCGGCGGCGCGCTCTGTGGCCCCGGCGGGCGCCGCCCTCCCTCGCGGTCGCCGGGGTGTCGGGGCTCTTCTGGTCGGCCATGTCGGTCCTCACTTCGAAAACGGGCTCTGCGGGTGCGTCGGGTGGTGCGGTCGGTTCCGGTCGTACGGGCCGCCGTCCGCCGGTGCCGCGACGGGGGCGGGGGCCGGCTCCCCCCGCAGCGGGGCGGGGACCGGGCCCGGCGCGGTCGGCGCCGGCCGGCGCGCGGTCGCGGTCGGCTGCGGGCGGGTGCCGGATCCCGCGGCCCGCGCCGGCACGGCACCGCGCGGGGCCAGGGCGCGGGCGTAGACGCCGAGGAGCAACTCGGCGCTGTGGGCGATGTCGTAACGGCGGACGACGGGCGGCGGGGCCGGCCGGCCCGCGCCGGCGGCGGCCTGCACCTCGGCGAGGGCCGCGGTCAGCTCGCCGGGCTCCGGACCGATCCGACGGGCGGCCGGGGCCTCCTCGGGCGCCAGGTCGTCGATGGCCGGGCAGGTCACGTACCGCACGGGCAGCCCGGCCGCCAGCGCCTCCAGGACCGCGAGGCCGAAGGCCTCCTCGCGGGAGGGCGAGACGAACACGTCCAGCGCGGACAGCAGCGCGGGCACCCCCGGGGCCGCCCCGGCCCCGGCCGGCGCGGCCCCGCCCAGCTGGTCGCACTCGCCCAGCAGGACGACCCGGTCGGCCGCCCCCAGCCGGTCGGCCAGCCGTTCCAGCGCGGCCCGCTCCGGGCCCGCCCCGGCCAGCAGCAGCCGCGCCCCCGGCAGCGCCGCCACCGCGCGCACCAGGACGTCGAAGCGCTTGCCCGGCACCAGCCGCCCGACCCCGCCGACCACGAACGCGTCGGCGGGCAGCCCGTACCGGTCCCGGACCGCCCGCCGGGCCGCCGGGTCGAAGCGGAAGCGGACGGCCTCGATCCCGTTGGGTACGACGTGCAGCCGCGGTCCCGGCACGCCCCAGTCCCGCAGCCGGGCGGCCACGGTGTCCGAGACCGCCACGGTCGCCGCGCCCAGCCGCTCCCCGGCCAGGTACAGCGAGCGGACCCCGCGGGTCAGGGGCCGGCCCTCGATCTCGCGCTCCCCCAGCGAGTGCTCGGTGGCCACGACGGCCCCGACCCCGGCCAGGCGGGCGGCCAGCCGCCCGTACAGGCAGGCCCGGTACAGGTGCGTGTGCACGAGGTCGTAGCGGCCGGCCCGGATGAAGCGGACCAGCCGCGGCAGCGCCCGCAGGTCCCGGTTGCCGGCCATCCCCAGGTGCACCACCCGCACCCCGTCGGCCCGCAGCCCCTCGGCCACCGGGCCGGGGTTCGTCAGCGTCAGCACGTCGCAGTGGACCTCCGGGGGCAGGTGCCGCAGCAGCAGCCGCAGCTGCTGCTCGGCGCCGCCCACGCCCAGGCCGGTGATGATGTGCAGGACCTTCACCCCGCGGCCCCCCGTACGTACAGGGCGCGGTGCCGCAGGCGCTTGACGGCCAGCCGCGCCGCGCCGTCGGCCTGGCTGACGTGGGTCCGGGGCATCGCGTACGGCCCTGCCAGCCGGCCCGGGGCGATGGCCACCGCGTAGCCGTAGCCGGCGGCGCGCACCGCTTCGGCGACGCGCCGGTCGACCGCGCCGTACGGGTAGCAGAAGCCCTCCGGGGCGGTGCCGGTGAGCGCCCGCAGCGCCTCGCGGCTGCCGCCCAGCTCCTGCGCGAGGACGTCGTCGGCGGCGCCGACCAGGTCCTGGTGGAGCAGTCCGTGCGAGCCGATCTCGTGTCCGGCGGCGGCCGCCGCACGCACTCCTGCGGCCGTCAGCAGGGCCTTGCGCGGCCCGAGCGGGTCCCACACGTTGTCGGTGCCGAGCCGGCCGGGCAGCACGTACACGGTGGCCGTGCACTCGTACCGGCGCAGCAGCGGCAGCGCCTGGGTGACGAAGTCGGCGTAGCCGTCGTCGAAGGTCAGCCCGACGAGCCCGGCGCCGCCGCCGGCCGCGCGGGCGGCCCGCAGTTCGCCGACGGAGACCCCGCGCAGCCCGCGGGCGCGCAGCCACAGCAGCTGGCCCTCCAGCGCGGCGGGGGTGACGGTGATGCCGTACGGGTCCTCGGCGGGGTCGGTGAACTCGGCGACCGAGTGGTACATGAGCACCCAGGGGGTCCTGGGTGTCCGGGGCGTCCGACCGCCGGTGCGGGCGGGCGGGACGGGGCGCGAGGCGCTGGGTGTCGCCGTGTCAGCGGACATGACGGAACCTCTGGGTGATGGTGGCGGGCAGGGAGGTGACGTCGAGTGCCTGCATGGCCGTGCCGGCGGCCATGAACATGGCCGGGACGAGCAGGCAGCCGAGCGCCGCGCTGAGGAGCGGGCTGGGGATCATCGGTCCGGCCAGCCAGCCGGTGCCGCAGGCGGCCGCGGCGGCCACGGAGAGCCGGGCGAGGCTGACGGCCACCCGGCGCACTTGGATGGCGATGACCCGCGAGCCGATGCCGTAGAGCAGCAGGGCGGCGGTGGTGGAGATGCCGGCGGCGTTGCCGGCGGCGATGCCGTACGTGCCCCACCGGCCCACGGCGAAGGCCCCCGCCGCGATGTTCACCACGAGCCCGGCGGCCATCGCGGCGGCCGGGAACCAGGTCGGTCTGGCCGTGGAGAAGAAGGGCCGGGACAGGGCCCCGACGAGGCAGTGGCCGAGCAGCCCGAGGGCGTAGACGCGCATGACGGAGGCCGTGGCGAGGGTGTCGGAGTGGGTGAACGCCCCGCGCTCGAAGAGGACTTCGATGATCTGGGGGGCGTACCCGATGACCAGGGCGGTGCCCATGAGGACGGCCAGGGAGGCCAGGGCCAGGTCCTGCTCGACGCGGCGGCGGGCCTTCTCGCGCTCGCCGCCGGCCATGGCCTGGGCGACGACCGGGAAGGTGACGGTGCAGATCATCAGGGAGAGCACCATCGGCATCTGCGCGACCTTCTGCGCGTAGTTGAGGTGCGAGATGGCTCCGGGCGGGAGCGAGGCGGCGAGGAAGCGCTCGACGAGGACCTGGGACTGGCGCGAGACGGCGAAGATGATGACGGGGGCGAGGGTGCCGAGGGCCAGCAGGGTGGGCCGGGCGCCGTCCCGCGCCGCGCGCGCCCGGCGGCCGATGCGGGGCCGGACGAGGCCGACGTGCCGCAGGAAGCCGGGGAGTTGCACCAGCACCATCAGCGCGCCGCCGACCGCGACCCCGGCCGCGGCGGCCCGGACGCCCCAGGCCGCGTGCAGGGCGAGCATCGTGCCGATGATGCCCGTGTTGTACGCGACGTAGATCGCGGCCGGGGGCAGGAAGGAGCGGTGGGCGCGCAGTCCGGCGCTGAAGTAGCCGGCGATGCCGAAGGTGAGCACGGTCAGGGCGGTCAGGCGGGTGCACTGGACCGCGAGCCGGGGGTCGGGCAGGCCCGGGGCGAGCGCGGCGACGACCAGCGGGGCCGCGGCCATCAGCACGACGGCCACCACGGCGAGCAGCACGGCGAGCCGGGGCAGCGTGGCGCCGACCAGCAGCCGGACCGGGTCCTGGGCGCGGGCCTCGCGCCGGGTCAGGCTGCTGCGGGCGGCCGCCCGGCGGGCCAGGGCGTGGCTGAACGCGGGCACCATGAGCAGCGCCATGGCGTCCTCGATCAGCAGCGTCGAGGCCATCTCCGGGACGGTCCAGGCGATCAGGAAGGCGTCGCTGTCGTGGCCGGCGCCGAAGAGGTGGGCGATGGTCTGGTCGCGCAGCAGGCCGAGCACGGCCCCGGCGGCGGTGAGGCCGGCCGTGACGGCGGCGGCCTTGGCGAGGAACCGTCCGAGGCGCGGGCCGCCGGGTTCGCCGGGCGCGGCGGCCGGTCGTACGGGGTGGGCCGCGTGGCGTGCGGGGCCGGGGAGCACGCCCGGTGGCACGGAGCCGGGGCCCGCCTGCCCGCCGCGGGCGACCACGCCCGGGGCTTCGGGCGCGGGAACGCCCGCGGCGGGGAACGCGCCCTCGCCGGCGGGGGTGGGCCCGGCACCGCCGGCGGGGGTGAATCCGGCCCCGCCGGCGTGTGAGGCGCGGGGGTCCGGGGGCGGGGCCCCCGGGACCGGCGCCGCGGTCTCCGTCACGCGACCGCCGCGCCTTCGGGGGCCGGAAGGGCGGCACGGGTCGGCTTCGCGGAGCCGGCGCCACCCGGGGCGGAGCCACCCGCGGAGCCCAGGGCCCACCAGGCCGCGAGGCCGATGACGACGCCGGTGAGCACGGTCGAGGGCCCGCCGATGTCCGCGTACAGGAAGTCCGTCAGCTGCCACACCAGCAGCCCCACGGCCACCGGTCCGCAGTCCCGCACGGCCCGCGCGCCCGGGTCGGGCCGCACCGCCCGCCGGATGCCGGCGGCGAGGACCGCGGCCCAGCCGCCGACCAGTGCGGTCAGGCCGACGAGCCCCTGCTCGCTCAGGACGAGCAGGTACATGTTGTGCGGGGACAGCAGCGGCTGGCGCATGAACGCCTGGCCCGCGCCGGCGGTGTCGCTGCCGGAGGAGAGGCCGAGCGAGGAGTGCGCGTCCCGGTTCGCGGGGAAGCCCTTGAGCCCGACCCCGGCGGTCGGCCGCTCGGCCCACATCGACCCCGCGGCGGCCCACATCGTGTACCGGTCGGTGACGGACTGGTCGGGGGCGGAGCTGACCTGCGTGATGCTGGTCAGGCGCTCGGCCACCATCTCGGATCCCACCCCGAGCCCGCCGACCAGCACGACCCCGGCCGCCACCAGCGCCGCCAGCACCGCGAGCGCCCGTCGCACGCCGGCGAGCAGCATGACGACCAGCCCGGCGGCCGCGGTGGCGATCCACGCCCCCCGGCTGAAGGACAGCACCAGCGGCACGACCAGCGCCCCGGCGGCCGCGGCCGCCGGGGTCCGCAGCCGTCGCGGGGTGCCCGGCGCGAGCGCCAGCGCCGCGGCGGCGACGAGCCCATACGCGACGACGGTGGCCATGCCCATGACGTCACCGGGGCCGAAGGTGCCGACCGCGCGGATGTTCTCGCCCTGGTACGAGGCCCCGGTACGGGTCGCGTACTGGACGACGCCGAGGCCGCCCTGGACGAGCGCGAGGACGGCGAAGCAACCGGCGGCGGCCCGGAACTCCCACCCATCGCGGACGAGCAGCACGATCGCCCCCGGCACCAGCACGAACACCTGCAGGTAGCGCACGAAGCCGGGCAGCGCGGCGTACGGGTCCCCCGCCGTGACCGTGGCCACCGCCAGCCCCACCGCGGGCAGCGCGAGGAACAGCCCGGCCGCCGGGGTCAGCGGCCGTACCCGCCCGCGCAGGGCCTGCACGGCGCACACGAGGACCAGCAGCAGGGACGCCGCGTCGGCGGGGCCGACCTTGCCGGAGGCGGTGGCGTCGCCGGCCGGCACCGGGGCGACCAGCGCGAGCACGGTGGCGGCCAGCGGCAGCAGCGGCCAGTGCCGGCGCAGCAGCCGCGCGAGGGGCGCGAACGGCGCGGCCGGGGTGTGCGGCGGGTACGGGAGAGGCGCGGCGCCGCTGACGGCGAGCCGCACCCCGGGCGGGGCGCTCATGGTCAGCTGCCTCCCAGGCGGAAGCGGAAGAAGGAGGCCGCCGTGCGGGCCAGGATCCACAGGTCCTGCCAGAGCGACCAGGTGTCGATGTAGTGGTTGTCGAAGCGGGCCCGGTCCTCGATGGAGGTGTCGCCGCGCAGGCCGTTGATCTGGGCCAGTCCGGTGATGCCGACGGGCATCCGGTGGCGGGCCTCGTAGCCGGGGTGGACGTCGGCGAACTTCGTGACGAAGAAGGGGCGTTCGGGGCGCGGGCCGACCAGGCTCATGTCACCCCGGACGACGTTCCACAGCTGCGGCAGCTCGTCGAGGGAGGACTTGCGCAGGAAGCTGCCCACCCGGCTCATGCGGCGGTCGCCGGCCACGGTCCAGCGGGTGGCGGACTCGTGCTCGTCGGCGCGCAGGGTGCGGAACTTCAGCAGGGTGAAGGGGCGCCCGTACAGGCCCACCCGCTCCTGCCGGAAGATCACCCCGGGGCCGTCGGCGAGCCGTACGGCCGCCGCGCACAGGGCCATCAGGGGCGCTGCCAGGGTCAGGGCGACCAGCGCCAGCAGGCCGTCCATGAGGCGCTTGACCGCGCGCTCCACGGGCCGGGCGGGGCGGGGCAGCAGCAGCTGGGCGGCGTAGCCCCACACGTGGTCGGCACCGGCCGGGCCGTCCGCGCCTCCGGAGGTCCGGGCCACCCGCATGCCGGTGACCCGGGCGGTGCCGGCCGGGTCGGCGAGCCAGAGCCGGCAGCCGTGGTCGTGGCAGAGCCGCAGCAGGGCCGCGGTACGCTCGTCGGCCTCGGGGGGCCGGGTGAAGACCGCGACCCGGACGGCGTTCTGGATCACCGCGCGGCGGACGTCCTCGTGGCTGGTCAGCACCGGGAGCGGGCCGGTGGCGGCCTCGGGGTCCTGGCCGGGGTCGGCGAGGCCGACCGGGCGCAGCCCGTACTCCTGCCGGCCCTGGAGGGCGGTGGCCACCTGGCGGGCGCCGGCCAGCGGGCCGACGACGAGGGTGGAACGGGGGTGGCGGACCGCGGCCCGGCGGCGCAGCTGGTTGACGAACCCGCGTCCCGCGCACGTCAGTACGACCTGGAGGCAGACGGCGGTGGCCAGCGCGGCCCAGCCGAGGGCGTGGCGGGGGGCGGCCGCGGCGACGGCGGCGGCCGCGGCGCACCACACGACGGCGGACCGGCCCAGCAGGGCGGGGAGTTCGAAGAGCGCGGAGGGGGCGAGCCTGGGCCGGTACAGCCCGGCCCGGGCGTGCAGCACCGTCAGGCCCGCGACGACCGGACCGGCGAGCACGAGCGGGCCGGCCGCGGCGAGCGGGCCGGTGGTGAGGGCGTCCGCGGCCCCGCCGGCGGGGGCGAGGGCGGGCAGGGCGGCGGTGCCGGCCAGGGCGGCCAGCACGTCGACGGCGAGCAGCGGTGCCGCGCCGGGGTGGCGGCGGGTCCGCCGCGGCCGCACGGCCGGGCGGACCCGCTCGGCCCGGGGCCGGCGCGGCGGGTGGATCGAGGTCGCCGAGCGGCGGAGGGCCGTGGGTGCGGCGCCCTTCCGCCCGGCGTGCGGCGCGTGTGCGCTCTCCATCGTCATCGGCTGTTGCGCTCCTGGTTCAAGAGCCGGGGCAGGCCCAGCAGTTCGTGGTACAGACCGGTGACCGCGGCGGTGGTCCGCCGTACGTCGAACTCCGCACGCGCGTGCTCCTGGGCCTGGCGCCCCAGCGAGTCGAGCAGCTCCGGTTCGGCCAGCAGCCGGCCGAGCGCCTTGGCCAGGGCCGTCGGGTCCTCCGGCGGCACGAGGCACAGGGGCGCCTGGCCGGGGGGCAGGCTCTCGCGGGCCCCGCTGACGTCGGACACCACGACCGGGCGGCCACAGGCCATGGCTTCGAGCGGGGCGAGCGCCATGCCCTCCCAGCGCGACGGCAGTACAACGAGATCGGCGGCCCGAAGCCACGGCCTGATGTCGGCGGCCGCCCCCGTGAAGAGCACGCCGGGCGGGGCCGCGTGCTTCAGCCGGAGCGCGTCGGGGCCGTCGCCCACCAGGACGAGCCGGGCGCCCGGGGCGGTCGCGGTCACCTCTCGCCAGGCGCGCAGCAGGAGGTCCTGGCCCTTCTGGTGGCACAGCCGGCCGACGCACACCACGAGTTGCCCCTGGGGTGCGGAGCGGGACAGCAGCGGCAGTCCGGCCCGGGCGACGGCCTTCTCGTCGCCGTCACCGGGCCGGAAGTGGTCGAGGTCGACGCCGTTGCGGATCACGGCCCAGCGGCCGGCGATGCCCGCGGACTCGCCCTCGCGCCGCTCGGACTCGCTGACGCAGAGCACCCGGTCGGCCCAGCGGGCGCCGATCCGCTCCCAGCGCAGGGCGAGGGCGGCCGTGGTGCCGCTGACCGCGTCGAAGGACCAGGCGTGCGGCTGGAAGACGGTGCGCGGCCGGCCGCGGGCCGCGAGCCGGCCGGCGAGGCCGGCCTTGGCGCTGTGGGCGTGCAGGATGTCGGGCCGTACCCGGGCCAGCAGGCGGGCGGCCGCCGCGGTCTCGGTGGCGAGGGTGGGACCGGGGCCACGGGTGGCCCGCCAGGTCAGTACGTCGGCCCCGGCCTCCCGCGCGGTGTCGGCGAGGGTGCCGCCGGGCGGGCAGGCGACGACGGCGCGGAGGCCTTCCCGGGTCTGGGCGCGGACCAGGTCGGTGACGACCCGGGCCACTCCGCCCTCCACGGGCTGGACGAGGTGGAGGACCGTCGGGCTGGCGCCGTCGGTCGCGTGGTCTGACTGCACGTGGAGTGGTCTCCGTACGATTCAGCGGCGCGCGTCTGCCTGTACGAAGAGCACGCCGAGGAACTGACCCTGGTTTTCCGCACCGAACCTGAAGCGCAGGCTGCGGGCGCCTTCGGACAGCGCGGGACCGAGGTCGAAGACGTCCGCGTCATATCCGAGATTGTTCATATAATCTGGCTGTCGCTTGAAAACAGAACGCCCGAAATCCGTGATCGTGGAATTCAGTACGTCGTTGAACGGGTTTTCGGCGTCGCCGATGTTCGTTCGACGACCGCTACTGGCCGTCACGGTCAGCGAGTCGCCCCGCACCCCCCGGTCCCCGTCGTAGCCGACCACCCCCACCCGGCCCGCGCCCCGCGCCGGGACGTCCAGACCGGTCAGCTCGACCGTCCGGCCGGTGTCCGCCGGCCGGGCGTCGTCCGCGTCCAGGTCATCGTCGTCGCCCGCGTCCACGTCCGCCTCGGGGTCCTCGCCCAGGGCGGTGAACCCGTCCCAGAGCGAGAGCTGGCGCAGCGGCTCGTCGGCCTTCTCGTACGCGACCACGAGGGTCCAGCCGCCCCAGGCACCCACGTCCGAGCTGCCCTTGGCGATGTTCAGCTGCGCCACCGTCCACAGGCCGCCGCCGAACCTCCGCACCAGGGGGGTCACGTCGGCCGAGGCCTGGTAGGCGTCGCTCTCGTCGCCGTCGCGGTGGCCCACCTTGGTGTCGGCCAGCACGTCCTTGTACGAGCCGCCCGGCTCGGCGACCAGGACCCGGCCGTTGTCCTCCGGCGGCTTCTGCTCCCCGACCCGCAGGTTGCCGCCCCAGTAGAGGCGGGCGTACGTGACCCGCGCGCCGGGCGGGAGCAGGAGCTCGGCACGGGTCGCGTTGTACGTGTTCGGGTCCCGGTCGACGTCGCTGTAGAGCATGTCGAAGTTCGAGTTGACCGCGGCGGCGCCGCGTCTGACGTCGGCGCAGGGCTCGACGTCGGGATCGACGCGGCGCCAGCAGCTGATGCCGGAGTTGGACGCCCGTACGAATCCGCCGTGCTGGACCGCCTGGTAACGGTGGGTGAATGGAATCTCGGGCATTTCCGCCGGCGCCGAGACCGCTGTGGCGGCCGGAAGGGCGAGGGAAAGCCCCAGGCCGGACAGCGTGCCGAGGGTGCGGAAGGTCCCGCGCCCCGTCGACTTCGAAGCCTCCGACATGACCCGGTCTCCAATTTCGATCAAGGCGACAAAACAGGAGTGCACTTTGTCAGAAATCGGGGTGGAAATCACGTCGGACTCGCTTGTACGGCCTTTCGGGCGACGGTGCGCACCCTTGACGGTCGAGCGTCGTTATGCGGGTGCACCATTGTTCGAACCGAAAGGAAAAACCGAGATGAAGAAGACGCTGATCCGCACCTCGACCCTGGCCGTCGCGGGCGTCGCGATGATCATGGGTGGGGCGGGCCTGGCCTCCGCCCACGGCGAGGGCGGCAACGGCGCCTTCGCCCAGGGTGCCGCGGCCCACTCCCCCGGCGTCCTGTCGGGCAACCTGGTCCAGGTCCCGGTGCACGTCCCGGTCAACCTCTGCGGCAACACCGTCAACGTCATCGCCCTGCTCAACCCGGCGTTCGGCAACACCTGCGTCAACGCCTAGGACCCGCGCCCCACTTGGCGGCCCCACCGGGCCCCACGCGGTCGGCGCGACCGGATCCGACCCTCGGGCACCCGGGGGCGCTCGGCCGAACGAGTGAAGGGTCGCAACCCAAACCAGGCGCCGACCGTTGATCCGGATGCTCCTGTACCGGGCAATCCTCAGAAAAGGGATGACAGTGATCAAGAAGATGATGGCCACGGCGGCGGTCGCGGCTTCGGTCGTGGGCGTCGGAGCTGCGATGGCCCCGCAGGCGATGGCGATCGGCAACGACAACGGCGTCAACACCGTGAACGGCAACGGCGCCTCCCAGGTCTACGGCAACCAGGCCACGTACGGGAACATGAGCCCGCAGATGGCGCTGATCCAGGGCTCCCTCAACAAGCCCTGTGTCGCCCTGCCGGCGAAGGCCAACGTGCAGTCGGTCCTGGCCCTGGTCAACGTCGGCGTCCAGGACATCCCGATCCTGTCCGCGCCGCAGACCCAGCAGTGCACCGAGAACTCGACCCAGGCCAAGGGCGACGAGCCGCTCTCGCACATCCTGGACAACATCCCGGTGCTCTCCGGCAACGGCGCGGTCAACAGCTAGTCCCGACCGCCCCGCGCCACGAGGCCGCCGCACCCTCCGGGTCGCGGCGGCCTCGTCGTCTGCGCGCCGGCCCCGCCGCCCACCGGTGGAATACCCCCGCGCCGACTCCGCCGACGCCCGCGAATAACCGTCGAAAACCGACGCGGATATCCTCCGGAAGGTTTCTTCAGGATCCTTTCACGGAGGCATTGGAGTGAAAGCCCCGCGACCCGCCCAGGATTCTCGGTTTCTTTTTCACGGACAGCTCGTTACTCAGCTCGCAGTGGTGTTGTACGGACAGGAAACTGTGTGCGCAGCACGAGGGTCGTGTATGCGGTGAACACCGCTGCGGGAAAGGACAGAAAATGAAGCTCACGAAGGCAGCCGCCGTCGTCGCCGGTGTCCTGATGGCCGCCGGTGCCGCCGCCCCCGCGATGGCCGACTCCGAGGCCAACGGTGCGGCCGTCGGCTCCCCCGGCGTGCTCTCCGGCAACCTGGTCCAGGTCCCGGTCCACGTCCCGATCAACGTCTGCGGCAACACCGTCAACGTCATCGCGCTGCTCAACCCGGCGTTCGGCAACGTCTGCCTCAACGACTGACGCAACGCCGCGTCTGCCGCCCACTAGGGCGAACCTCCTCGGGGTGGCCTCGGAGTGCACGGCGGTGCACTCCGAGGCCACCTTGAATTACCGCACCGGCCGCGCGCCGGTAGACAGGGAAGGACCCATGCGACAGGTACTGAGCCGACAAGTACTGAGCAAGGGCGTACTCACCGCCGCGGCGGCCTCAAGTCTGCTCTCCCTCGGCACCGGGGTCGCGTTCGCGCACCCGGCGGCCACCGCCGAGGCCTCGCACTCCCCGGGCGTACTGTCCGGCAACGCCGTCTCGGTACCCGTCACGCTCTCCCCGAACGTGTGCGGCAACACCGTGGACCCGGGCGGGGCCCTCAACCCCTCGTTCGGGAACCACTGCGAGAACGGCTCCGGCCACGAGGTCCACCACCACTACTACGGCGGCGGCGAGGGCTACGGCGGCGGATACGACTACGAGCGCCACCTCGCCCCCGAGGCCCGGGACTACGAGCGCTACCTGCGGCCCTCGCACGACGAGGACGCCGGACCAGGCCGCGGCCGGCACCGCCGCCCCGACGGCGGCGAGGGGGACCGCGGGCGGTACGAGGAGGACCGCGGACCCGGGTACGGGCGCCACGCCGACCGCGGCCCCGCGGGACCCGGCCGCCACGCGCACGGGGACGAGGGGGCGTACGGCCCCGGCGCCGAGGAGGACCGCGGCCCGGGTTACGGCGGCCACGACGAGGACTGCGACGAGGAAGGCGCCCCGCCGCCCCGGCCCGCGACGCACGTCCCCCCGCAGCCCACGCCGCACCCGGCCCCCAAGCCCCACGCGCAGCCCGGGCCGAAGCCGCACCCGGCACCACCGGTGCACGAGGCCGGACCCCGGCCCAAGCCGCACGTCCCGGCCAAGCCGCACCCGGCCCCGAAGCCGCACCCGGCACCGCCGGTGCACGAGGCCACGCCGCTCCCCGCCCCGGCCCCGGCCCCGGCTCCCCACGAGGTGCCCGAGCCGCGGCCGCGGCAGGGCCACCAGGAGGACCTGCCCCCGGTCGTCCCGGCCCCCGCGCCGCTCCCGGCCCCCGCACCGGCCCAGCCGGCGCCGGCCCCGGCGGCCGAGCTCCCGGCTCCCGTCCCGGCGGCTCCCCCGGTGGTACCGCCGGCGCCGGCCGCGCCCGCCCCGGCCCCGGTCGTCGAGGCGCCCCCGGCCGCACCGGCTCCGGCCGCGCCGGCCGTGGACCAGCCCCCGGCCAACCCGGAGGAGGACCGCCCGGTCGACCTCACCCCGGCGCCCGCACCGGCCCCGGTGAGCCCCCCGGCCGCCGCCCCGGCGCCCGCGCCCGAGGCCCCCTCCCCCGCCCCGGCCCCGCTGCCGGCCCGGCAGGTGCCCGTCCTCGCCGCCACCGGTGCCGGCGGGCCGCTCGTGCCCGCGGCCGCGCTGAGCGCGGGCCTGCTGCTCGGCGGCGCCGTCCTGTACCGGCGCTCCCGGAGCATGTCGGCGTAGGAGAGGTAATCGGGGGAATCGAAAAAACTAAGAAATATCGGCCGGAGATCCCTCTGGGATTCTCCGGCCGAGCGTTTGCCCGAGCGCATGTCCGAGCGTCCCGCAAGAAACCGACGGCGACGGGGTTTCCGTTGTGCGGAGGAATCGTTGAGCAGGACGAGAGTGGCGCGACGGTCGCCGCCGGAGAAAGGGATTCGAAATGAAGTTCTCGAAGGTCGCCGCTGTCGTCGCCGGCTCCGTGGCCGCGCTCGGAGCGGCCTCCCCCGCCTTCGCCGCCGACGGCCCCGCCCCCATGAGCCTGAACGGCGGGGCGATGGACGTCCTCGCCGCCGCCTCCGCGCCCACCTCGGACCTGCCGCTGCACCTCGAGAAC
Source organism: Streptomyces sp. NPDC093225 (assembly GCF_044753805.1). Taxonomy (NCBI): domain Bacteria; kingdom Bacillati; phylum Actinomycetota; class Actinomycetes; order Kitasatosporales; family Streptomycetaceae; genus Streptomyces; species Streptomyces sp. NPDC093225. The sequence continues at coordinate 183,171 of NZ_JBIVNX010000006.1, forward strand.
GCCGTGACCGAGCAGGGCTCCGCGGTCAACTCCGCCGTGCAGGGCGTCGAGGGCGTGAACGACTTCCGCAACCACGCCCCCGACAAGGTCATGGGCGCCGTCTCCGGCGCGACCGACACCCTGCCCGCGGTGGCCCCCATGCTCGGCGGCCTGCACGTCAACGGCGGCTGAGCCCACGCCTCCCTCCCCGCTCCGCTCCCCGCTCCGCTCCCCCGTCTCCGCCCGCGCCGCCCGGACCCCACCGGCGGCGCGGGCGGAGGCGCGTCACCCCCCGGGCCGTCCCCGGCACGACGGCGGGCGCGGCCTCCCGTACCCGTACGCGCACACCCCCCGCACACGTCGAGGCGCCCCCGGCCGGAAGCCGGGGGCGCCTCGGGGAGCCGAGCGGGCCGCTGCGTCAGTCGTTGACGCAGACGTTGCCGAAGGCCGGGTTCAGCAGCGCGATGACGTTCACGGAGTTGCCGCAGACGTTGACCGGGACGTGGACCGGGACCTGGACCAGGTTGCCCGACAGCACGCCGGGGGACCCCACGGCAGCGCCATCCGCCTGGGAGTCGGCGACGGCGGAGCCGGCGGCCGCACCCGCGGCGAGACCGGCGGAGGCCAGGACCAGAGCGGCCTTCTTGGCAGAGTTCATGGGAAGTGCACCTTCTGTTCGATGATCCGCCCCGATCCGGGGCTCACACCGAGCGAAACGGTGCGGCGCGGCGAAACGACACGGGTCGGTCCACAACTCGCCCTGTTCAGCCCATTTGTCGTAACCGCGTGCCCGGTCGCGGGCTCCGGAGCCGGTCCGGGAGCCCGCGACCGGGCGGGCTCACGGGAGCTCGGGCACCTCCAAGGCCGGCGCCTCCACCGGCAGTTCCGGGAGGTCCACCGGAAGGTCCGGGACGTCCACCGGAAGGTCCGGGAGCTTCGGCGGATCGACGGGGAGGTCCGGGAGCGCGGGCGGGTCGACGGGGAGCTTCGGGACCTCCACCGGGAGGTCGGGGAGCTTGGGCAGCTCGATCGGGAGCTTCGGCAGCTCGATGGGCAGATCGGGCAGCTTCGGCAGCTCGATCGCCGGGAGCTTGATCCCCCCGAGCAGGCCGGTGAGGGAGCCGAGCAGGTCGCCGAGGGTCTTCGTCAGGCCGGCGAGCAGGTCGTCGATCGGGCCGGCCTGGACGGCCGCCGCCGACCGGTCCTCCGCACTCCGCTCGGGGCGTTCGTCGGCCTTCTGCTCGATCCGCCGCTCGATCCGGTCCTCCACCTCCCGTACGGCCGCGAGGCGTTGGTGGACCGCGTCGGCCGTCAGGCGTTGGTGGGCGGTGGAGTTGGTGAGGCGGCTGCGGAACGCGGCGGCGGAGTCGTCACCGGACGCCGCGCCCGCGGGCGCGGCCGCGCCGAACAACAGGGCGGCGCACAGCGCGGACGGGACCAGGACGCGGGGCGCCTTCTTGGGGTGCATGGGTGTTCCTTCGATGGACTGCGGGATCGGGACGAATCCCCCATCACCCACCGTGAGATCCGCGTCTACCGAGCGCAATGCGCACGGGCCGTTTGAGTGAAGCAGCGGAACCAACCCCCGCCGGGCCCAGTTGATCAGGGCGCTCCACTAGCGGGCACTCGTGCGACAAAAGGATCACCCCATGCTCAAGAAGATTATGGCCACCGCCGCCGCCACCGCCGCCGTGGTCGGCGCCGGCGCCGCCGTCGCCGCCCCGGCGATGGCCATCGGCAACGACAACGGGATCAACACCGTCAACGGCAACGGTGCCCAGCAGATCTACGGCAACCAGAAGACCGCCGGCGACCAGAGCCCGCAGCTCTCCGTCGTCCAGGGCACCCTGAACAAGCCCTGCATCGGCATCCCGGCCAAGGTCAACGCCCAGTCGCTGGTCGCCCTGCTCAACGTCGGTGTCCAGGACATCCCGGTCCTGTCCGCGCCGCAGACCCAGCAGTGCACCGAGAACTCCACCCAGGCCAAGGGCGACGAGCCGCTCTCGCACATCCTGGACAACATCCCGGTGCTCTCCGGCAACGGCGCTGTGGGCAGCTGATCTCCGCTCCCTCTCCCCGTCCGGGCCCGTGACGCCCGTGGAGCGACGTGCAGGACCCCCGGCGGCCGCCAGCCGCCGGGGGTCCCGTCGTTGTGGGGGAAGGAGGGTGAGCGGGGGAAGGGGACGGGCGGTTCAGCTGGTCCAGAAGTCCCACCACCGGGTCAGGACCAGCATCCCGATGACCCCGACGTGCAGGACCGGCGCGACCCAGGGGAACTCCCCGAAGAAGCCCCGGAGCCAGCGCGGAGCGGGCAGCACCCCGGTGCGGACGTTCCGGGCGAGCGTGAACCAGAACATCAGCAGGGTCGCCACCCAGGCCAGGCAGCACCACAGGCACAGGGCGTTGATCCGGTACAGGGACTGGAACATGAGCCACGCGCAGAAGGACGTCCCGAAGAGCTGGCCGGCGGACAGGCCCAGCCAGAACCAGCCCCGGTAGCGGGCGCCGGCCAGCATCCCCACGGCGATGCAGACGACCACGCCGTACGCGACCAGGCCCAGCATCGGGTTGGGGAAGCCGAAGGCCGCGGCCTGCTCGCTCTGCATGACGCTGCCGCAGGAGACCACGGGATTCAGGCTGCAGGCCGGCTTGAAGTCCGGGTCCTCCAGCAGCAGGAACTTGTCGAGGGTGATCACCCAGGAGGCCAGTACCCCGGCCGCGCCGGTGGTGGCCAGCAGCCAGGCCAACCCCCGTTCCGCAGGAGGCTCTTCGCTGTCGGGTCGGGTGCGGGGCCGGCCCTGCTGGCGCGGGATGGCCTCGTTTGTCGTGTTCGTTGCCATGCACCTCATACTCCCGCATTCCATGATGAACCCCCGCCAAACCTGCGCGTCGGGGCCGAAGTTGACGAGAACTGGTACGGATGACGCATGGACCGAGTAGACGCACTGACGGATGTGGCGGGGCTGCGGGTCGGGCACGCCGAACTGGCCGGGCCGGGCGCGCTGTCGGGGACCACGGTGGTCCTCGCGCCCGAGGGCGGCGCGGTGGCCGCCGTGGACGTGCGCGGCGGCGGGCCCGGCACCCGCGAGACGGACGCCCTCGACCCGCTGGCCCTGGTGCAGCGGGTGGACGCGGTGGTGCTGACCGGCGGCAGCGCGTACGGACTGGACGCGGCCTCCGGGGTGATGGCCTGGCTGGAAGAACAGGGGCGAGGGGTGCCGGTCGGACCGGAGCCGGGGCAGGTGGTGCCGGTGGTGCCCGCCGCGGCGCTGTTCGACCTCGGCCGCGGCGGCGACTGGCGGGCCCGGCCCGACGCCGCCCTGGGGCGGGCCGCGGTGACGGCGGCGGCCGCCTCCGCCGTGGGCGCGCGGGTGGCGCAGGGCTCGGTGGGCGCGGGCGCCGGGGCGGTGGCCGGCGGACTGAAGGGCGGCACCGGGTCGGCGAGCGTGCGGCTGGCGTCCGGGACGACCGTGGGCGCGCTGGTGGTCGTCAACGCGGTCGGCTCGGTGCTCGATCCGGCGACCGGGGTGCTGTACGGGCGCCTGCACGAAGGGCGGATCGCGTACCCGGCCGAGGCGGTGCACGCGGCGGCCCTGGCCCGGCTGGAGCGGGCCCGGGAGGAGACGCGGGAGCGCGCCGCCGGGTTCGTGCGGCCGCCGCTGAACACGACGCTCGCCGTGGTCGGCACGGACGCCCGGCTGACCCGGGCGCAGGCCCGCAAGGTGGCGGGCACCGCGCACGACGGCCTGGCGCGGGCGGTGCGTCCGGTGCACCTGATGCACGACGGGGACACGGTCTTCGCCCTGTCGGCCGGCGAACGGCCGGCGGAGGACCTGGACGAGTACAACGCGGTGCTCGCGGCGGGCGCGGACGTGCTGGCGCGGGCGGTGGTGCGGGCGGTGCTGGCGGCCGAGGGGGTGGACGGGCCGGGCGGGGTGTTCCCGGCGTACCGGGACCTGTACTGACGCCGGCGGCGGGGCGGCGACCTGCGGCGACGGTGGCCGGGACGGTGCGCCCGGGTGGCGGGAACCCGGCGGGGGCGCCGTACGTCTTTCGATTACCCGGGCGGGATGTCGGCCCCAGGGGCTACGTTGAGCATCCGCGAAGTGACTAGCTGCGACGGCCTGGAGACCACGTTGAGCGATCCGTACGAGACAACCGAGGCCCACCTCGAGCGACTCCTGGGCCGCGCCCTGAACTCCTTCGACCTCCCCGACCAGCTGGTCGAGCGCATCGGCACGGCGCTCGCCCACAGCTCCGCGCTGCATTCCTCGCACCACAGCTCCGTCACCGGGCTGCACCACGAGACGTACCGGCACACCTACCTGCTGGCGGACGGCGAGGCGGTCTCGCTGTGGGAGCTGGCCCACCGCGCGCCGGGGGCGAGCGCCCTGCGGCACGAGGTGTTCGCGGACAAGGAGGAGCTGGGCCTGGCCGTGGACCGGCTGTTCGGCGAGGAGTACGACCTCTCGGCGGCGGAGCTCGCGTCGTACGCGGCGCTGGCGGACGACGACGGCCCGGAGCACGATCTGGCGGTGCTGGGCGCCCTGTTCGCGCGGCCGACCCTGCCGCGGCAGCGCCGGACGTACGCGGTGGACGACTCGGCGGACCACGCCCGCCGGGTCCTGCGCCGGGCGGAGAACGCGGACCGGCCGGGGCCCGCGGTCGCCCGGCTGCTGACCTCGGCCTACGCGCACCAGATCACGCAGGCCTTCGGGAGCCGGCAGTGCCTGTCGGACGGCCGCGACGCCGGGTTCACGCTGTACGAGCACGCCTTCGTGCTGCTGGACGGTACGGAGTGCAGCCTGTGGGAGGTGGAGCACACGGCCACGCCCGACGGGCGGCACATGTGCGAGGTCTACGCGAGCGAGCGGGCGGCCCGGGAGGCGATGGAGGTGCGGGCCCGGGTGCGGTAGGGGGTTGGCGGGGCGAGGGGTGGTGCTGGTGCTCGCGGGTGCGGGTGCGGGTGCGGTGCGGGTCAGTGGTCCGGTAGGGGGCGGTCTGCCGGGACGTCGTCCGGGGTCGTCACGACGGTGACGGCGGACGGGTCGAGGTCGGCGGGAGTGGGCATCGCGCTGCCCGGCAGCCCGACCGCGGCGGCGCCGTGCGCGAGGGCGGAGGCGAGTGCGGCCGGGCCGGAGCCCGGCCCCGGTCCGGCGGGCCCGGTGTCGGTCCCGGCGGTGGCGGGGGTAGCGGTCGCGGCGGCGGGGGCGGCGGTCGCGAGCAGGAAGCCGGCCAGGGCCGCGTCGCCGGCGCCGACGACGCTGCGGACGGTGCCCACGCGGGCGTACCCGTAGTACGTGCCCGTCGCGTCGACGAGCAGCTGGCCGGCGGCGCCGAGGCTGGCGAGCACCGCCCCGGCGCCCCGGTGCCGGAGCTCGCGCGCGGCCTCGGCCGCCTCGCCCACGGTGGCCAGCGGGCGGCCGACCGCCTCCGCGAGCTCCGTGGCGTTCGGCTTGACCAGGTCGGGCCCGGCCGGGAGGGCCGCCAGCAGCGCGGGGCCCGAGGTGTCCAGTGCGACGCGTGCGCCCGCCTCATGGGCGCAGGCGATGAGGTCGGCGTACCACTCATGCGGCAGGCCGCGCGGGAGGCTGCCGCAACAGGCGATCCAGTCCGCGGCGGGCGCCTGGGCCCGCACCGTGTCGAGGAGCAGGGCGGCCTCGACGGGGGTCAGCTCCGGACCCAGTGCGTTGATCTTGGTGAGGGTGGCGTCGGGTTCGACGACGGCGATGTTGGAGCGGGTGCTGCCGGCGACGCTCACCGCGGTCACGTCGATGCCCTGGGCGCCGAGGAGTTCCCCGACGAGCGCGCCGGGGGCACCGCCGAGCGGGAGGACGGCGATGGTACGGCCGCCCGCGGCGGCGACGGCGCGGGAGACGTTGACGCCCTTGCCTCCGGGCTCGACCCGCTCGGCGGTGGCGCGGTGCAGGGCGCCACGGGTCAGGGCCGGCACCTCGTAGGTGCGGTCCAGGGAGGGGTTGGGCGTGACGGTGAGGATCATGCGTGTGCGGCTCCCGTGCCGGTGGGCTTCTCCTGCCCCAGCGTCTCCGTGACGCCGGTGCGCCGCCAGTGGGGGCGCCGGGGGGCCGTGTCGCCGGTGGGTCGGCTCGGGTTCCGCCCGGGAACCCCCGGCGCTGCGCACCGGGGGCGCTCGAACGCCGCGCGGGCTGGATTCCGGCCCGTCCCGAACGCCGCGCGGGCTGGAGTCGCCCCGCCGCGGGCAACTCCAGGCCCGGCGGCGAAGGGGCGCTTCCAGCCTCGCCGGCGGCGGTTACGCCGGGACCTTCGTGGGGGTGTCCGCGGCGTCCAGCGGGGCGTCGGCCGACTCGGGGGCGGGACGGCGCTGGTGGCGGGGGAGGAAGAACATCACCGCGAAGATCACGGCGAGGACGGCGATGACGTACCAGAGCGCGTTCTCGAAGGCGTCCGTGAAGGCCAGGGCGGGGCCGGCCTCGGGAAGCCGGTCGTCGACGATCGTGAAGTAGACGACGGAGACCAGGCCGAGACCGAGCGCGTTGCCCATCTGGCCGGTGGTGTTGATCAGCCCGGACGCGGAGCCGGCGTGCTCGCGCGGCACCTCGGAGAGCACGGCGTCGGTCAGCGGCGCCACGATCAGGCCCATGCCCACGCCCATCACGGCCAGCGGCAGCGCCATCTGCCAGGAGGCGATCCCGAGGCCGTAGCGGTTGGCCTCCCAGATGTAGAGGAGCACGCCCAGGGCCATGACCAGCGCACCGGCCTGCAGCACCCCGCGGCCGAAGCGCGGCACGAGCTTCTGCACCGACAGGCCGGCCGCGGCCGAGACGGCCAGGGAGAACGGGATGCCCGTCAGACCGGCGTGCAGCGGGGTCCAGCCGAGGCCGAGCTGCATGTACAGCGTCCAGCAGAGGAAGAAGATGCCGGTCGCGATGCCGAAGGTCAGCTGGACCGCGATGCCGCCCGCGAAGCTCTTGATGCGGAAGAGCGAGAGCTCGACCAGCGGGGAGCCGTCCTTCCGGGTCTTGTACTTCTCGTACGCGATGAAGGCGGCGAAGACGAGCGGCGTGGCGCCCATCGAGACGAAGCCCCACGTCGGCCAGCCGGCCTCGCGGCCGTGCGTCAGCGGGTAGATCAGCATGACCAGGCCCAGGCTGACCAGGACGACGCCGACGAGGTCGAGGCGCAGCGCGACGGGGGCCTTGGACTCCCGGATGAACTTCGCGCCGAGCAGCAGACCGGCGATGCCGACGGGCAGGTTGATCAGGAAGATCGGGCGCCACTCGAGGCCGAAGAGGTTCCACTCGGTGAGCAGTGCGCCGAGCATCGGGCCGGAGACGGCACCGAGGCCGACGATCGCGCCGAACATGCCGAACACCTTGCCGCGCTCCTCGGCGGGGAAGGTGACGTGGATGATCGCGAGCACCTGCGGGACCATCATGGCCGCCATGCCGCCCTGGAGGAGGCGGGAGGCGACGAGCATCTCGGGGTTGGCGGCCAGGCCGCACAGCGCGGAGGCGGCGGTGAAGCCCGCGATGCCGACGAGGAAGAGGCGCTTGCGTCCGTAGATGTCACCGAGGCGGCCGCCGGTGATCAGGGCTGCGGCGAAGGCCAGCGCGTAGCCCGCGGTGATCCACTGGATCGCCGTGTCGGACGCGCCCATGTCCGCCTGCATGCTGGGCAGGGCGATGTTGACGATCGTGACGTCGACGAGGTCCATGAACGCCGCGGTCATGACGATCGCCAGGGCGAACCAGCGGCGCCGGTCGGCGGAGGCCGCGGTTGCTATGGGGTCGGCGGGATCGCGGTCGGGCCCGGGCGCGGCGGGCTGCTGTTCCTTGTGGGTGCTGGTCATGGGAGGAACGCTAGCCCGGCAGTAGGTCAGATCGTGACCTATTTACCGCGAGAATGGGTCCATGACCGACACTCCCGCACGGCTCCTGACCCTGCTGTCCCTCCTGCAGACGCCCCGGGAATGGCCCGGCAGCGAGCTGGCCGAGCGGCTCGGGGTGAGCGCCCGCACGATCCGGCGGGACATCGACCGGCTGCGCGAGCTGGGGTATCCGGTGGAGGCGTCCAAGGGTGCCGTCGGCGGGTACCGGCTGGTGGCGGGGGCCGCGCTGCCGCCGCTGGTGCTGGACGACGAGGAGGCGGTGGCGATCGCGGTGGGGCTGCGGGCCGGCGCCGGGCACGCGATCGAGGGCGTCGAGGAGGCGTCCGTACGGGCCCTGGCCAAGCTCGAGCAGGTGCTGCCGTCGCGGCTGCGGCACCGGGTGAGCACCTTGCAGTCCGCCACGTCGGCGCTGTCGCGCGGCGACGGGGCGAGCATCGACCCGCGCACGCTCACGGCCATCGCGGCCGCGGCGACGGGGCGGGAGCGGCTGCGGTTCGCCTACGAGGCGGGGGACGGGCGGAGCTCGAAGCGGCTGGTGGAGCCGTACCGCCTGGTCTCGACGGGGCGCCGCTGGTACCTGGTGGCGTACGACCTGGAGCGGGCGGACTGGCGGACCTTCCGGGTGGACCGGGTGCGCGAGCCGTTCGCGACGGGGGCCCGGTTCGCGGCGCGGGAGCTACCCATGGGGGACGCGCTGGCGTTCGTGGAGCGGGCGATGCGGTCGGGGCGGGGGCAGGCGCCGTACGGGGCGGAGGTCGTGTTCGGGGCGCCGGCGGAGCGGGTGGCCGCGGTGGTGCCGTACTGGGTGGGCACGCCGGAGCCGGAGCCCGGGGATCCCGGGCGCAGCCGGCTCCGGTTCACGACCTCCGACCAGCCCGACTGGGTGGCGATGCGGCTGGCGCTGGCGGGCGTGCCGTTCGAGGTGCGCTCCCCGGCGGTCCTGGCGGACGCCGCCGCGGTGCTCGGCGCCCGCCTCAGCGCCGCGGCGGTGGCCGGCGGCGCGGATGCCGTGCCGGGAGCGTGAGCGCACGCGGGTGGGGAGGGTGGGCGGGCGGGGGAGTGCACGGGCGGGCGCCCGCGGACCGGGTGGGCGCCCCGCGGCGTCAGGCGGCGGCGTCGAAGCCCGTGTCGCGGGCCATCCGCTTGAGCTCGAGCAGCGCGTGCTTCTCGATCTGGCGGATCCGCTCGCGGGTCAGGCCGTGCTCCTTGCCGACCTCGGTCAGGGTCCGCTCGCGGCCGTCGTCGATGCCGTACCGCATCTTGATGATCGAGGCGGTGCGGTCGTCGAGCTTGCCGATCAGGTCCTCGAGCTCCTCGGTGCGCAGCAGCGAGAGCACCGACTGCTCGGGCGAGATCGCGGAGGTGTCCTCCAGCAGGTCGCCGAACTGGGTGTCGCCCTCGTCGTCCACGGACATGTTGAGGCTCACCGGGTCGCGGGCCCAGTCGAGGACGTCGCCCACCCGCTGCTCGGTGGAGCCGAGCTCGGCGGCGATCTCCGCGTGCTCCGGGTCGCGGCCGTGCTCGCGGTTGAACTCGCGCTGCACGCGGCGGATCCGGCCGAGCTCCTCGACGAGGTGGACGGGGAGCCGGATGGTGCGGGACTGGTCGGCGATGGAGCGGGTGATGGCCTGGCGGATCCACCAGGTGGCGTACGTGGAGAACTTGAAGCCCTTGGTGTAGTCGAACTTCTCCACGGCCCTGACCAGGCCGGCGTTGCCCTCCTGGATCAGGTCGAGCAGGGGCAGTCCGCTGCGCGGGTAGCGGCGTGCGACCGCCACGACCAGGCGCAGGTTGGACCGGATGAAGACCTCCTTGGCCCGGTCACCGGCGGCGGCCAGCTGCCGGAGCTCCTCGTGCGTGGCGCCGGCGGAGGCGCTCTCCAGCTCGCCGTCGAGGATCTGCCGGGCGAACACGCCCGCCTCGATGATCTGCGAGAGCTCCACCTCCTTCGCGGCGTCGAGCAGCGGGGTGCGCGCGATCTCGTCCAGGTACATGCCGACCAGGTCGCGGTCTGCGATCTCCCCGCTGACGGCGCGAACGGTGCCGGAGGTACCGGTGCTGGCCGTGTCGGACTGACGACGGGCGACGGCGCGGGTTGCCATGCGTGCTCCCTTGCGATGAGTTCGGTCGCGGTGCGGCTCGTGCGGCTGTCGGGACCCTCTCGCGAGCGCCCCGCATCCGAAGGAGACAACGACCGCAATCGGGACAGAATTCCCACGCGGCGTCCCGAATTTCGCGATCTTGCAGTATCCTGCCCGCCGCGCCCCGCGGTCGACTGCGCCCGACCCGGCCGCCGACGACGGATCCGCAGGTCAGGACGCCCCTGGGCGGCGGGCGGCCGCCCGGTCCGCGTCAGCGACGGCGACCCCGCGAGACCGCCGTCACACCCCGCGTGACCACCCTCGCGTACCCACGGCGCCACACCCTCACCCCCGGAGACGCTCCGCCGCCCGGTTCGGTTGCCCGGACAGCGGCTCGAGCCACCCTTTCGAATGACGGGAAGACATTCCTCCGGCATATGCAGCGACTTTTCCCTAGCGTCAGGGCGTCGCTTGTGTCACCGGGCTGCCGACGCCCAGACTTCGAGGAGGAGGTGTTGCACCCATGACCGCTCTCGCCCACGAGGCTCCGGAGGCGGAGTCGCCCCACGACGGACTGGATGAGGTCTTGTGGCAGGCATGGAGGGCCATGGAACTCCCCGAGGGCTACCGCGCCGAGATCATCGAGGGGTTCATCGAGGTGTCGCCCACGGGTCGCTACTCGCACGGTCGGATCGTCAATCGCCTGCGCCGGGCCGTTGACGCCTTCCTCGGCGGCGGAGAATACGCCGCCTTCCAGGACATGAACGTGATCCACGGCCGCAAGGCATGGATTCCGGACCTCTTCGTCGCCCTGGAGGACGAGGAAGAGGACGCCACCGAGGACGGCATCGGGATCAAGGCATCAGCCGTCCGCCTCGTCGTCGAAGTGGTCTCCCCCGGACACGACGGCACGACGCGCGACCGAGCGCGCAAGCGACGCGAGTACGCCCGCGCGGGGATCCCCGTCTACGTGCTGATCGACGACTACGACGGGCACGGCACGGTGAGCGTACTCACCGCCCCGAGTCCGGGCGAGGCCGTCTACGCCGGCGAGGTGCGCGTCCAGTACGGGCGCGAGGTGGTGATCCCGGAGGGCCCCGCCAAGGGTTTCGCGATCGGGGAGGAGATCACCGGGCCCGCGCGGAACGCCTCCGCGTGAGGGGATCGGCGTCAGCCGAACTGGAGCGAGCGCTTGGCGAGGCCCATCCAGAAGCCGTCGATGACGTCGCGGTGGGCGGTGAGGTCGCCGGCGGCGTCGGCGGCGCCGAGGGTGACGAACAGCGGGGCGAAGTGCTCGGTGCGGGGGTGGGCGAGGCGGCCGGCCGGGGAGCGGTGCTCGAAGTCGAGGAGGGCGTCGACGTCGGCGGCGGCGAGCGCCTCGCGGCCCCACGCGTCGAACTCCGCCGACCAGCCGGGCACGCCGCCGGCGTGGCGCAGGGCGGCCAGGTTGTGGGTGAAGAAGCCGCTGCCGACGATCAGGACCCCCTCGTCGCGCAGCGGGGCGAGCCGGCGGCCGATGTCCATCAGGGCCTGCGGGTCGAGGGTGGGCATGGACACCTGGAGGACCGGGATGTCGGCGTCGGGGTACATCTCGACGAGCGGGACGTACGCACCGTGGTCGAGGCCCCGGTCGGGGATGTCCTGCACCGGCGTGCCGGGGGCGCGCAGCAGCTTGCGCACGCTCTCGGCGAGCTCGGGCGCGCCGGGGGCGTCGTACCGGACGCGGTAGTAGTGCTCGGGGAAGCCCCAGAAGTCGTAGACGAGCGGAACGGGCTCGACGGCGCCGAGGGCGAGCGGGGCCTCCTCCCAGTGGGCGGAGACCATGAGGATCGCGCGGGGGCGGGGCAGGCCCGCGGACCAGGCGGCGAGTTCGCCGGGCCAGACCGGGTCGTCGGCCAGGGGCGGGGCGCCGTGGCTGAGGTACAGGGCGGGCATGCGGGCCGGGCTGGGCGTGGTCATGTTTCGAGCGTAACCCCGAATGGTTCAAATTTGAAGGAGTTTTTCGTTCGAATTTGAACGGATGCGGCCGGGGGTGGGGCAGGTACGGGAAGGCCCCGGCCGCGCGGCGTGCGCGACCGGGGCCCGGGTCCCGGGGGACGCGAGGTCAGTGAGCGATGACCGGGACGGGGGTCTCGGCCTCCGCGCCCGCCGCGCCGTCCGAACCGGCGACGGCCGGGCCCGGCTGCGGGCGACCCGTGGTGATGAAGGTGAACGCGATGACCGCGGAGGTCACCAGGATGCCGACCGCCCACCAGATGGCGGACGAGTAGCCGTGCACCATGGCCTGGGCCTGGACCGCCGTCGCGGCCTCCTTGCCGCGCGAGGCCTCGGCGGCGTGCGAGACCAGGAACTCGGTGGTGGCGGACGCGGCGATGGTGTTCAGCAGGGCGGTGCCGATCGCGCCGCCGACCTGCTGCGAGGTGTTGACCATGGCGGAGGCGACACCGGCGTCGGCCGGGTCGACCCCGATGGTCGCCAGCGACATGGCCGGCATGAAGGCCGTACCCATGCCGAGGCCGAGCAGCAGCTGGGCCGGCAGGATCAGCGCCGGGTACGAGGAGCCGACCTCGATCTGGGTCAGCAGCAGCATGCCGAGGGAGGCCAGCAGGAAGCCCGGCGCCATCAGGTAGCGGGGCGCGACCCGGGTCATGAGGCGGGCGCCGATCTGGGTCGAGCCCGTGATCATTCCCGCGATCATCGGCAGGAAGGCGAAGCCGGTCTTGACCGGGGAGTACCCCTTCACGACCTGCAGGTAGTAGGTGAGGAAGAGGAACAGGCCGAACATCGAGATGACCGCGAGGCCCAGCGAGAGGTAGACACCGCCGCGGTTGCGGTTGGTGATCACGCGCAGGGGCAGCAGCGGCGAGCGCACCTTGGACTCGGTCCACACGAACGCGAGCAGCAGCACGGCGGAGGCCACGAACAGGCCCAGCGTCACCGGGTCGTTCCAGCCGTCGGACTCGGCGCGCGTGAAGCCGTACACCAGGGAGACCAGGCCCAGGGTGGACAGGACCACGCCCGGGATGTCGAGGGAGGAGCGGTTGCGGGCGCCGGCGGGCTCGCGGATGACGAGGAAGGCGCCGACGGCGGCCACGATCGCGAACGGGATGTTGACGAAGAACGTCCAGCGCCAGTTGAGGTACTCGGTCAGGAAGCCGCCGAGGATCAGGCCGACGGCGCCGCCGCCGCCCGCGATGGCACCGTAGATGCCGAAGGCCTTGGCGCGCTCCTTGCCGTCGGTGAACATGACGGCCAGCAGCGACAGGGCGGCCGGCGCGAGCAGCGCGCCGAAGGCGCCCTGGAGGGCGCGGGCCCCGAGCATCATGGCCTCGCCCGTGGCGGCGCCGCCGAGTGCGGAGGCGGCGGCGAAGCCCAGGAGGCCGGTGATGAAGGTGTTCTTGCGGCCCCAGAGGTCGGCGATGCGGCCGCCGAAGAGGAGCAGACCGCCGAAGGCGAGGGCGTAGGCGGTGATGACCCACTGCCGGTTGCCGTCCGAGATGCCCAGGTCCTGCTGGGCGGAGGGCAGTGCGATGTTCACGATGGTCGCGTCGAGGACGACCATCAGCTGGGCGAGGGCGATGAAGACGAGCGCCTTCCAGCGGCTCGGATCGGCCGTCGGCTGGGCGAGCGCCGCCGACTCGGCGGACTTGGGCATGGGGTTCCCCGTTCGTGATGCGTGGCAGCCCGGACGGCGCGGCGGCCGGGCTGGTGTACCTGACGTTTCGGTGGAGCTGGGGTGCCGGCTCGCCTGACGCGCCGGCGTGACTGCTGTGCGGGACGTGCGGGACGTGCTCGGTGTGCCGGTGTGCGGGAGGTGCTCGGTGTGCTGGCGTGCGGGAGGTGCTGCCGTGCGGGACGTGCTGGGTCGCGTGCCTGCGGTGTCCGTGAAGAGATGACGCTTCAGGCGCGCGGTTTGTGACGTCGGCCGTCAGGCACCGGTGTCCGTCCGGTACTTCCTGAGGTCGTCGAGGGTGGCCGGTGCCCCCGGGAGGGCGGTGCGCGCCGGGGCGCGCAGGCCGTCGAGGAACAGCTGGAGGTGGCGGTGCGCGTACCGGTCGACCTGCGGGCACGCGGTGCCCGGCAGCGGCCGGCTGAGCTGGGAGAGCGCCATCATCAGGTCGCCGGCCGCCACGTCGGGGCGGATCGAGCCGTCCCGCTGCCCGCGCTCCATGAGCTCGGTCACCAGGACCTCCAACCGGTCGCGCGCGGCGAGCAGTTCGGGGTGCAGGTGGTCGAAGTCCCCGGAGAGCATGGGACAGAGGGCGCCGATGCGCTCGTCCGTGGCGGCGTGCGCGAAGCGGTCCAGGGCGGCGGCGGAGTCGGACTCCCCCGCCAGCGCCTCCTCGGCCCGCTCGGCGACCTGGTCCATCACGTAGAGGACGACGTGGTGGACGAGGGCCGCGCGGTCCGGGAAGTGCCGGTACAGCGTGGCGTTGCCGACCCCGGCGCGCCGGGCGATGTCGTCGAGGACGGCGTCGGCACCGTGCTCGACGAACGCCTCGCGGGCCGCGGCGAGGATCCGCTCGCGGTTGCGCACGGCGTCGGCGCGCGGGCGCGGCACGCGCCGGGCGGTGCCCGTCGTGTCGATCACGTCTGTCGCGCCCATCACGGTCCCTGCTTTCCTCTCGTTCCGTCCGGCCTTCGATGGCCGGGCCCCGTCCCGCCGAAGCGGGGAGGGCGTCCCCGTTTTCCGGCGACGTAGGTGCAAACGGGGAGGGCGTCCCCGGTTATTTCATCCGCTCGTGTGACCTGAGTCACAGGCGTTCCTCGTTCGGCCTCCCCCGACGGGCGCACCCCGACGTCCCGGCAGAGGGTGATCGCACAGAGTGCAGCCCGGGCCAGGCCGGCTGCCCCGGGACCCCGAGGGCGATCGCATGGCGCACACCCGTCACGGCATATGCCGGCACCGCCGCACCAGGGCCTACATCGGCCTGACGGCGCTGGCCCTCGGCGTCACCGCCACCGCGAGCACGGGTTTCAGCTCCCGCACCCACTCCGCCTCCGGGCCGGTCTCCGCCGCCCAGGCCGAGGCCGGGCTCGCGCCCTGTCGGATCTCCGGGGCCATGGGCGTACAGATGTCGGAGGGGCTGCCCACGGCCCCCGGGTACGCGCGCTCCACGGGCGAGGTCCGGGCCCTCAACCTGATGATCGACTTCCCGGACGCCAAGGGGGAGGGCGCGGCGGCCGACCGGCTGGCCGAGTTCTTCCCGCAGACCGCGAACTGGTTCCGCACCAGCTCGTACGGGCGGCTGGTCTACCACGCCGAGGCGCCGATACGGACCTGGCTGCGGATGCCGATGCCGTTCGCCGCGTACGGGATCGAGCGCGGCTCCCCGTACGACCCGGGGTACCGGCAGCTGGTGCAGCACATCGTCGCGGCCGCCGACCCCGAGGTGGACTTCAGCCGGTACGACCTGGTCAACGTCCTGGTGACCCCGAACGCAGGCCCCTCCGCACTGGACACCGTGCTCTCCGTGACCTTCTCCGGCAACGCCGAGGCGCCGGTGGCCGACGGGGTGCCGCTGGCGAACACGTCCTTCGTGTACAGCCGCCAGGACGACGGCTCCGGGTCCTACCGCGAGACCGGCTTCCGGGTCCTCCCCCACGAGAACGGGCACGTCTTCGGACTGCCCGACCTCTACACCTCGGACGGCGGGGGCGCGGTCGGGCACTGGGACATCATGAGCGAGGACTGGGGCGCCAACAACGACCTGCTGGGCTGGCACAAGTGGAAGCTGGGCTGGCTCGACAGCAGCCAGATCAGCTGCGCCTCCAAGCCCGGGGTGAGCGACCACGTGCTCTCGCCCCTGGCGGTCGGGGGCGGCAAGAAGCTGGCGTTCGTGCCGGTCTCCGACAAGGCCGGGTACGCGATCGAGGTCCGCACCCCGGCCGGCAACGACGAGGAGGTGTGCAAGCCCGGCGTGCTGATCTACAAGGTGGACTCCGACGTGGACACCGGCCACGGCCCCGTCACCGTCTCCGACAGCACCCGCGGCAGCGGGGGCTGCACCCGGCGGCCGAACGTGCACGCGGACCTGTCCGACGCGACCTTCTCGCCCGGCGAGACCTTCCAGGACGACGACGCGGGCATCTCCGTCTCGGTCGTCGGCCAGCTGCGCACGGGCGCCTATCAGGTCCGCGTCACGCGACCGTAGGGCCGCCCCGCGCCGAGCACGTACGCCCCGCGGGCCCGCCCGTCGGGGCCCGCCGGGCGCGCCGCGCGGCGTGGAGCCACCCGTCAGACGCCGGAGTCGCGGTTGCGGCCGCGGAAGGCGTAGAACGCGCCGAGCAGCATGCCCCCGGCCGCGGCGACCACGCCGGTCACCTTGCCGTTTCCGAAGGCGGCGGAGACGACGATGGCCGCCGCGTACACCATGGGCAGCACGACGTTGAGGTTGGAGAGGGCGGACTTGGGAGCCTGCGACATGGTTTCCCTGCTCTTCGTGAGGTGCCCGGCGCCGGTCGGAGCGCCGTGGGCACGGGGGGGTGGACATGTGAGGTCCGGTCGGATCATCTCATCCGCAACCGGCCTCGAGGTACGGTACGCCGGATTGCGGATGCCGCCGACTACCTTGCCGGTCACGACATCTGAGGCCCCGCCAGACGTGCGAAGACACCGTCGGCGTCCGCGATCAGCTCCTCGTACGTGCCCTGCTGGACGATCCTGCCGCGGTCCATGACGACGATGCGGTCGGCGTCGACGACGGTGGACAGCCGGTGCGCGATGACGACCCGGGTGGCGTTCAGCCGCCGGGTGCTCTCGGCGACCAGGCCCTGCGTGGGGTTGTCGAGGGCGCTGGTCGCCTCGTCGAAGAAGACCATGCGGGGCCGGGCCACCAGGGCCCGCGCGATCATCAGGCGCTGGCGCTGCCCGCCGGAGAGGGTGTTGGTGCCCTCCGACAGGACGGTGTTCATGCCCATCGGCATGGCCCGGATGTCGTCGGCGAGGCCGGTCATCTCGGCCGCCGCCCATGCGTCGTCGAGGGTGTGGCCGCTGGTGCCGACGATGTTGGCGAGGATGTCGCCGGCCTGCAGCGCGCCGTTCTGGAGCACCACGCCGCACTGCCGGCGCACCGCCGAGACGTCGAGCTCCGCGAGGTCCTGGCCGTCGTACAGGACGCTGCCGGACAGCGGGGACTCGAAGCCCAGCAGCAGCCGCAGCAGGGTGGACTTTCCGCTGCCCGAGGCCCCGACGACGGCCACGAACTCGCCCGGGTGCACGCTGAGGCTGATGTCGTCGAGGACGACCGGGCCGTCCTGGCCGTACCGGAACGACAGGTGCGAGACCTTGATGCGGCCGGACAGGTCGCCGGGGTCGACCTTGGTGCCGTCGTTCTCCGGCTCCGCCTCGAGGATCGGCGCGAGCCGCTCCAGCATGGGCACGGTGCCCACCGCGGTGACCGCGGAGGCGGTGAACTGCAGGCCCGCCGAGAGCAGCAGGTTGAAGGCCGCGAAGAACGGCAGGAACGTGGCGAGCGGCACCTCGCCGTGCAGCGGCCCCGCCGTCACCGCGAACACCACGGCCGAACACACCAGCGGGAAACCGGCGTTGAAGGTGGTCACGGAGTTCTGCACCCGGCGCACCCGCGCCGACAGGCCGTGGCCGCGGGCGGCCAGCCGGGTCCACTCGGCGAACGCGCGCTCCTCGGCCGCCGCCACCCGCAGCTTCGGCATGGCGGTGAGCATCTGGAAGACCATCGCGGACATGGCCTGCTCGTGCACGTACTCGCGCCTCGCCCAGCGCAGTTGGAGCCGGCCGGCCACCGCGGCGAACCCGATGCCGACGGCGGTCAGGCCGGTGGCGACGAAGGCCAGCGTCAGGTCGTAGCAGAAGACCAGCACCAGGTTGGCCAGGCCCGTCAGCAGCGCGAGGGTGGCCGTGGTGAGCATGCCGGAGAGCAGCTCCTGGGCCGCGGTGACACCGAGCACGGTGGTGCCCAGCTCGCCGGTGGAGTAGCGGGTGAAGAACGCGGCGGGCAGGGACAGCAGCCTGTTCCACAGGCCGGCCTGCATGGCGGCGCCCGAGCGGCTCTCCAGGCGGAGCACCGCGAGGTTCTGCACGACGGACAGTGCGGCCGTCACCAGGCCGGAGCCGATGACGACGAGCGAGCCCTGCACGATCAGGTTGCGGTCGGCGTCGGCGACGAACTCGGCGAGCACCTTGCCGGTCATCACCGGGATGATCAGCCCCAGCAGGGCGACCAGCACGCCGGTGGCGGCGAACCGGGCCAGGTCCCGGCCGTGCCCGAGGGACGGCGAGAAGCCGAACCGCAGCAGGCCGCGGACGTCGCGCACCTTGTCGGGCAGCGGCCGGTACAGGGCCACGGCCGTGTTCCGCAGCCGGGCCGCGGTCTCGGCGGTGAGCGGGACGACCTCGCCGTCGTCGACCATGACGTACCCGTGGCCGAGCGGTAGCACCGCGACCGGCCGGCCCGTGACGTGGTAGCCGAGGAGCGGACCGAGGTCGCCGGTCCACCAGCGGCCCTCCAGCCGGATGCCGCGGGTGCGGAAGCCGGAGGCCAGGGCGATGGCGCGCAGGTCGTCCACGACGCGGCCGCGGCCCCGGCCGCGGACCGGCGGCCGGACGGAGAAGCCCTGGCGGGAGGCGACCAGGCGCACCGCGGCGAGCAGCGGCGGGTCGGCGGCGACGTCGGCGAGCCGCACCCGGGTACCGGTGTCGTGCAGGACCGCGTCGAAGCTGCGGACGGCCAGGGCGAGAACCTTGCCGTCCTGGTCCCGGCGGGCGGCCAGCTCCGCGCGTTCGCGGGCCCGGTGGTGGGCGATGCGGTGGTCGACGGTGGCGCGCAGCCGGGCCGCGTGCTCGGCGAGCGCGGCGGTCAGCCGGCCCTGCCGGTAGACGTCCAGCAGGGAGGCGGTGGCCAGCCGGGAGGTCTCCCGGGCCCGCAGCCAGTCCCCTTCGGTGAGCACCAGCTCGGCGCCGGGGCCGACCGGGGCCAGTGCGCCCGTGCCGGCGTCCGCGTCGGCGCCGGGGGCGCCGCCCTCGGTGGCCGGGTCGCCCTGCTCGAGCAGGCCGGACTCCACGCGCACGAAGCGCACGCCGTCCACGGAACGGGCGACGCCGCCGGCGTCGAGCTCCGTGCTGCCGGTGGTGGCCAGCGAGGTGAACTGGCGGGGCGGCAGGGCGCCGGGCAGTGCCTCGGCGAGGGCGGTGAGTCCGGCGGTCAGACCGTCGAGGACGCGGGCGTGGTCGAGTCCGGCGCCGCCGGTGGCGGGCTGGGGCAGGGTGGCCCGGCCCTGCCGGACCTCGTCGAGCAGGGACAGCGGCAGGGTGGTGAGGCGGGCGTCGAGGACGGGGCGGGCGACGACCGTGTGCCGGCTGTCGTCCGCCGTGCCGCAGACCACCAGCATCCCGGCCTCGGCCCGGCACAGGAAGTAGCGCCGGCCGTGGCCCTCGTCCACCTCGCAGCCCGGGGCCGCCGCCTCGTCGGCGCCGCGGTCCACGGCGAACAGGTCGGCCGCACCCGACTCCACGTACAGCAGGGTCCCGGGGTCGTCGAGGCACACGGTCCGCGCCGGCGCGGCCGCGGCGAGGGGCGTCGTCATAGTGTGTCCTTCTCCTCGGAGCGGCTGGACTCGAACAGCGCGGCGTAGGGGCCCTGGGCGGCGAGGAGTTCGTCGTGGCTGCCGCGTTCGGCGATCGTGCCGCGGTCGAGGACGATGATCTCGTCGGCGTCGCGGACGGTGGACAGCCGGTGGGCGATGATCAGGCAGGCGCAGCCGCGGCGGCGCAGGTTGTCCATGACGGTGCGCTCGGTGGCCGGGTCGAGGGCGCTGGTGGCCTCGTCGAGGACGAGCAGCGTGGGGCGGGCCGCGAGCGCGCGGGCCAGTTCCAGGCGCTGGCGCTGGCCGCCGCTGAAGTTGCTGCCGTGCTCCCACACGCGGGCGTTGAGGCCGCCGGGGCGGGACATGACCTCGTCGAAGACCGCGGCGTCCTGGAGGGCGGCGAGGACGACCTCGTCGGGGACGGTGTCGTCCCACAGGGTCAGGTTGTCGCGCACGGTGCCGGCGAACAGGGCCACGTCCTGGTCGACGTACGCCATGGAGGCCGCGAGGACGGTGCGGGGCACCTCGTCGCGGGGCCGGCCGCTGATCAGCACCTGGCCGGAGCGCGGCTCGTACAGGCCGGTCACGAGGCGGCCGACGGTGGACTTGCCGCTGCCGGAGCCGCCGACGATCGCGGTGCGCGAGCCGGGGCTGACGGTGAGGGTGAGGCCGGTGACGACCGGGTCGGCCAGCGGGCCGTAGCCGAAGGTCACGTCGCGCAGGGCGAGTTCGCCGCCGAGCCGGCCCACCGGGGCGTCGTCGTCGGGGCGCTCGAGGCCGGGCTCGAAGCAGCGGGCCTGCGGGTACTTCTCGACGTCGTGGATGCGCTTGAGGTCGGCGTTCATGTCCTGCAGGCGGCTGCCCAGGTTGGTGAGCTGGGTGACCGGGCGGCTGAGGGCGGCGAGCAGGGTCTGGAAGGTGACGAGGATGCCGATGCTCAGCGCGCCGTCGGCCACCCGCAGACCGCCGACGAGCAGCAGGACGCCGATGTTGACCACGGCCAGCAGGGGCGGCAGCACGGTCAGGACCGCCGTGGTCTGACCGAGGCGCTGCTGCGCGGTGGTGACCTTGGCGAGGAAGCCGGCCCAGCGGGTGAAGGCGTCGGGCTCGGCGCCGGTGGCCTTGACGGACTCGATGGTGGAGAGGGTGGCGAAGGTGGTGCCGACGAGGTTGCCGCGGTCGGCGCGCAGCGCGTCGACGGCGTCCTTGCGGGAGCGGGCGACGAGTTGCAGGACCAGGACGTTGAGGGCGGCGGTGGACAGGCCGAGGACGCCGAGCAGGACGTCGTAGCGGATCATCAGGCCGCCGTAGAAGACGACCAGGACGAGGTTGATGGTGGTGGCGGCGACGTCGCGGGAGAGGATCATCGCGACGGTGTCGTTGCTCGCCACGCGTTTGGCCACCTCGGCCGGGCGGCGTTGCAGGAAGAACTCGATGGGCAGCCGCAGCAGGTGTCGGAAGAACCGTGCGGAGGCCACCAGGCCGGTGCGGATCTCCATGCGCAGCAGGTAGTGCTGCTGCACGGAGGTCAGGACGAAGACCATCAGGGCGGTGACGGCCATCGCGGCGGCCAGCGGCAGCACGGCCGTGGGCGAGTCCGAGGTGAGCACCCGGTCGACGAAGACCCGGGAGTACGCGGCGCCGATGATGCCCGGTACGACCAGGAGCAGGCTGGCCAGCAGGACCAGCGGGAGCGCCCGCCCGGAGGGCAGGCGGCGGTCGACGAGGGCCGCCGCGGTGGAGCTGCGGCGGCCGCCGCGGGTGAAGTCGGGGCCGGGTTCGAAGGTGAGGACGATGCCGGTGTAGCCGGAGTCGAACTCGGACCACTCCATCAGCCGGGGGCCGGCGGCCGGGTCGTTGACGGCGACCTGGGTGCGGCCGAAGCGGGTGGTGATGCCCTCGACGACCATGAAGTGCTGGAAGGCCCAGAAGATGATGACCGGGCCGGTCCGGAGCTTCTCGGCGAGCTGGTCGGTCTCGGCCTGGAAGCCGCGGGCGACCATCCCGAAGGAGCGGGCGGCGGCCAGCACGGAGCTGGCCTTGGCGCCGTCCCGGGAGACGCCGCACAGGGCGCGCAGCTCCTCCAGAGGGACGTGCCGGCCGTAGTGGGCGAGGATCATCGACAGGCTGGCGGCCCCGCACTCCACCGACTCCATCTGGAGGACGGTGGGCACGCGGTGCGCGCGCCGGCGGGCCCAGCGGCGGGTGCGGGCCGCACCCCGCTTGCGGCGGCGGGCCTCGCGGCGGGAGGTCGTCTCGGCGGGCCGGGTCTTCGTGTCGCTCATGGGCTCAGCGCCCCAGCACCAGGTCGAAGGGCGACTGGCTGCGCAGTTCGATCGAGGCGGACACGGTGGTCTGCGAGCCGAGCCGGACCGGCGGGGTCTTGGCGGAGCTCCAGGCGTAGCCGGAGGCGGAGTCCGCGTCGGGGATCAGGTCGACGGTGACGAGGCGGGGGGCCTGGCCGTGGTCGAAGTTGTCGACCGCCAGGTCGCCGCCGACGATGGCGGCGAGGGCCTCGCGGGTGAGCGGGTAGGGGTCGACGCTGGTGACGCGGCCGCGCAGCAGGCCGAAGGCGGCCGGGGGCGCGGTGGACACCGACAGGTCGACGGGCCGGCCGGGCACCAGCCGGGCCGCCCGTTCGGCCGGTACGAACACCAGGGCCACGAGGCGGTCTTCGGGCAGGTCGGTGCGCTCGACGGTGGCGACGGTGGCGCCGGTGCGGACGTACTGGCCGGTGTTGAGCGGGGCGCTGATGACCTTGCCGGTGAACGGACTGGTGATCGTGCGGACCTGTCCGGCCGGGTCGGTGAGGCGGGCGATGGCCTGGCCGGCCTTGACCTCCTCGGCGGGGCGCACCAGCAGCTCCTTGGCCATGCCGGTGTACGGGCTCTGCACCTGGCTGGTGCCGCCGGGGTGGGTGAGCACGCCCGGTGCGTCGACGGTGACGTCGAGCCGGGCCACCAGGGCCCAGCCGACGGCGCCGGCCATGACGATGAGGACGACGAAGACGGCGATCCAGCCGCGTGGTGCCGCGAGCATCACGGCGGCGTCGAGCTCGTCGGGCTCGCGCTTGCGCTGCAGCGCCTGGTAGCGGAACTTCACGGTGCTTCCCCCCTCTTCCTGCCGTCAGTCGTCGATGGAGGGTCTGCTGCCCTCGGTGGTGGTCTGCGCGGGAGTGCCCCCGGCGGGCTCGGCGGGTGGCCTGCTGCCGAGGACGAGTTCGCCGACGGTGCCCTCCAGCAGCGGGTCGCGGCCGCTCGCGGCGGCGAACGCGGCGGTGTCGCCGCCGCCGAGGCCGCACACCGCCAGGCCCATGGCCGTGGCGACGAGGTAGACGGTCTGGTAGAGCACGCCGACGTGCTTGAGCACGAGCGGGTAGGCGACCGTCTCGTACTTCCACATGACGCGGCCGAAGCGGGCCGCGACCAGCAGGACGACCTGCGGGTCGTCCTGCATCATCGTCGCGTCGCGGGCTTCCTTGACGAGGGCGCCGGTGGCCGGGCCCGGGGCGGCGACCAGCTCCAGCTCGTGGCGGTCGGGCGCGTAGCGGTAGAGCCCCGGCTCCAGGCCCTCGCACCGGGTCACCAGCGGGTAGACCTCCAGCTCGTGGACGGCTCCGCCGCTGGGCAGCGGGCGGTCCGCGAGCTCCTGGCCGTCGCTGCCGGTGAAGGTGGAGCGGATGCGGACGGTCCGGTAGAGCAGCTCGGCGAGCTGGGCGAGGGTGATCGGGGCCGCGGGGTCGTGGGCGCGGACGGAGGTGCGCCGCTCGATGGCCTCGGTCAGGGTGAGGTCCCGGGAGACGATCTCCTCGAGGTCGGGTACGGGCAGTGCGACGCGGGGTCCGTCGCCGACGGGCGCCGCCACCGGCTCGGGGGCGAAGCGGTCGCCGAGCGGGTACGTACCGCCGTAGCCGGGGGCGCTGGCGGGGGTGCGGGTGCGGGCGTGGAAGGCCCGGTCGAGCGGGTCCCACTGGAGGCTGCCGCGGTCCTCGGCCTCGGGATCGGCGTCGGGGCCTCCGGGCGCCAGGGCGCCGGCCGTGGCCAGCAGCCGCAGCAGCGGCGCGGGGACCCGGTCGGCCGGGTCGGTCCAGGTGGTCAGGGCCGGGAGCAGTGCGGCGGCCGCGGTGCCGAGTTCCACGGCGAGCGGGCTGCCGGGGGCGCGCAGGGCGAGGGTGCCGTCGGCGGGCAGGAGGAGCGCGTGCCGGCTGACGCGTACGGGGCCCCGCGGGGCGGGCCTGAGGGTGGTGCCGCCGCGGCCCACGGTGACCAGGCGGGCGAAGGTCGAGCCGTCGGGGCCGGTCACGGCGTGCTCCAGCAGGCCGGCCGCCTCCAGCCGGGCGCGCAGCATCTGCCAGCGCAGCAGGCCCGTTTCGCCGTCGTGGGCCACGACGTGGGCGGTGACCGCGGCCTCGTCCTGGTCGTCCTTGGCGAGGGCGTGCAGCGCGGCGGTCGCGCCCGGCGTGAGCTTCAGGGCCACGGAGCCGCCGGAGCGGGTGGTGATGCGGCCGTCCTCGAAGGCCGCGCCCCGGGCCAGCCGGCTGGTGAGGGTGTACGCGCCGGCAGCGGTCTCCGGCGCCCCGCCCGGGTTGATGGTCGTACTGGTCATGGCTCCAGCCCTGGGGTAGGGGCGCGGGCCAGGGCGAGTGCGTGCAAGCCCTGGCCCGCGGGTCGGACGGGTGGTGGGGCGCCTTTAGAAGAAGACGTTCCAGCTGTTCAGGTCGGCCTCGGCGGTGGGCTCGTCGAGGATCCCGAGACGGACCGGGGCGTCGTACAGCCGGCCGGGACCGACCCGGCGCCAGAAGTGGCGCAGGCCGGGGGCGATCACCTTGACGACGTTGAGTTCGAGGTCGGGGCGGGTCTGGTCGATGACGATGACCTCGGAGCCGGCCTCCCTGATGCGGTCGACCTGGTCGCGGATGCGGGCGGCGAGGTCGAAGCCGGCCGGCGGACCGACCTTGGTGGCGGGCAGGTCCGGGTCGGGCAGGAGCCAGGGCTCCTTCTCGACCGTGGCCTCCTTCAGCCAGGTCATGGTCTCGAGGTCGTCGACGAGGTAGGCGGTGTTCCCGTCGGCGTCGCGGTTCTCGATCATCGGCAGGAACTGGTTGAGCTCGGTGAGGGCCCGGAAGGCGGCGACGCGCGGGTCGGGGTGGGCACCGAAGCCGACCATGACGTCCTCGACGCTGTGGCGGCGCCGGGAGGCGGCGACGTACACCGGCATCCCGAGGTCGAAGCTGAGGTCCATCATCCACAGGTCGCGGTCCTGGGCGTCGTAGTAGGCGCGCAGCTGGTCGACGTACGGGTCCTGGAGCGAGTCCATGTCGAAGGCGGGGCGGCGCAGCCGGTTGTACCACCACAGGGCGACGGCGTCGCGCTCGGTCAGCTCGCACAGGCCCTGCAGGATCGCTTCCTCGAGGGTGTTGCCGGCGGCGCTGCCGTTGGAGTCGGCGATGCAGAAGAAGTGGTCCTTCAGGTCCGGGTGGCCGTACCAGGAGTAGGCGGCCGGGACCAGGCGCTCCTCGTCGTGGGTGAGCGACCAGCCGCGGGTCCAGTCGATCGCGGCGTCCTCGGGGAACGGGTCCGGGACCTTGTGCAGCCGGTTGGCGGGGTCCTGGTTCCACTGCTCGCGGCCGGCGACCTGCGCCTCGGAGAAGTGCAGCAGGCGGCTGGGGTGGACGGCCGACTTCGGGTCGAGGTCCTGGTAGGCGGCGCGCAGCACGGGCTCGTCGCCGCGCCAGACGCCGACGTAGCGCTCGATGGCCTCGCAGACGGCGCTGACCTTGGCCTGGATCTCGGAGCGGCCCTTGCCGCCGCTCTGGCCGCGCAGGTTGCGGCGCAGCAGGTCCATGCTGTCGTTGACCATCGCGAAGTTGTGGCCGGCCGCGAAGCTGTAGGTCAGCGTGTTGTTCTCGGGGGTGTGCGACGTCAGCTTGGTGATGGCGCCCAGGTAGGGGCTGATGTGCTTCTCCAGGCGGGCCAGGGTGGCCTCGGGGCTGGTGACGCGGTAGCCGCCGTCGCTGGTGTGGCGGGCCTCCTCCGGCGCCAGGACGATCTTCGGGCTGCGCTCGCTGACCAGGGCGGGGTTGCCGCAGGAGCGGCACTGCGGCTGGCGGATCAGCCGGTGGCGCTCGGTGGTCAGGGTGGCGAGGTCGAGGGTGACCATCTGCCCGCACAGGGCGCCGGGTTCGCCGGTGGCGGCGATGCGCGCGGCCTCGGCGGCGATGAGGCCGGCGGCGGCCAGCGGGCCGGCCGCGATGCCGGCGAGGGCCGGGTGGCGGGGCACGGTCTCGCCGCGCTTGCCGGCCAGGTAGCGCTCCAACTGCCGGTTGCCGGACAGGCGCTGGGCCAGGCAGGACCAGCAGCCGGTGTGGTCCGGGTCGAGGAAGGGGCCGATCCAGGGGGCGACGCCGCCGGTGCGGGCCAGCAGCCAGGGCCGGGCGGCGGCCAGCTGGAGCTCGTTGCGGCGCTCGAGCGCCGGGTCGAGGTAGTCGTCGACGAGGACGACGGCCACGCCCTCCTCGGGGACCTCGTCGAACGCGCCGGTACGGGCGGCCAGTCCGAGCGCGCGCACCGCGGCGAGGACCGGCTCGGGGTCCACGCCGGGCGCCGCGGAGACGGTGACCGGGGCGGTGCCGAGGGTGGCGGCGGGGTCGATGCCGAGGGCGTCCCAGTAGGCGAGGGTGCCCTCCGGCAGGTCCGGACGGCCCTCGGCCAGGTGCCCGGCGGCCTTGAAGCGGGTGATCGCCTGGAACACGGCGGGGATGGGCAGCGTGCCGGCCAGCGCCTGCACGATCTCCATGACGGTGTGCCGTCCGTCGAGGTACGGCACCACCGCCGCGGCCGCCTTGCCGGGCACCAGGTAGTCCTGGCCCTCCGCATAGAGGAAGACCCGCTCCCCGTCCAGCACCTCGACGTGGAAATGGGCCTTGAGCCGCGGCTTTTCCATCTGTCCCCCTCTGTTCTCACGATCAGCCCTGACGTGGCATCACGCTCCCCACCCAAACACGGGGACAGCCGGGGGTAAATGCTTCACCTGATACGCAGAGCAACCCTGAAATACGTACCGGGAGGCCGCGATTCGTACGTATCGAGAAGCTGTCGGGCGTACGGCGGATGGTGCGGAGTTGAACAGTCCGGCTACCAGGGTTACCGCGGGAACCAACAGAGCCCGAGGTCACGTCCATTGGCTTGATCTGCACCCTACGGAATGCGACATTGACCCAATGCATTCACCCAACGGGGACCTGTACCACCGTGAACGTGAGACAGCACTTCTCCGGGAGGCCGTTGACGAACTCGCCCTGGGACGCCCGACCGTGGCCACCGTGCACGGGACGCGCGGTATCGGCAAGTCCGCTTTGCTGAACGCCATTCCCGGGATGCTTCCCCCTCACACCCTGGTCCTGCGGGCGCGCTGCCATCCCAGCGAGAGCCAGTTCCCGTACAGCATGGTGAGCCAGCTCTTCGACCCGGTGCTCGGCGGAGCCGTCGGCGGCGAGGCGCCCGTACCCGGTCCCGAGCAGGAGGGCCGGCCCACCCACGAGGCGCTGCTGACGCTGCTGCGCGCGACCCGTTCGCTGGCCGTGGACCGGCCGGTGGCCATCCTCGTCGACGACCTGATCTACGCCGACGAGCCCTCGCTGCGCTGGTTCTCCTACATCGCGCGCCGGCTGGACGACCTGCCGGTCCTGCTGGTGGCCACGCTGCCCGCCAGCGCCGCCGCGCAGGTGACGGACGAGCTCGGCCCGCTGCCGTACCTGCTGCGCCTGTGGCCGGAGCCGCTGTGCGAGACCTGCACGACCGAACTGGTGGACCGCTCCTTCGACAGCCCGGTCGACCAGGAGCTGGCCGCGCTCTGCCACACCCTCGCGCACGGCAACCCGCTGGTCCTGCACGACCTGGTGACGCGGCTGCGCCGTACGCACGTGCCGCCGGGCGCACCCGACCCGGACCAGGTGCTGCCGATCGGCTCGCAGGCGCTGTCGGAGACCGTGCTGGCCTGGCTCGACGAGGACGACCCGGCCGCGAGCGAGCTGCTGACCCAGCTGGCCGTGCTCGGGCCCGACACCGACCCGGCCGTGTGCGGGGCGCTCTCGCAGCGCGGCGAGGTGCACGAGCAGCAGGCCCGCGAGACGCTCGTCCGGGCCGGGCTCCTGGAGGCCGGCCCGGCCGCCCGGTTCGCGCACTGCGCGGTACGGCCGGCGGTCCTGGCCCGGGTGCCCGCCCACGAGCGGCTGGAGCTGCACGGGCGGGCGGCCGCCGTCCTGGCCCGCCTGGGCGCGCCGGCCCGGCAGACCGCGGAGCACCTGCTCAAGGCGGGCTGCGGGTGGGGGCTCGACGTGCTGCGCGGCGCGGGCGCCCAGGCGGCCGGCGTCGGCGACCACGAGTCCGCGGCCCGCTACCTGCGGCGGGCGCTGGCCCTGCTGGACGAGCCGGGCGACGGCGCCGACGAGGACGCGCAGGAGCGTGCTGAATCGTTTCTCGACCTGACCGTGCGGCTCGGGGCCGTCGAGCTGCACCGCGACCTGGACGCCTGCGTCCGGCAGGCCTCGGCGGCCGCCGACAGCCCGCTCGGCCCGGTCCGGCGAGCCGAGGCGCTGGCCCGGCTCGCCTCCCCCGCGCTGGTCGCCCGCGTCGAGGGCGCCCAGCCCTTCGTCCGGGTCTGCGGCGAGCTGGCCGCGCTGGCCGCGCCGCCGCGCGAGCACCTGCTGCGGCTGACCGCCCAGAGCCTGCTGACCGGGCACCGGGCGGGGCTGCGCCGGGCTGCCCGACTGGCCGCCGGCGTCCCCTGGGACACGGCCGCGCTCTCCTTCGGCGGGGCGCTCGCCGCGGCCGCGGCGGCCAGCGGCCGCTTCGGCACCGCCCGCCGGATGGCCCACCGGGTCGCGGCCGGCCCCAGCAGCGCGGCCGACGGGGCGGCGCCCGCCACGACGGCCGGCCTGGTGGGCGCCGCGCTGGCACTGACCTGGACCGGCGACCTCGGCGTGGCGGCCGTCCTGGCCGACCGGCTGATCAGCACCGCGCGGGCGGCCGACGACCTGGCCAGCGTGCTGCTGGGCCACCTGATCTGCGGCGAGATCCACCACCGGAGGGGCGAGGCGACCTCCGCGCTCGCCGACGCCGAGACCGCACTGCGGCTGGCCCGTCGGCTGGGCACGTCGGCACTGGCCTGCGCGGCGGTTTCGAGCGCCGCCCGCGCCCTGGTGGTGCTGGGCAAGGTCGGCGAGGCGGCGGCGCTGCTGGCCGACGAACCGTCGGCCGGGGACGCCCACCCGTTCATCAAGGCCCTCTCGCTGCAGGCGCACGGCACGGTCGCCGCGGCTCGCGGCCGGCACGCCGAGGCGGTGGGGCTGTTCCTGGACTGCGGGCACCGGCTCGCGCTGCGCGGCATCACCAATCCCGCGTGCGTGACGTGGCGGGCGCAGGCCGCGCAGTCGTACCTTGCGCTCGGCGAGGTCTCGGCCGCCGAGACCATCCTGAACGGCGCGCCGCAGGAGCCGGCCGGCACGGACCGGCCCGCCGCCCCGGCGCCGGAGCGGACCCTGCTCAGCCCCGCGGAGCTGCGGGTGGCCGGGCTCGTCGTACGCGGCTGCTCCAGCCTGGAGGTCGCCGAGAAGCTGTTCCTCAGCAAGCGCACGGTCGACACGCACCTGGGCCGCATCTACCGCAAGCTCGGCATCCACAGCCGGCACGAGCTCGCCGGGGCGCTCGGCGAGGAGGTGGAGGTACTGGTCTGATCGCATGGGGTCCGGATGCTCCGTTCTCCCGTGGGGGGACGTACGCCGACGCCCCCCGATCCGGTCGTGGGCGGGGCCTTGCGGCCCCGCCCACCCGTGCGCACCGCCCTCGGGGGCTCAGGCGTGCGCCGTCTCCGCGGCCCGGCCGGCCCGGCCGATGCCCAGCCGCGGAGTGGTCTTCAGGTACAGCCCGGTGGCCGCGTCGTGGCTGTCGAGGTCGTGCTGCCGGGACATCCGGGCGGCCAGCACGTCCTGCGGCAGCGGCGTCGCGCCGCCCGCCCGCGCCGCGTCGTCGAGGTCGAGGACGCCGGCCGTGAGCGCGGCGAAGGCCTCGCTGTCGGGCGCGGAGCGCATCGGCTCGGGGGCGGGGCGCTGGTTCATCAGCTCCGGGTGGCGGCCGCGGGCGAGCCGCTGGGCGAGCCAGAAGTACGTGGACTTGCCGCGGTACTGCTCGTAGAAGCCGGCCACCATCGAGAACATGCGGGCGTACGCGTTGCGGTAGAGCGACTCGTAGAAGGACAGCGCCTCCTCCTCGGTCACCTCGCCCGCGTCCTGCGCGAGGATCGAGGCGGCCGCCAGCATCCCGCTGTACATGGCGAGGTGGACGCCGGTGGACAGCAGCGGGTCGAGGAAGCAGGCGGAGTCGCCGGCGAGGAAGTAGCCGGGCCCGCAGAAGCTCTCCGCCGTGTACGAGAAGTCCTGCTCGACCCGGACGTCGTGCTGGAACTCGCCGTGCGCCACCAGGTCGCGAACGGTCTCCGACTCCTGCACCGCGTCGAGGAACAGGGACTCCATGTCCGCGTACCGCTGCTTGCGCTTGAGGAAGTGGTCCTGGTGGGTCACGAAGCCGACGCTGTACACGTCGTCGGCCAGCGGGATGACCCAGTACCAGCCCTCGGGCGCGGAGATGACGTTGATCCCGCCCTTGGGGGTGCGGGGCAGCAGCTCGCCGCCCTTGTAGTAGCCCCAGACCGCGACGTTGCGGAACACGTCGTGCGGGGTGCGGTTGGCGAGGTGGCGCACGGAGATCAGGCCGGCGCGGCCGGTGGCGTCGATGACGTGGTCGGCGCGGGTGGTGTGCTCCTGGCCCTCGTGGGTCCACTCCACGCCCGCGGCGCGGCCGTCCTCGAAGAGCACCTTGCGGGCCTGGGCGCCCTCGATGACCTCGACGCCCTGGGAGGCGGCGTGCCGCAGCAGGACCTCGTCGAAGTCCGCGCGGTCGACCTGCCAGGAGGTCTGGGCGGTGGTGCCGAAGATCTCGGGCCAGTCCACCACCCAGTCGCGCTCGGCGCCCCAGCGCAGCAGGAGGCCCTCCTTGACCATGTAGCCGCGCTCGGCCACCTTGTCGAGGGCGCCGGCCAGTTCGATGATGGAGCGGCAGGAGGTCGCCACGGATTCCCCGATGTGGTAGCGGGGGAAATGCGCGCGCTCCAGCAGTTTCACGCGCGCGCCCTGCCGGGCCAGCAGCGCCGCGGCGATCGAGCCTGCCGGCCCGCCGCCCATGACCACGATCTCGGATGCCATCGGTTCACCTTTCCCCACCCGTTCCCCCGGTGGAATCCGCCGCATTCCGCGCGGCCGGGTCGGCCGGGGAATTCGTCGCAGCGGGGGTTTTTCTTCCGGGAGAAACCCTTGCACGGTAGGTGAGTTCGGATGAACAGGCGGAGATGCGCAGTAACGGAATTACGTATCCCGCCGCATGCTTAACCGGCGGCGGGGAGCTCCGTCACGGCGAACGCCGCGCCCCAGGGGTCGGCGAGCAGGCCGGGCGCCGGGCTCCGGGCGCCCGCGGCCCGGGCGAGGTCCTCGAAGGCGCCGACGTCGGTCACCCCGAAGCTCGGCACCCAGCGCGGTGCGTCCGCCCGCTCGGTCGCCGGGTGCGTACCGCTCACCCCGTGATAGAAGGCGGCCGACTCCTCCGGCCGGGGGGTCTGCAGGGCGGCGCCGGTCAGGGCGCCGGGCTCGTCGACGAGGACCACGCCCTCGTCATGGGCGCCCTGCCAGAGCCCGAAGGGGGCGCCGACCGGGTCGACGGCGAGGCTGAGCCGGCCGTTCCCGCCCGCCGGGACGGCCCGGACCAGGAGGCGGGCACCGTGCTGCTCGGCCCGCCGCCCGGCCGCGTCGAGGTCCTTGGCCGCGAGGTACACGCTCCACGCCGAGCCGAACCGGGGGCCCGCCGGGCTCGGCCCGAGGCCCCCGACGATCTCGCCGCCGAGCAGGATCAGGTGGTAGCCGCGGCCGCCCTCGCGTCGGAACTCCCAGCCGAAGACAGCAGCGTAGAAGTCCTTTGCACCGGTGGGGTCGACCCCCACGTGGTCGACCCAGCAGGGCGTTCCCTCGGTGTAGGCGGTACGGCGGGGCACGGCACGGCTCCCTTCGTGAGCACGGTCAGTCGGTCGTCGAGCAGGTCGGCGGCCTCCTCGGCCCCGCCGGACTCGGGCAGCAGCAGGCGCAGGCGCGGGGCGACGGCGAACGCGGGATCGGCGCCGGCGTCGGGCGGCCACACCGAGAGGGCGAAGTCCCGCTCCTCCAGGTGGCACCGCTGGCCGCCGGTGGTGCACAGCCGCACCAGCGTGGCCGGGCCCAGCCGCTCCCCGATGCCCACGGTCTCGATCAGCCGCTCGGGGCGGACCCGGACGAAGTCACCGGTCAGCGGCGACCGGGCGGGCCGCACGTCGGGCGAGCCGTCGACGAGGCCGGCGGCGCGGGCCGTCTCCAGGGCGGGGCCGCGCAGCGCGAGCGGCAGCTGGAAGGGCAGGGTGTGGCCGGTGACGCGGTCGACGACCAGGTACTGCGCGGAGACCATGCGCCAGCCGCGCCCGCCGAGGGCGAGGGCCACCGAGTTGCGGGGCGAGCCGATACCGCCGACGAGCGCGACGACGCTGTCCTTCCGGGTCAGTACGGCGGCCTGGACGACGGCGTAGCGCTGGTTCATGGCGGCGAAGGGCGGCAGCACCGGCGGGATCCCGCCGATGCCGTGGTAGGGCAGTCGGCGCAGCAGTCGGCCCTCGCCGTCGACGACCCGCACCTCGTTTCCGGTGGCCCCCGAACCGGTCCGCTGGGCGAAATGCACGACGAGTGCCGCCCGTTCGAGTCCCGCCCCTTCTTCCAAGAGATGGGGTCCGAAGAAGAACGACAGGTCGGCCTGCTCCACCACCCCCATCACTTGGAGGATCGCCCCAAAGAACTCCAGCGCAAATACCGGCATGTCCCCCCAGCCCCCCGTTTTGCTTAGGTTGATCACTTTATACGGGCGCGCGTTCGACCGGTTGCCCGTCGTCGGTCCGGGGCGCCGAAAGGTGGTCGAGCAGTGGCGCGGCAACGGTCCATGGCTGTTCTAGTAGAGGCAAGTGCCCTGCGCTAGGTACGAGTTGAGCCACGCATGCGGGGAGCACGCGGGACAACATCGCGGCGTTGGCGTGGAACACGGGCATGTCGTCGCTGCCCGTCAGTACGAACGTACGAGCGGTGACGGCCGCCAGGGCGTCCTCCGTGTGCACGTGGGCGCTGAGTCCGGCCATCGACCCGTCGGAGAGCTCGGCCCAGGAGTGACGCGCCACCACCTCCCGTATCTCCGCGCGGAGTTCGGGGTGGTCCTCGGTCCCCTTGAAGATGTCCGGGGGTGCGGCCATCCACAGGTCGGCCAGCTGCTCGGCGGCGGCCGCGCCGCGCATCCGGCGCAGCATGAGCAGCTCGATGTAGCGCTTGCGCGCTGCCGGGTCGGGCGGGCCGCCGGCCGGCGTGGGCGCGCCGAGGACGAGGCGGTCGACCGCGTCCGGCCGCGCGAGGGCCATCTGGAGGACGACGGTGGAGCCGAAGGACAGGCCCACCCAGCGCCGGGCCCCCTCGGCCCGGGCCACCTCCGCCACCTGTTCCGCGACCTCGGGCAGGGTGGTGCCGGGGCGCAGCGGCGCGGAGCCGCCGTGACCGGGGAGGTCGACGCCGACGTGGCGCAGGCCGGGCAGCAGGCGCCACAGGGGACGCCAGAGGGTGGCGTCCATGGTGTAGCCGTGCACCCACAGCACGGTGGGGCCGGTTCCGTACGCGTACGTGCGCAGGCCCGCGCACTCCCCGGTGCGCTCGCCCGGCAGCGGCTCTCGGGATGCGTGGCACGTCACGACGCCTCCTGCGGGTCGAGCTCGGTGAAGCCCGCGCAGAACTCCCGGTACGCGACCACGGCCGCGTCCGCGGCGTCGTAGCGGGGCGTCACGCGGGGGTTGAGGTGCTCCCAGACGACGACGTCCTCGGCCAGCGCCCGCCGGCTGCCGGCGATCAGCATCGGCAGCTGGTCCTCGCGGCCCTCGCCCACGCCCACCGCGACGCGCGCGACGCAGCCGCCGCGCCCGTCGGGCACCGCACCGGTGACGATGACGTGCACCTCGCTGCTCGGCCCGAACTCGGTGACCACGACGGCCGGGCTGAACGCCCGCGCGTGGAAGCGGGGTACGTACGACGGCGCGGCGACCTGCCCCTGCCCCGCGGCCTTGCCGCGCCACGGCGAGGCCGGCATCGGGAACTCGCCGTCCATCACCAGCTCGCCGTGCGCACCCGCGCGGTGGTGCATCCCGCGCACCCGGTGGACCTTGTGCAGCGCGGTGAAGTGATCCGTGTCGAAGGCGTTCTCCACGATCAGGTCCGCGGCCGCGGCGACCGGCTGCTCCACGGCCTTGACCAGCGGCTTGGTCGCGGACAGCTCCTTGAGCAGCGCCCGCATGCCGCGGTCGTCCTCGGGACCGTCGGTCAGCCGCACGAACACCGCGTCGCCGCACACGACCACCTCGTGCTCGCGCACCCAGGGCCGGCTGCCCTCCCCCGCGGGCTCCCCGAGCCCGATGCGCCGGCCGTGGAACGGGCAGACCAGGCAACCGCGCTCCACGCGGCCGCCGTGGCCGAGGTGCGCGCCCCGGTGCGGGCAGTCGGCGTCGTACGCCCGCAGCTCCCCGTCCGCGCCGCGCACGGCCACCAGCCGCCGCGTACCGATGTCCAACGGGACCACCTCGCCGTCCAGTTCGGACGCGAAGGCGGCCAGGTACCACCCCGAGTGCACGTTCATCTCGCTACTTCCTTGCTTCCAGAACCTCTTCCGCGGCGCGCCGCCCGTCGGCGTACGCCCCCTGCAGCCAGGGCAGCGCCCGGCCGGTCGCCGCGGCCTCGCCCGCGAAGAACACCCGCCCGTCCAGCGGTCGCGCCCACTCCCCGGCCGCCCGGACCGCACCGGGCCGCGGGGCGCAGAAGGCGCCACCGCTGTAGGGGTCGGCCGCCCAGTCGGCCGTCTCGGCGCCGAGCACCTCCGCCCCCGCCGTCCAGGGCAGCGCCACCGCCAGCAGCGCGCCGAGGTGGGTCGCGGAGCCGACCGCCTCGCGGACGCACGCGGCGGCCGCGTCCTTGGCGACGACCAGCACCTCGGGCCGGCCGCGCCGGCACGAGAGGAACCCGCCGACGCCGTCGGCGTCGAAGACGGAGGCGGTCTCGGGGGCGGGCCGGTCCAGGGTGACCACGGCGCAGAAGCCGTCGCCGGGCGCCAGGGTCCGGGCCGCGGCGCTCCGCTCCGGGCCGAGCCCGGCGATGCCGAGCAGCCCGCCGGCCACCACGGCGGGCGGTACGGCGACGACCACGCGGCCCGCGGTCAGCTCGCCGTCCTCGGTGAGCAGTCGCACGCCGGCCCCGTCGGCGGCCGCCTCGATCCGGCGGACGGGGCTGGCGGTGCGCACCCGCAGCCCCTCGGCGAGCCGGGCCGGCAGCAGGTCCAGTCCGCCGGGCACGGTGAACTCGCCGCGGCCCCCGGGGTCCTGGCGCACGGCGGCGGCGACCTCGGCGGCGGAGAGCCGGTCGGGGTCGGCGGCCCAGGTCTGGCGGACCCACTCGCGCGCGGTGGCCACCTCGGCCGGGGCTGCGCCGCTGGCGGCCAGCCAGGCGCCGACGGTCGGGCCCGGCGCCGGCAGCGGGGCGTCGTGGGCCGGCGGCTGCGGGGCACCGGTGGCCGGGGCCCGTGCCGGCTGCGGGGCGTAGCCGGCGAGCCGGGCCTCCAGCAGCCAGGGTGGGTGACCGCCGCGGGCGAGGGCGCCCATCGGGCGGGCGACGCGGCCCGCCACGACGTACGCCGCCTCCGGGCGCGGGGCGGCGGGCTGCGGGCCGAGCACGGTGTGGGCGGGGTTGCGGTCCCCGTGGACGATCTGCGCCCCGAGTTCGAGGGCGGGCCCGCCGTCGGCCGGGCGGAACGTGCGGATCCGGCCGCCGATGCGGGGCCGGGCCTCGAGGACGAGGGCGTCGGTGCCGGCCTCCGCCAGCCGGGCGGCACAGGCCAGGCCGGCGATCCCGGCCCCGATCACGACGACGTCAGGCACGGGCGGCCTCCGGGGCGTCCACGGGCGGGGCGGCGGCCGCGGTCGGGGTCGGGGTCGGGGCGGCCGCGGGCGAGTCGGTGGCCTTGGCGTCCGTACCCAGGTCCAGGCCCAGGCGGGTGAGCCGGCGCGGGATGAGGGTCGGGGCCCAGCGCGGCTCGGGGCCGGCCAGGGCCGCCTCGGGGAAGCGGTGCACGATGCGGCCGAGCAGGATCCCGCCGGACTGCTTGACCAGACGGGCGGCGAGGCAGAAGTGCGGGCCGCCGCCGAAGGCGAGGTGCGGGTTGGGGGTGCGGTCCCACACGAGGGCGTCGGGATCGGCGAAGACGGCGGGGTCCCGGTTGGCTGCGGCGAGCACCGCCAGCACCCGCTGCCCGGCGGGGATCCGGCCGCCCGGGAGCTCGGCGTCGCGGACGGTGACGCGGGCGGTGAACGGGATCGGCGCCTCCAGGCGCAGCAGCTCGTCCACGGCCGTCTCGGCCGCGTCCGGGCCGCCGGCGCGCAGCGCCTCGCGCGCCTCGGGGCGGGGCAGCAGCCAGTACAGGGCGTTCCCGACGGCCTCGGCGAGCGGCTGCCACCCGCCGACGACGGCCAGGCCGAGGATGCCGAGCATCTCGCGGCGGGTCAGCCGGGGGTCGGCGGCCAGTCGGGCGAGCGGGCTGTCGTCGGCGCCCCGGGCGACGAGGGCGTCGGTGTGCGCGTCGAGGAAACGCGTCAGCTCGCCCATCGCGGCCCGGCCCAGGCGGGCGACGTGCGGCGGGGCGAGCGGGTCGAGGTTGACCGAGGCGGCGCGGGCCAGCTGGGCCAGCGTGCCGTGGTCCTGCGGGCCCAGGCCGAACAGGCGGGCCAGGACGGCGGTGGCCAGCGGCGCGCCGAGCTCCTCGACGGCGTCGCCGAGCACCCCGCGCGCGGCGGCCCGCTCCAGCAGGGCGTCGGCGTCGGCGGCGATGCCGTCGGCGACGGAGGCCAGTGCGGCCGTGCCGAGCAGCAGCGAGCCGGGGGCGCGCAGCCGGGCGTGGTCGGCGCCGTCGGTGGTCAGCATGGACACCGGCAGGTCGTCGTCCCGGGACCGCTCGCGCTGCCCGGCGGCCGCGGAGAAGGCCGGGTCCTTGAGCAGCGCCGTGCAGTCCTCGTACCCGGTGACCAGCCACATGCCGGTCATCGGGTCGCGGTGCACGGGCTCGTGGGCGCGCAGCCAGTCGTACGCCGGGTACGGGTCGACCCGCCCGGCGGGGCTGAAGGGGTGCGCCAGGTGGGCGGGCAGCCCGGTCGGCTTGGTCATGTAGGCGTTCTCCTTGTCGGCGCGCGGTCCTCCGCGCGCGGTCTCCACCCGCGCGCGGGGTCTCAGCGCACCCGCGGTCCGCGCCAGCCGAACGTCAGCATCGTGGCCAGCAGACCGCCCACGGCCCAGGCCGCGAGCACCAGCGCGATGCGCCCCAGCTCCCAGGAGCCGGCCGGCTCCACCGCCGTGAAGGAGTCCGGCAGGAACACCGAACGGAAGCCCTGCGCCATCCACTTGACGGGGAACAGGGCGGCGGTGTTCTGCATCCACAGCGGCAGCTTGTCGAAGGGGTAGAAGACGCCGGAGATGAACTGCAGGACCATGAAGACCGGGGTCACCACCGCCGCGGCGGACCGGCTGTTGGGGATCACGGCGCTGTACGCCGTCCCGGCGAGCGCGCAGGCCGCCGTACCCAGCGCGAGGCACCAGACCAGCGTGCTCCACCGTTCCGCGGTGGACGGCAGCGGCAGGTCGAAGGCGGCCACGGCGATGCCGATGAGCAGCACCGTCTCGAGGACGGTGGTGACCACGAC
This sequence comes from Streptomyces sp. NPDC093225, assembly GCF_044753805.1. Taxonomy (NCBI): domain Bacteria; kingdom Bacillati; phylum Actinomycetota; class Actinomycetes; order Kitasatosporales; family Streptomycetaceae; genus Streptomyces; species Streptomyces sp. NPDC093225. The sequence goes on from NZ_JBIVNX010000006.1 coordinate 220,554, forward strand.
GCGGACCAGCTTGCCCACGAAGTAGGCGGACTTGGGCATCGGGGTCAGCGCCAGGCGGCGGACCGTGCCCGTGTCGCGCTCGATGGCCACGTTGATGGCCAGGCCCGAGAACGCGGTGCTCATGACGCCGGCGGCGATCACGCCGGCCATGAAGACCTGGCGGAAGTCGACGTTCGTGCCCTCGACCTTGCCCTCGAAGATCGAGCCGAAGACGAGGAGCAGGATCACCGGGAAGAAGAGGGTGAAGACGAGCGACTGCTTGTTGCGGAAGAAGGCGCGCAGCTCGACGGACGAGCGCGCCGCGCAGGCGCGCAGCAGCGCCCGGGCGCCGCGCGCGGGGGGCCTCACGACCACGATGGTGGGAGCGGGTCCGGCCGGCCGGAGGTCCGCCGGCTTCACCGGCTCTACGGCGTCGGTCACGGTCATGCGGCGGTCTCCCTGTTCTCCCTGTCGATCAGGTGCAGGTAGATGTCTTCGAGGGTGGGCCGGTGCACGCGCAGCTCGGCGAGCTCGGGCGCGCCCGCCTCGCGCGCCCAGGGCAGCAGGACCTCCAGGGCCCGCGACGGCGCGGCGGTGCGCAGCGTGACGGTGACCCTCCCGGCCGGCACGACCTCGGTGCCCGGGGGCAGCGGCGGCAGGGCGCGGTCCGCGAGGGCCTCGCAGCGGCGGAACGTGATGGTGGCCGGGGTGCGGTCGCGGCCGCCGAGGGACTCCAGGGGGCCGCACTCGACGAGCCGGCCGCCGATGACGACACCGGCGCGCTGGGCCAGTTCCTCGGCCTCGTCGAGGTAGTGGGTGGTCAGTACGGTCGTACGGCCGCGGTCGGCGAAGTAGCGGACCAGCTCCCAGGCCTCGCGCCGGGCCACCGGGTCCAGGCCCGTGGTCGGCTCGTCCAGGAAGATCAGCTCGGGATCGCCGATCACGCCGACCGCGACGTCCAGGCGGCGCTGCTGGCCGCCGGAGAGCGCCGTGGCCTGCCGGTTGTGGAGGGCCCCGAGGCCCACCATGTCCAGCACTTCGCCGACCGGCAGCGGGGCCGGGTACATCGCGGCGAAATGCCTGACGACCTCTTTCACGGTGAGGTCCGCGTAGGCGCCGGTCGTCTGGGGTACGACGCCTATTCTCGCCCGCCATTCCCGCGGGTCCTCGGCCGGGTCTTGGCCGAGGACCCGCACATCTCCACCGGTGCGCCGCTGCACGCCCGTCAGAATGTCGACGGTCGTGGTCTTTCCCGCGCCGTTCGGCCCGAGCAGTGCGAACACCTCGCCCTGATGGATATCGAGGCTTATGTCGCGCACGGCCCGCACGTCACCGTAGTGCTTGGAAAGTCCGCGGACGGAAACCGGATGCGCCGTCTGCGCAGTGGGCATGGAACGCTCCAGCGAAGTGGGAATGTTTGCGGGGCGCCGATCAGGTGCAGCAGCAGCAGGGGCAGCAGCAGTAGTTGCAACCGGCGGCGACGTCGGACAGGTCGCCCTCGCTCAGCTCGGCGGCGTCGACCGTCGGGCTGGCCGGGATGTGGAACTCGTAGCGGCCGGTGGCCAGACCCTGCTCCCAGAGGTTGACCTGGACGTCCAGGTTGCCCTCCTCGTGGCCCTCGGGCGCCTCGGTCACGATGACGACCTGGGCGTCGGCGGGGAGCTCGATGCCGGACTCGGCGAGCGCGGTGCGCGGCTCCGAGCGGAGCTTGGCGGCGAACGCCTCGTCGGACCAGGAGCTGATGAGAACGCGGGTGTAGGCGTTCACGAACTCAGCGCGCTGCTGCGGGTCGAGTGCCATGTGAACACTCCTTTCACGATTCCTGCGGATTCGATTCGGTCGTTGTGCCGGCGACGAGGAAAAGATTCACATGACCGGAAGCGTGCCGCCAAGACGTAAAGGAACGTAATCCGCGGGCCGTCCGATCGTGAGTAACGGGCCGCCCGGGAGTGAGTATCGAGCCGCTCGGACTAAGCATTGAGCCGATTCCCTCCCCCGGATATCGTTGCCCAACCACCCGCGCCCGCAGGTCGGTTGCCCCCACCCGCGCAAGCATGCTCTCACGCCGGACGCCTCCCGGCGCGTGCCCGGACCGCGCCCGCCGGAATTCCCACGGGGATTACGGAATTACCGACGGCCGGTACGTACGCGCCGGGCATACGCACCGGCCATTGCGTAGGGGGCGTACGTAATGCGGATTCAGCCACTGAGAATCCGGCCAAGATCCAGCCATCCACGGAGGTTCACGTGACACCCACCACCGCACCGGCGGGCACCGTCCCACCGGGGCCCGACGCACCCGTGGACATGGCTGAGATGCGTGCCGACCCGCTGGCGTTCGTAACGGAGATGAACCGCCGCTACGGCGACATCACCAGCCACGTCGGCGACGGCGAGCGCATCTACATGCTGCACCGGCCCGACCTGGTCCGGCACGTGCTCAAGGACAACGTCGCCAACTACACCAAGGCCGACACCCCCGACGACGCGATGCTCCGCCCGCTGCTCGGCAACGGGCTGCTGACCAGCAACGGCGACGAGTGGGCCCGGCAGCGCAAGCTGTGCGCCCCGGCCTTCCGGCGCACCGCCGTCACCACCTTCGACGGCATCATCACCGAGGAGACCGAGGCCCTGCTGGAGCGCTGGCGGCCGGCCATGGAGTCCGGCACCCCGCTGCCCGTCGAGCACCACCTCACCTCGCTGACCCTCTCGATCCTCACGCGCGCCGTGCTCGGCGTGGACATGGGGGCGGCGGGCGAGGGCTTCGGCCGCGCCGTGGACGCGACCAACCGCTTCATGGGGCACTACGTACCCGACCCGGACCCGGATCCCATCGACACGGCGCTGCGCCGCAAGGGGTACGTACAGGCCCGTACGTTCCTGCAGTTGATCGCCCGTACGGTGATCGCCTCGCGGCGGGCCGCGGGCGGCGGGGCCGCGCACGCCTCGCCCTCGCTGCTGGACGCGATGATCGGCGAGCTGGACGACGAGGCGCTGCGCGACCAGGTGCTCACCCTGGTCATGGCGGGCCACGAGACCACCGCCAAGGCCCTGACGTGGACGCTGTACCTGCTCGACCGGCACCCGGCGGAGGCCGACCGGGTCCGCGCGGAGATCGACGCCGTCCTCGGAGACCGCACCCCCACCGCCGCCGACCTGCCGGACCTGGTGCACTGCCGGCGCGCGATCGAGGAGGCCATGCGGCTCTACCCGCCGGTGTGGCTGGTCTCGCGGCGCGCCGTCGGCCCCGACGTCGTCGACGGCTACGAGATCCCGGCCGGCGCGCTGGTCTGCGTCAGCCAGTGGGTCCTGCACCGGCACCCGGACCACTGGGACCGGCCGGAGGAGTACGTACCCGACCGGTTCGCCGACGGGGCCCCGCCCCACCACCTGTACCTGCCCTTCGGCGGCGGCGAGCGCATCTGCATCGGCCAGCACCTCGCGATGGTCGAGGCCACGCTGGTGCTGGCCGTCCTGATGCGCGCGACCCGGCTCGAACTCGAACCCGGCTTCACGGTGGAGCCGGAGGCGCTGGTGACCCTGCGCCCCAAGCACGGCATGCGGATGACTGCGAGGAACCGATGACCACGTCCCCCGCCCGCACGGACCGGGGCACCGGTACCGGCACCCACCAGGACACCGCCACCGGACCGGTCGACACACCCGCCACGGGACGGGTCGGTACGCCCGGCGGCGGACCGGTCGGCGGCTCGTACGACCCGGCCGCCACCACCGCCGGCGGCCTGGCGGGCGAGCTGGCCCGCCTGGAGGCGCAGGCCGCGCTGTCCTTCGACGCCGAACTGCGCATCCTGCGCGAGCTCGGCGTGACGGAGGGGTCCGGCCCGCTCGTCGAGATCGGCGCCGGCTCCGGCGCCGTCACCCGCCGCCTGCGCGCCGCCTTCCCCGCCCTCCCCCTCACCGCGGTCGACATCGACGGCGACCTGCTGGCGCACGCCGCCGGGTCCGGCGCCGAACTGGTGGTCGCCGACGGCGCCGCCCTGCCGCTGCCCGACGACTCGGCCGGCGTCGTCCTGCTGCGCTACGTGCTTCAGCACCTCGCCGACCCGCAGGCCGTCCTGGCCGAGGCACTGCGCATCCTGCGGCCCGGCGGGCTGCTCGTCGCCACCGAGGTGGACGCCTCCTGCTGGGGCCTGGCCGAACCCTCGTACCCCGAACTGGCCGGCATCCACGGCAAGCTGACGCAGGCCCAGGCCTCTGCCGGCGGCGACCGCACCCTCGGCCGCCGTCTGACGCGGATCCTGCGCACCGCCGGCTGCGCCGACGTCGTGCTGCGCCCCTTCGCCAGCACCAACGACGACCACCCGGTCGAGGCCTTCGCCCCGCACCTGGGCCCCGGCCGGCTGCAGCCGCTGGTGGCCTCGGGTGTGGTGACGCTGCCGGAGTTCGCCCTGGCGGCGGACCGCTGGAACCGCTTCCGCGCCGACCCGGACGCCTACGTCATGCTGCTCGGCTTCACGGCCGCGGGCCGGGCTCCGGTGGCACCGTGATCGGCCCGGCGGGCCGGCCGACGGCGTACTTACCCCTGCGCCCCCACCGCTCCGGACCACCCGCACCAGCCCCAGCATCAGCACCAGACCGATTGGACCGATCACCCCATGAACCCGAACCTCAAGATCTTCCTGACGATCTTCTGCTACATCAGCGGTGTGATGGGCGTCGTGACCGCCGTCCTGAACGCCAGTGACAAGCCCGCGCAGACCACCGCCGCCGTCATCGCCGGCGCCATCGGCGTCTTCTTCCTGTTCGCCGGCATGGCCCTCGGCCGCCGCCCCCGCCACTGATCACGCCGGGGCCGGGGCCGCGCCCGGACCCGGCCCCGCGCGTTGATCACGGCGAAACGGCGGAACGACGGACGAGACGCGTCCCGCACGTCGCGACGCGCACGCCGCACGACGGACGAACGGAGTCCCGGAGCATGAACATGCTCACCCTCGACACGACCGGTCACTTCTTCCTCGGGGCGGCCGTCGTGCTGGCGCTGTCCCACCTCGCGGGGACCCTGTTCACGCGCCTGGGCCAGCCACGCGTCATGGGCGAGGTCATCGCCGGCATCGCCCTGGGCCCCTCGCTCCTGGGCTCCATGGCGCCCGAGGCCACCGCCTGGCTCTTCCCCTCCGCGATCCTCCCGATGTTCAACGGCCTGGCCCAACTCGGCCTGGCGGTCTTCATGTTCGCCACCGGTCAGGAACTGTGCTCGCTGCGCGTACGGGGCACCGCCCGCCAGGGCCTGGTCATCAGCCAGGCGTCGCTCCTCATCCCCTTCGCGGCGGGCTCGCTGGTGGCCATCCCGCTCGCCGACCGGTACGCGCCGCCGGGCCTCTCGCCCCTCGTCTTCGTCCTCTTCGTCGGGTGCGCCGTCAGCATCACCGCGTTCCCCGTACTCGCCCGCATGCTGGACGACCTCGGCATCGCCCGCACCCGGCCGGGCCGGCTGAGCCTGCTGGCCGCGGCCATCGGGGACGGCGGCAGCTGGCTCGCCCTCTCCGCGATCCTCGCCCTCGCCCAGGGCTCGGACCCGGTCGGCGCCGCCCTGCGCACCCTCGCCGTCGCCGCCCTGATCGCCCTCTACCTGGGGCCCGTACGCAAGCTCGCCGCCCGCTGGTCCGACCGCCACGCCGCCACCGCGAACCCGACCACCCTCCGCATCGCCCTGGTCGGCGCGGTCGGCGCCTCGGCGGCCCTCACCGCGGCGCTCGGCGTCCACCAGCTGATCGGCGCCTTCCTGGTCGGCCTGGTCTGGCCCCCCTCCGCCGCCGCCACGACGGCCACGAGCCCCCTCACCACCACGGCGAAGTCCGTCCTGCTGCCCTTCTTCTTCCTGGGCTACGGCCTGAACGTCGACCTGTCCACCCTGACCTTCACCGGCGGCGCCGTCCTCGTCCTGGCCGCCCTCCTCGCCGTGGCCGTCCTCACCAAGATCTTCGGCACCGGTCTGGCCGCCCGCTCCACGGGCCTGCCCTGGCGCGAGTCCCTCAGCCTCGGCGCCCTCCTCAACACCCGCGGCCTGACGGAACTGGTCGTCCTCCAGATCGGCCACGAGTCCCACCTCCTGACGGCCCCCCTGTTCGCCATCCTGACCCTGGTGGCCCTGATCACCACCCTGATGACGGGCCCCCTCCTCAAACTCACCGGCGTCCCCACCGCCGACACCCCTGCCGCCCCGCCCACCCCCACCCGCGAGCCGGCCACGACTCCCTGACGCACCCCGCACCACACGGCGAAGGGGCGGTGACCGATCCGGTCACCGCCCCTTCGCCTTCCGCACGCACCGCGCGGGCGGATCAGGCCGTCCTGAGGGTGCGGCGGGAGGCGAGCACCGCCAGCAGCGAGAGCGCCGTCGCTGCGACCGTCGTGGCCATGGCCGCCCGACCGCCACCATGCTCCACGACCACGCCGACGATCACCGGGGCCATCGAGGCGGCCGCGGTGGCGGAGAGGGCGACGACGCTGATCACACGGCCCTGGATGCGGGCGGCCGTCACCGAGGCGATCTTGCCGAACAGGGCCGAGTTCACGGCGGGGGCCAGGAACAGGCCCAGCGCGACCGGCGCGACCATGAACGTCCGGCCGGCCAGCAGCGTGCTCGCGGTGACCAGCGTCAGGAGCACGGCCACCGCGGCGATGAGGAGCCGGTGGAAGGGCAGCAGCCGCTGCACACGGGCCGCGACGAGGGCACCGAGCAGACCACCGACGGCGATGCAGCCCTGGGCAAGGCCCACGGTACGAGGACTGTGGCCGGCGTCGGTGAGCACGAGGACGGCGGAGAACTGGACGCCGCTCAGCGCGAAGTTGACGGGGGCGGCCATGAGGATCACGGCCCGCAGGAACGGGCTCGCCACGACGTGCCGCACGCCCTCGGCCATGTCGTGGCGCAGCGAGGTCGGGGCGGAGTCCTCCTGCTGGGGGTCGGCCGGCCTGCGGATGAACGAGACGGCGAGGAAGGAGCAGAGGTAGCTCAGGGCGTCGAAGAGGAACGGCACGGACCGGCCCACGGCGTAGAGGAAGCCACCCAGCGGCGGGCCGGCCAGCGACGCCCCGTACGAGCGCGCCTCGTTCTTGGCGAACGCCTCCGGCAGCTGGGACCGGTGGACGAGCTGGCTGACGATCGAGGTCTCGGCCGCCGTGAAGAGCACGTCCGCGACGGCGGCCGCACCGGCGATCGCGAAGACGGCCGCGAGCGGGGCGCATCCGAGCAGTACGGCGGTCCCCAGGGCCAGGAACAGCGTGACCCGGCACGCGTCGCAGACCTGCATGACGCGCTTCCTGTTCCAGCGGTCGGCGAAGGCCCCCGCGGGCAGCTGGCAGACCACCCGGATCACGGCCTGGAGGGTGCCGAGCGCGCCGGCCTGCACGGCCGACCCGTGGAGCGACAGCACGAGCAGCGGGAACGCCAGGACGGACACCGCGGAGCCCACCTGCGAGACGGTCTGGCCTCCCCACAGCAGTGTGAAGTCCCGGTTCCTCCGCAGCGGCGCGGCCTCCTCGGACGCCGGCGCGGTCACCAGGTCGGCAGCCATGTCTCCCCCTCTGATCGTTCTTTCGACAATGGTCGGAATTCGGTGCGCAATGATCGGATTTCGGGCACGCCCGGCAGTTCACGACGGGGTGTCACATCACGGGTGAGGCCGTCCCGCCGGGAGCTCGCGCGTGCCGCGTCGCAGGTGGGCGCCATAGTCGATCTCTGTTGACCGGTTGCCTCAAACATCCATAGAGTTCCCGTCGACCTGCGCGTATTCCTGGGGGGGACTCGAAAACGTGGGGCAGCGACCGGTGATGGGCACACACCACGACGACCGCCGGGCGCACGCGCCCCGGGTCGGCTACCGCATCCTGAGCCCGCTCGAGGCGAGCGTCGACTCCGCACCGCTGAACCTCGGCGGGGTCCGCCAGCAGACGGTTCTGGCCACGCTCCTCCTCGACGCCAACCGCGTCGTCAGCGTCGATCGGCTCGTCCGCGCCATCTACGAGGAGGCGCCCCCGGCCACCGCCCGGGCGCAGCTCCAGATCAGCGTCTCGTCCCTGCGCCGCCTGTTCGGCAACCACGGCATCTCGGACGTCATCACGACCCACCCGCAGGGGTACATGGTGCGGGCGACCGAGGAGGACCTCGACGCCCTGCACTTCCGCGGCCTCGTCGGCAGGGCGCGCAAGCTGCGCGACGCGGGACAGCGGGAGGACGCCGCCGCGGCGTACCGGCAGGCCCTCGGACTGTGGCGGGGCGCCGCGCTGGGCGGCATGTTCAGCGAGGTCATCCGGTCCGGCGCCGACGAGCTCACCGAGCACCGGATCGCCGCCACCGAGGAGTGCGTCCAACTGGAGCTCGCGCTCGGCAATCACAGCGCGCTGGTCGGCGAACTCATCGGCCTCGTGGACGAGTTCCCGCTGCGCGAGCGGCTGCGCGGGCAACTCATGCTGGCGCTCTACCGCTCCGGCCGCCAGGCGGAGGCCCTCCAGGTGTACCGGGACACCCGGCAGTGGATGATCGACGAGCTCGGGGTGGAGCCGGACCCCCGGCTCAAACGGCTCGAGCACTCCATCCTGGCCACCGACCCCCGCCTCGACCCGCCGGGCACCCGCAGCACTCCCGCCCCGGTACCCGCGGCCGCTCCCGCACCCGTCGTGCCGGAGATGCTCCCGGCCGACATCGCCGACTTCACCGGCCGCGACGACCTGGTCGCCGACATCCGGGACCGACTGCTGCTCGCCTCCCACGACCAGTCCCGGCTCGCGGTGCCCATCGTGTCCGTGGTCGGCAAGCCGGGCGTCGGCAAGACCGCCATGGCCGTCCACGTGGCGCACGAGATCGCCGCGCACTTCCCCGGCGGGCAGCTCTTCGCCGACCTGCACGGCGGCGCCCCCGAGGTGGTCGGCCCGGCCCAGGTCCTCGAACGCTTCCTGCGCGCCCTCGGCGTCAGCGGCACCGCGATCCCCGACGGCCTGGAGGAGCGGGCCGAGATGTACCGGGCGCTGCTCGCCGAGCGCCGGATGCTGATCATCCTCGACAACGTGGCCGGTGAGAGCCAGATCAAGCCACTGCTGCCGGGCAAACCCACCTCGGCCGTGATCGTCACCAGTCGCCGGCACATCGGGAGCCTGGCGGGTGCGGTCCGCGTCGACGTCACCACGTTCCCTCCGGCACAGTCGGCCGAGCTGCTGGGCCGCATCACCGGCCCCGATCGCGTGGCGGCCGAACCGGAGGCCACCGAAGCGCTCGCCGAGCTCTGCGGCCACCTGCCGCTGGCGCTGCGGATCGCGGGCGCCCGGCTGGCCGCCCGGCCGCACTGGGAGATCACCGAGCTGGTGGAGCGGCTGGAGGACGAGACCCGCCGCCTCGACGAACTGAAGTACGCGGACGTGGGCATCCGGGCCAGCCTCTCGCTCACGTACGACAGCGTCAGCGAGGACGCGCGCCGGCTCTTCCGGCGGCTCGCGGTCATCGAGGAGGGACCGTTCTCCGTCTGGGCGTGCATGGCGCTGCTGGAGCTGCCCGAGGCGGTGGTGCGCGACCTGATCGACGAGCTCTCCGACGCCCAGCTGCTGGACTCCGCCGGTACCGGCACCGGCCGCCACGGCCAGTACCGGCTGCACAACCTCATCAGGGTGTTCGCGCGCGAGCGGCTGGTCGGCGAGGAGGGCGTGGCGGAGCGCGAGGCCGCGCTGGCCCGGGTGCTCGGTTGCTTCCTGTTCCTGCTGACCGAGGCGAGGCACCGCGAGTACGGGCGCGACGTGCTGATCCGCAGCCATGGCGTTCCCCTTCATCCCCTGCCCGACCGGACCGTGGACCGGGTCCTGGCCGAGCCTCTCCAATGGTTCTCACGGGAACGCCAGATGCTGCTTCCCAGTGTCCGGCAGGCCGCCATGATGGGGCTCACCGAGCATTGCTGGGGCCTCGCCGTCACCGCAGTGACGTTCCTGGAGACCCACGTACGGCTGGACGACTGGCGCGACACCCATGAGATCGCCCTCGCGGCGGCCCGTAGGGGCGGCGACCGGCTCGGCCAGGCGGCCCTGCTCCATTCCCTGGGCTCGCTCGCCGTGACGAAGCAGGACTTCGCCGGCGCCGAGACCCGCTTCCAACGGTCCGCCGCGATCTTCGAGGAGATCGGCGACGAGCCGGGTGCCGCGCTCGCTTCCAGGGGCCTCGGCTACCTGGCCCGCGTGCACGGTCGGTTCGACGAGGCAGCCGCTCACTACGAGTCCGCCCTCAGGGTGTTCCGGGAGGGGGACGGCACCGTCGCAGTGGCCTACGTCCTGCACAACCTGGCCCAGCTGCGGCTGAGCACGGGTGACGAGGACGCCGCCGGCCCCCTGCTGGACGAGGCCCTGCGGCTCAGCCGGGAGGGCCGCGGCCGACGCGTCGAAGCCCAGGTGCTGCACCGGATGGGCCAAAGCCACCTGGAGCGGGGCGAGTACGGCGAGGCCCTGGAGTCCTTCTCCCAGGTGCTGGACGTCGTACGGCTCATCGGCGACCACACCGGGGAGGCCTACGCCCTGCAGGGCATCGGCTCCGCCCGCTTCCACCGCGGCGACTTCGAGGAGGCCGCCGAGGCCCTGCACCGCGCCCTCGTCCTCGCCGAGACCAGCGACGAGCGGCTGGTCATGGGCAGGACCCTGGTGGCGCTCGGCGAACTGTCGCTCGCCACCGAGGACTTCGACCGGGCCGTGACCCATCTGCGACGGGCCCTGCCGCTGTTCCGGGTCATGAAGACCCCGGCCCAGGAGGCCCGGGCGCTGGCCGTGCTGCGCACCACCCATCTGCTGGCCGGCGACCCGGAGGCCGCCGGACGGATCCTGGGTGAGCTGCGGGAGCTGGCCGGCTCCCTGGCCCCCGAGGTGGCCGGCCCCGTCCTCGCCCGCCTCGCGGAGGCGGAGGCGGACGAGGCCGACGAGGCGGCCCGGGCGGCTACTCGGAGGTGAACACCGCCGCGTAGTGGTGGGGCGAGAAGGTCAGGCTCAGCCGGTGCCCCACCCCCTCCTCCGAGGCGCGGAAGGTGGCCGTCACCTCGGGGTAGCCCGGGGTGGTGCCGAGGCCCGCGAAGTACCGGTCGATGTCGAAGACGATCCGGTAGAGGCCCTTGTGGGCGAGGGCCTCGCCCCACTCCTCGATCCGGCCGGTCCCGTCCGTGCTGCGCTCGGCGAGGAGCTCCCACCCGTCGTCGACCAACGTCTCCAGTCGCGCCCGCAGGCCGACGACGCTGTGCCCGTGGTCGCTCTCCAGCGCCTCGGCGATGACTTTCACCATGATCAGACCACCTGCTCGTTCGTGTTGCCGCTGCTGCCGGCGCCGTCGCCGTCGCCGGAACCTGCCTCCGTCCCCGTCCCCGTCCCCGTCCCCGGCCGGAAGCCGGTGAGGGTCGCCCGGACGACCTCGGCGACCTTCTCGATGGCCGGCAGCTCCGTCATCATCGCGCCGTGGTCGCCCGGGGTCCGCTCCATCGGCGGAGTGCTCTCGTGGAGCGCCCCCCAGTGGTCCAGGTATTCGGCGAGGTCGCGCTCGTTCACCACGGATCCCTCCCGGCTGTGGGCGACTTCGTCGCTCACGAAGAGCACCGCCGGAGCCGCGGACACCCCGGGGCGGTGCCGGAGCATCGCGTCCAGGAGGAGCCCGAGCGTCTCGTAGGGGAGCCACTCGTCGAGGCCGACCGCGTCCGAGGGGACCTCCAGCGGTGCACTGATGCGACGCAGCTCGGCGGTGAGCTCCTCACGGGTGTACGGGTCGGCCTCCTGGCCGCGTTCCCAGAGCCCGGCCGCCCGCCCGTACAGTTCCACGCCGGGACGCAGCCTCTGCTCCAGACGCGGCCCGTGCACCGGCGGTTCCACCAGGAAGACGGTGGCCGTGTCGGCCGCGCCCTGGCGGGCGATCTCATGCGCGAGGACCCCGCCGAGCGACCAGCCGAGGAGGTGGTAGGGACCCTCGGGCTGGACGGAGCGGATGGCCTTCCAGTACCGCTCGGCCATGTCCGCGACGTCGCGCAGCGGCAGCTCGGAACGGTCCATGCCCACGGCCTGGATGCCGTACGTGGTGCAGTCGGCCCGGAGCAGGCGGGCCAGCTGCCCGTACGCGTTCGGGGTGCCGCCACTGGCGTGGACGCAGAACACGTTGGGCAGTGCCGGGTCCGCCTCCCCGGAGGACAGCCGGTACACGAGCGGGTCGGTCCCGGCCCCGTCCGTCCCGTCCGCGCCCGCGTCGAGGGCGGCGGCGAGTTCGGCGACCGTCTGCCACTGCATGATCTGACGCACGGTGACGTCGAGGCCGGTGCTGCGCAGGCGCTTGGCCGTCTTCGTGGCGAGGAGGCTGTGGCCGCCGAGGTCGAAGAAGTTGTCGTGGACGCCGAGGCCGGGGGACTGGAGGAGCTCGGCCCAGACGGCGGTGATGGTGGCTTCGAGCGGGGTGCGGGGCGGGGTGTGTGTGGTGGTGGGGGCGGCCTGCGTGGGGATGGGCAGGGCGCGTCGGTCGACCTTTCCGTTGGGTGTGGTGGGGATCTTGTCGAGGTGTACGAAGTGGTTGGGGACCATGTAGTCGGGCAGGTGGCGGCGGCAGTGCGTGCGCAGGTCTGCCGAGGTGTGCGCGGCTGCGGAGTGCGTGGTGTAGTAGGCGGTGAGGCGCTTGTCGCCGGGAGTGTCCTCGCGGACGATCACGGTGGTGAGGGCGAT